>NZ_JBFAJC010000103.1:0-14909 GCF_040655075.1 Actinoallomurus sp. NPDC050550 | reverse complement strand
TCACGCCCGTCGGCCACCCTGATCTGCTGGCGCAGCGTATCGAGCACCTTCAGAGTGACCCGTTGCTTCTCCCACCGCACGAAGTACCAGTACACCGTCTGCCACGGCGGGAAATCCGCAGGCAGTTGCCGCCAGGAGCAGCCGGTGCGCACCACGTACAACACCGCATCCACCACCGCCCGCCGCGAATGCTTCTCCGGCCTGCCACCCTCACCGGCGGGTGGCAGCAGCGGTTCCACCAGCGCCCACTGCTCATCGGTCAGATCCGAGGGGTAACGAGGCTCCCGAGACACCCGCCCACCCTGCACGAACCGGCACCGATGATCACGTAGCCACACCGACCGAGATCAACTTCTCAAACACTCACTCAGACGATGCGAAACAAAAGAAACGCGTGGGGACCAGTGTGCGGTCCCCACGCGCTCGATTCACGTAGGTCTTAGGAGCCCCGGCATGGGCCGGGGCCCAGGAACCTGACTGGGTCGAGCTAAACGCCCGACCTTGCAGAGTGGACCGAGAATTCGGCCACTACTGCTTGTCGCGCCACTCCGATGCAGGGCACTTGTTGCAGGTGCGCGCCTCTCTGCCGGAGCCCTGGTCGTGCCAGTCTCCCCAGTCGTGGTCGCAGCTGTCCGACATGCTTCCCCCTAATTGGAGTAAACGCAAGCGACGGTCGCTTGCGTCGAAGACAGTCCATGTGGCGTCGTCATTTGCAAGCTGGCCATGGCGCAAAGTTGGCTGGCATTTCTCTGGCGTCTCGCTTGCGGCACCCTCGCGTATGGCGGCGTCCGTCAGCGGGAGATCCTAGACAGGCTCCGCCTCACCGGCGAACCTCCGGGCGGGCGGCTCTCGTCGAGCGTGCAAGACCGCGACGGCGCCAAGACCGTTCTGCTGGGCTTGTACCCGACGGCCCAGCGCCGCGGGATAACAGCGAAACCCTTCTGGCCGGCCCCAGGCCCCCCGAATTCGTCCACTGAGATCACTTCTCAAACACGTTCTCAGGCCCGGTGACTTACCGGTGATCAGAGCCGCCAGAATTCCTAATTGGGGGCACAAGGTCTTCCTTGCGCGGCGCTCTTGAAGTCTGCGGGACGCCTCTGCGATAGCGGACTATCTGAATGCCCGTGAGGGTGGCCATGAGCAGGGTGTAGCTGCCGCAGAGCCACCACATGCGAGCGGGGCGCGGATCATGGCCGATCTTGCCCACGACGTCGGCAGGCATGGCGTCGGCAGGGTGATCGGGGTCGTACACGATGTCGGCCGACGAGCCCCGCTTGAGGTCTTCGATCTGCATGCGGAACGAGTCCCTTGTGCCGAGGGACGTGACGACGGGGCCCGTTCCAGGGTCGAAGCGGATCCTGGCTGAGGTCACCATGTCGGAGTCGGCCTGACCGTGCCTAACTGACAAGACCTCGGCACTGGCTCGGCGGCCGTGGTCTTGGAGCCTTTCAGAAAGGGTGGGAAGCCAAGTTATCTGGGCCGACCAGGCAAGACCGGCCAGGCCCATCGCGACAGCGACGCAGCCGATCCAGATCCCCCCTTCTGGGAAGCCTCGTATGGCTACCAGCAGGGTGGCGAAGCCGGATGCTACCGCGATCAGGTAAAGCAGGATCATGACAGTAAGGATCGTGGATCAGGTGAGGCGCGAACAAGCCGAGATACCTCCCTGTCCGATATCGGCCTGTGGCCTGTCCGATATCGGCCTGTGGCTTGGATCACTTGATGCTTGCCATGCGCCATGCGCCAGGGCGGCCGTCAGTCGTGCTGTCCTACACCCAGGGTCCAGCGCGCCCCCTGACGCGGAGCGGGCCAAGGCCACGACTGTGCCTTGATCACTGCCTGGGTCAACTGATCCGGATCGGCCGCTTCAACCAGCCGCCATCCGGCCGGAGGCGGGACCATGGCCCACCAGGACGCCGTTCGCTCCCCGTACCAGATCACGGCACCGGGAAACCGGTACGTCAAGATGGCCAGGACGGCGGCGCTCATCACATCGCGCCGGACAATCCAGCACGCTTCCAGACCTCAACCGCGATCGCACCCGCCGCCCCCACCGGGTCGGCGACAGGGTGAGCGTCTGCCCCGTTGCGCCACTCGAAGCGCTCGCCCGACCGGTCGAGAGCGACGATCCAGGAGATCCCGCCGGAGGTGTCCCGGATGAACACGGCCGGACGCGCGTCGCTCATCCCCACCTGGAAACCGAACTTGCACAGCTCCCGGCACAACTCGATCAACAAGCCGAGTTCGCGGTCATGGTCGATGTGGTTCATGCCTCGTTCCTTCGAGTGGGAGCGAGGCCGGTGACGGAACTCAACAGAGGGAATCTCCTGCTCCGCGCACACGTACGCGGGTGTGGCCACGAGTTACCCCGATCGGCTCGACGTCACCGGCCCCGCAGCTCATCGCGCTGCCCAGGCCAGCGCTAGATCATCAGGCGGTACGCTCCGCCCGCGTATTCGGGGAAGCCGTGACCCGACGTGCGATATCAGCGGCTAGGACCTGCAAGTCACACAACTCCGCAGAGATCTTCGCGACCTCTTCGAGCAGTAGCTGACGCTCGACCTCCGTCAACCCCGTGGTCCTCCTCTTCGCAGCCTTCTTGCGTGCCTGATCGATCGATGCGACCCGCCCGAAGTCGGGGTCATGGTTGGTGCTCATGCCTCACCGTCCAGAAGGTGCAGGCCCTGCACGTGAGCGGCGATCCGCCGGGCGGCCCCAGTGACGTCGTTGACCGGGTGTTGGTGGTTGGCTCCGGCCCAGGAGAAGTAGCGGTTGCTGAAGCTGACGAAGACCCAGAGGCATATGCCGGGGGTCTTGGTCGTGACGGCCAGGCCCGCCACTTCCTCAGATATCTCGGATCTGACGTCGTGTTCGGTCAGCGCCGCCCGCAACTCGGCGAGGAGTTCCATCTCCAGGTGCTTGCTCGTCTCCAACGCTCCCCCTTGGTGGGAGCGGGACCGGTGACATGGGGCCACGGCTGTCAACCTCGCCATGTCACCGGTCCCGCTTTTGATCACACCCACGAGCCTCGCGGGGAGACGTGTCGCACTGCGATACCGCGCCGACCGCATCCCGGACGTCTTGGTCTCTCTTCGCCTCATCTAGGTCTCATCCCGTGTTACGTTCGCGGTGATGGAAAGCCAGGCGATGACGAATCCCCCCGTGCGGTTGAAAGTCCTACTCCGCGAACGCCACTGGCAGACCTACCGGACATTCAGCATCGAATACGACAAAGCCGCTCGAAAGGTTGACCCCGCTCTCGTTGGGGTGGGACCGAGCCGGGCGCAGTTTCATCGTTGGACCACCGGCCAGGTCAAGGGGCTTCCATATCCCGACCATCTCCGGGTGCTGGAGAAGATGTTCCCTGGTTGGACCGCAGAGCAGCTGTTCGAGCGGGTCACCGAAGACCGGGCCGAACATCCACCCCCCGACAGCCCAGCCGGCACCGACAAGGCCGAGGAACTACTCAAGGCCATCGAGCAGAACCTTCACGCGCCCCAAGGCGACGTCACGTGGGGGACACCGGCCGAAATGACCGCGCCGGTATCACCGGCTCTGCTGAACTCGGTCGAGGGGGCGAGCGACACCGCCCGCAGACTCGGGCGTCAACTGCTTGAACTGCAACGCGTGCTCCGCCTCAGCGATGACGAAGCCGCCCAACTCGCCACCCTGTCGGGGAACATCGTTGAACTGTCGATGACCGTCGACATCGACATCGACCCCGAGGGCTGGTCTCGGGTGACCTACCGGCATCAGTTGCTCAACCTGAGCGACAAGCCGATGGCTCGGCTGTCGCGAGAAGTGTGGTTCGAGTACACCCGAGACCGGCTCGCCATCGAGCCGGTCAGCGACCCGGACCGGCGCGTCATGATCCAGCGCGTTCATGACACCGCGAACCTGTCCAAGTTCGCCTGCCAGATCTCGCCGCCCATCCAGCCGGGAGAGATGGCCACGGTCGGCTGTGTCTGCGAGGGCGGGCAGTTCCTAAACGATCACTACTGGCGGCAGTCGACCCCCCGGTACACGCGGCACTACACGCTCCGCGTACGCCACCAGCAAGCGCGGCAGCTCCTGCGCTGCTGGGCGATGGAGGAAGAACCCAACGGTTCGGAGAACTCAGCTGAGGACGCTTTGGTGTGGGACTACGACGGGGACGACGTCGTGATGACCTTGACCCGTGACCACCTGCGCCCCAACCAGGCCCTCACACTGCGATGGGATGTCCCGCATGAGCCTGCGTGACGAGATCGAGGCCGTTCTTCGCGCCTGGAACGCCCACGAGATCGAACGAGGCGGTTCACCGATCATCGACTTCGACTGCTTCCCCGGCGGCCCGCAGGTTGAGGCAGCACCCGATCGGCTCACCGTCTACCGCAGACTCGCCGAACTACGGCCCGACGCCGATGGCCCACCGGCCAGCCGACTCGACGCCGACCTTGCCTTCCTCGGTGCACTTCTCGGTGAACGGCCTTCGTTGGACGACTACATCCGCGCGACCCAAGGGTGTGGCTCCGCCGGATGGCCGGACGACTACATCGCCGAGCGCGCCGAGATGGCCCGCCGCGCGCTCGCTGATCTCGGTATCGGCTGGGGACCGGACGCCAACACCGAGCTCCGCCAGGCCGAAGGGCTGCTTGATGTCAATGAGGCACCCGACGCCATCCGCCAGGCCGCCCAAGAGCTCGAACCCGCCGTCAGGGAGGCGACCGGCAGCACCGCCCCGTACACGCTGACGATCGAGACGACCGAGGTCGACGCCTACTGGGCGTACTGGCTGGATGGTGCCGGCGATCGCGTTCGCCTGCGGCTCAATCTTCCCAACGTCGAGTTCACTCAGGCGGGTGCCAGGCAATTCGCCCTTCACGAAGTCCTCGGGCACGGGCTGCAAAGCGCCAGCTTCGCGGCCAGGGCAGCAGCCGAAGACGTCCCGTGGGTCCGCCTGCTGTCCATCCACGGCCCACAGCAGGTCATGCTTGAAGGACTCGCCCAGGCGTGGCCCCTGTTCATCCTCCCCGATGACAAGGTGCTCATGGCCCGAGTCCGGCTCAGTCACTACACCCAGCTCGTCCTCGCCCAGGTCCACCGGGCGCTCAACGCGGGAACCCCGGCGATCGAGTGCGCCGACCACCTACGCGCCGCCGTTCCCTGGTGGAGTGGCACGACTATCGCCGGATATCTGGCCGACCGGGGAGCCGATCCCACCCACCGGTCCTACATGTGGGCCTACCCGGCAGGGTTCGACTGGTTCACCGCCCTCGCCGAGGCCGACGTTAAGGTGTCCCGGGAGGTGCTCAATGCCGCATACCGGGACCCACTCACCCCAGCCGACCTCGCCGAGCTCTGGCCCGAAGGACCGCCTATCGGTGGACCCGGAGGCCCTGTTCGTCTACGGAAGCCTCCAATTCCCTGACGTCTTGTTCGCCCTCATCGACCGCGTCCCCGACCACGAACCGGTAGCCGCCGAGGGATGGCGCGTCGCCGCGCTTCCCGAACGCGTCTATCCCGGACTGGTCCCCGGCGACGGCATCGCCCGCGGATTCCTGCTGACCGGACTCGCCGCCGAAGAATGGCGCGTGCTGGACGCCTTCGAGGATCCCGTCTACGACCTCATGCGCATCGCCCTGGTCGACGGTCGCCACGGGTGGGGATACGCCTGCAACGCAGGGGCCGAAGTCGAGGCACACGACTGGTCCGCCGAGGACTTCCAGGCGCGCCACCTGCCGACCTACGTCGAACGCTGCGCAGCATGGCGTCGCCGCTACGAGCAGCAAGAACAAGCCGGCTGACAAGCATCTACCGGGACACGACAAAACCGGCACCGATGTCTAAAACTGACGGTCATCGTTGACACCCGGGTCTCCGGCCACTACGGAGATCATCCATGTCGACCCCCAACCCCCAGCTCGACCGCCCCAATCCGCCGCTGGACCGTGAGGCCAAGCGGCGCCTGGCGGTCATCCGACACGTCGAGGAGGTCACCGGCAACGTCGCGATGACGTGCCGGTACTTCGGCATCAGCCGCCAGGCCTACTACATCTGGTACAAGCGCTACCAGACCGAGGGCGTCGAAGGCCTGCGTACCCGTTCCAAGCGCCCGAAGACAAGCCCGAACGCCACCCACGTCGAGGTGGTCGGGAAGATCATCTACCTGCGACAGAACTACCACTTCGGGCCCGAGAAGATCGCCATGTACCTCAAGCGGTACCACGACATCACCATCAGCAAGTCCGGCGTGTGGCGCATCCTCAAACGGCTCGACATGGGCCGCCTGCCCGCCTCGCAGCGCTACAAGCGGCACGACAAGCGATGGAAGCGGTACGAGAAGCAACTGCCCGGCCACCGCGTCCAGATCGACGTGAAGTTCATCGAACCCATCGCCGGCCTCACCACCGGCCGCCGCGGCCGCCGCGGCGGCCGCAACAAGTACTACCAGTTCACCGCCATCGACGACTGCACCCGCCTGCGCGTGCTGCGCATCTACCCCCAGCTCAACCAAAAGACCGCCATCCAGTTCCTGGACTACGTCCTGTCACGCCTGCCGTTCCAGGTCGAGGTCATCCAGACCGACAACGGGGCGGAATTCCAGTCGGCATTCCACTGGCACGTACTCGACAAGGGCATCGCCCACACCTACATCAAGCCGCGCACACCCCGGCTGAACGGCAAGGTCGAGCGATCACATCGCATCGACGCCGAGGAGTTCTACGCAATGCTCGACGGCGTCCTGATCGACAGCGCCGAAGTGTTCAACGACAAGCTCCGCGAGTGGGAGGACTACTACAACTACGATCGACCCCACGGCGGCCTCGGCGGCCAGACCCCCTACGAACGCCTCAAGCAGAAGACTCAGGCCCAGGCGTAAACGATCACCGTCGGTCGCACAGGCTGGGGGATCCCGCCGGATGAGAACTTTCTCTACGTCTTCAAGGGCGGCCCGCAAGCGGGCCGCCGGGGCAGCCGCCGGGCCCTCGGGCCGGGCGTGCGGCCTCTGCGGGCCGACCCGTCCCGAGACCGGACGACCGCCCCAACCGGTCGCAGAACGCCACGGAGACAGAGAACGCACTGTTGCGTTCGAGCTTTTTGCCCGGACATTCCTCCCTTGAAGTCGTTTACAAACAGGGAGAACCCAATGAAGATTTCCGGCAAGATCGCTCACCTGATCGTCTCGTTCGTCGTGTACGGCGTCTTCCTGATACTCATCGGATGGCTCCTGATGGCGACCATTGAGACGGCCCACGAGGTGTGGTGGCCCGTCATCCCCAAGATCGGGTACTGGCACGCCGTCCAGCTGGGTGCGCCCCTGGCGGTGCTGGGGGCGATCAGCTTCTTGCGCGACTTGAACAACTAGCGCCAAGCACAGGCGCTCCAACTACGTGCCGCCGGCCCCCGGCGGCACGTTCCTTTTTTGGCATCGCCGACCATCATCACGCCGTGGGTTCGGGGCGGAGAGGCGCCGGCCACTGGCCGCAGCGGCTGAGCGAGACCGAAGCGGGGGTCTCGCGACCCCCAGCCCCCCGCGAGCCGGAGCACTCACCCGCGCGAAACCGTCTGTCACACCGTCTCGCCGTTCGCGCGGGCGAGCACTCCGGACAGGTGATCCTGCTGCGGTAGGGGAGGGACTTGCTAACAGATGCGCTAACAACCACCATGATCCGCCGCTACATCATCTGGCGGAACAAACATGCCGCCAATGAACGCCTACACGCCGTTGTCAGAAGGGCGAACGTCGCCTGACGCGGCACTAGTGTTCCGCACCTGAAATACATCGGCAAAATCGTGCGAGGGATTCGAAGATTTCTTCGGCGGTCTTGGTCCAGATGAATGGGCGGGGGTGGGTGTTCCAGTCCGCTGCCCAGGCACGGATGTCGGCTACCAGGGCTTGGACGCTCTTGTGGGCGCCGCAGTGGATCATCTGGTCGGCTAAGGAGGTGAACCAGCGTTCGGCCTGGTTGATCCATGAGGAGCCGGTTGGGGTGAAGTGCATGTGGAAGCTTGCCAACGGCAATGCCACACGGACCGTCCTCTACGCGAGCGAACATCGCTTGCGTTTACTACAAACCAGAAAGGGGCAAAGCATGGCGAATTGCGGGAACCACAACTGGTCGGGCTGGGAGTTGCTGGACCCATGGACGTTGTGGCGCCGCTGCCTGAACACGGGCTGCGGCGAGGTCGAACACGCACCGTACGGTTCCTGACCGAACGGGTTCCTAGGGCCGTAGCCCTGGGACCTGAGTAACCGGAGCGCGTGTGGACCGCACTGGTCCGCACGCGCTTCTTCTCTTAACAGTACGCAGGCACCCCCATGTGCTAGGGCGATTTGAGGCCGAAAACCATGGTCAGTACGTGAACCTGGACAGCCGTGGACGTACTTAGCATGACTCGTAATGAGTAGGCCGGCGCGGCGGCGCACCAGAGCCGGACGCGGGATATACGCGGGATGATCTTGCGTCTGCCCGGTCGAGGGCGGGGCGTAAGCCGAGGTCAGCAGGGGACCGTAGGTCGAATCGCCGACCCTCTGTAAATCCGTCGGCGGGCGAGCGCGCATGTCTCTCGCCTCGTGTGATGGTCCTGTTCGTCAACCTTGGAGTACGGGCCTTCCCTCGCCGTTGTGATGGGAGCAGGTGCCAGGGCGTCCACCGGACATGCTGTAC
Organism: Actinoallomurus sp. NPDC050550; assembly: GCF_040655075.1. Taxonomy (NCBI): domain Bacteria; kingdom Bacillati; phylum Actinomycetota; class Actinomycetes; order Streptosporangiales; family Thermomonosporaceae; genus Actinoallomurus; species Actinoallomurus sp. NPDC050550. The sequence continues at coordinate 6,258 of NZ_JBFAJC010000103.1, read as the reverse complement.
GTGCCGTCGTTGCACTGCACCATGTAGCCGTGTCCGTTCGAGAAGTTGGGGATGCACTCGAAGTAGGTACAGACGTCGGCCGGCGGGTTGTAGACCTTGTTGCCTCGTCCGCAGAAGTTGAGGCGGTATGGGTTGGGCGGTGCGCCGCATGTGGGAGCCGTCGTGTGGGTGGGCCGGGAGGCTCGCGGCGCCGTGGGATGTGTCGGCCTCACGGGCCGGCGCGATTGCTGGGGTGACGGGGTAGGAGAGCCTTGGGCGACCGCTGCGGCCTGAGTCGGCGAGGCGACCGGTGGGGTGGCGGGCTGGGCGGTGGGTTGGCTGTCGGTGGAGCAGCCGGTCACGCTAAGCGTGCCCAGGAGCACGAGCGTGATGAGAGTCCTGTGCATGGCGTCCCCTTTGCAGCCGGTCCGATCGGCCGTATCTCCGGTGAAGCGTTGACGCGGAGGTCGCCATACGGGACTACGCACTGTCCGTATCCGGACAACCTACGGTGAAGGCGGTGCAACCGCTCATATCTCGGCGGGCTGCTGGGCGCTGCTCCGGGTGTCCGGCCTGAGTCGTCCCAGCGGGCCTGTCGCGTGGTTTAGGTAGGCGGCATGCCGGGGGAGCGCGGACCGCCACGACCACGTACTACCCTGTACTCGGCGGTGGTCAGCCGTCGAAGCCAGGACCCGACTCAGGGCAATATGTGTGCAATGATCAAGGTCCGGCCGGTAGGCTCGGCTCTCGCCGCTGAGCTCTGACCAGCGACAAGCCCTCGTAGCTCAGGGGATAGAGCAACGGTTTCCTAAACCGTGTGCCGCAGGTTCGAATCCTGCCGGGGGCACCCAGTCTGATCACGAAAAAAGCCCCGCTGACCAGCGCGAACGCCGGTCGAGCGGGGCTTTGGGTTATGCAGCCGTGTGCGACGGGGTGCCGCCGTGCGCGAGTGTCTGCGGCTACACCGCGGCTACAGCGCCGTCAGCCTTCGGAAGCGCCGTCGTCCTCGTCAGTCGTGGTGCCGAGAACCTGGTCGATCTTCTTGAACCACTGGTCGTCGAATCCGGCAAGGACCTGGGAGTAGATCCGCTGGAGCACTTCGACGCTGTGGCCGGCCCACTCGGCCACCTGCTTGGGCGGCACACCGGCATAGAGCCGAACAGAGATGCCTGCATGCCGGAGGTCGTACGGCTTGGCCAGCAACAGCGTGGCCCGTAGCTCGGGCGGTAGGCCCAGCGCGCGGGCGCGCTTCCAGACGCGCCCATACGTCGTCGGGTGAATCGGGTTGCCGTTGACGCTCCGGAACAGGCGCCCATCTGGCGCGACGCCATAGCGCTCGATGTGCTCGCGCAGCAGGCGCACGAGAACGGGCGGGATCGGTACGGAGCGAGTGGCCTTGCGGGATCGGTGCTTGAGCCCCCGGTCGTCATGGACGTCACCGGTGTCGGTCCAGGCGCGGCCGGCCGCGGGCTTCGTCTCCGCCAGTGTGAGGTATCCCCACCCTTCGTCGGGCAGTTCGCAGTTTAGGCGCTTGAGCGCAGCGGCTTCCTCGGGTCGCATCATGGCGTAGAACAGGCAGCCGAAGAATGCGATGAATCGCGGGCCTTGATGGCGCCCGATGTAGCTAACCGCGGCCAGCATTTCCGCAACTTGCTCGGTGCTGCCGATGCTGCGGGGGTCAACTTCGTGATCTGTTTCCATGTCGCTGGGGCGTTCCCAGTTGAGTTCGGGATCGTCGAGAGGGTTAGCGGTAAGTCGTTCTTCGCTGACCGCATACTTGAGGACGTTATAAAAGACCTGGCGGCGCCTGGCAAGGTAGTTGGCGGCTGCCCGCTTACCGTTCAGGCGCAGTGTGCACGAATCCAGAATGTTGCGTACGGTCTTTAGGTCGGCCAGTTCCGTGAGCGGCGGTGATATCGTCTCCGCCCACTTGAGCGCCTGCTCGATTTCTGCTGGGCGCTCGGTGTCACGGTCGCGCTTGTTGAACGCCCATCGAAAGAGTGCCCTTCGGAGGATATTGTCATCTGGGCGTCCACTTCCCTGGGGTAGTAGGGCGCACGTGATGGTGACCAGAGCTTCCGCGATCGAAACTCGGGCGGTGGCTGCTAGCCGTGGCCACTTGTAGTCGACGTATTCGACCGCGTGTTGATGCCAGGTGACGGCCTTCGCCTCCTGCTCCTGCTGGCGGAGTTCGGAGAGTGGTAGCCCTGTCTCGATATCGAACGCTTCTCCTCGGCGAGCAGCGCTCATCAGGTCCGACTTCCGGCTTTCTGCAAGTTCAATGGTGGCGAAGTATTCGCTGTTCGGTTTTCCACCGACGACCCAGCGAACCCGGTACGGGCGATGCTTGGCTCGCGGGTTGTGCTGGGTCTTCCAGAATCGGACGTCGTAACTGAGGTTCACGCCACCTCCTCAAGGGATTCGAGCCAGGATTCGTAGTGGTCGCGCCGGATGCGCAGTTCTCCGTTGGGGAGTCGCTTGCATCGGGGCGTACGGCCAAGTGCCCGCCATCGCCGCCATGTGCGACGCGGGATTCCCAGGTCATCCAAGATGTCCTGGACCGTAAGCCAGTTACTGTTCTTCTTCGATGACATGACGGTTCTCCCATGGGGCCGATCGGCTACGAGAATTCCGGGGTTCTGGCAACGGTTCGTTGAGTCCGCGGGTGAGTGAGCGGTGGACGATCCGGGCGGCGAGGTTGTACGGAAGGCCGGCCGTCGTGCCCGTGGTGATGAGTTGTTCGGTGGTCTGGTCGTGGGGCAGTCCGGACCATTCGAGGAGTCCGCCGGTTTGGTAGGCGAGTGCGGCGAGGGCGCGTTGGCGGCCGTCGGTGAGGGCGGCCAGCTCGGCGGTGCCGCGGTTGATGACGGTGGTGAGGTAGGCGGCCGGCCCGCGGGTGCGGGCCCCGGCCGGGCGGGGCCGAGGCCGGGGTGGTGCGGGTCGGTGGTCGCGTGTTGCGGTGACGCGGAGGACTTCGCGCGTGAGCCATTCGGGCATGTGCCCGGGGTGGGCGGGGCCGCCGCCGGTGATTTGGTAGCGCCCGGCGGTGGAGGTGGCGCCGGGGGCGATGCCGTAGGACCATCCGGCCTTGATGTCGACCTGCCAGGCGATGCTGTGAGGGCTGAGCGCCTGGCGGAGATTGGCGGTCGGTGCCTGGTACCACAGGTGCCGTCCGCCGGACGGGGTGGTGACGGTGATGGGCCGGTGGCCCGGGTCGGTGGGCCAGGGCCGTTGTCCGCCGCGTAGGCGGGCGAGGAGCCGCAAGGTGTCCCGCCCGTCGTGGAAGACGCTCGCGTCGCTCCACAGGGCTTGGGAGACCGGTTCGGCCGTCAGGTCGATGCCCGGCAACAGCCCGGTGGCGAGCTCGGCGGGTGGGGCGTCGGCGTGGCTGTCAATGTCGAGTAGGACCAGCCCGGACGGTCCGGCGGCGATGCCGGGGATCGCCTCGGGTTCGCGTTGCCACCAGGCGGCGATTCGCTCGGCGTCGAGGGTGGCGGCGCGGACGCCGTGGCACCAGGCGCCGGCCGGGATACACGGGCAGTCTTCGATCCGGTGCGATGGTCGGCCGTTGCGGTCGCGGCAGGTGGGGCAGCTGCCGAGGGGGCGTTTGCTGGCCGCTGACAGCGGCAGGACGTACCAGCCGTGGGCGGCCAGGTCGAGCGCGAGCCCGAGCGGCGCGCCTTCGCCCCGCGGTGCGGGTGCACTGGCGTGTGATGTGGTCGAGGCGGTGTCGGTGGGGGCGCAGAGCGGGTGTTCGGTCTGGCCGGGGTAGATGGGGGTGAGGGTGTAGCCGCAGCGGCGGCAGACGATCGCGGGCATGCGCGAGCAACCTCCAGCGCGGTGCGGGGGGGGTATTTTGCGGCCCAGTCCTCAACATGGGTGATGCGGGTGCGGGCGGCCTGGTCGATGATCTGGGCCATCGACAGGCCGTTTTTGAAGGCGTGGCCGATCTGGGCTTCGACCTCGGCGTACTCGCGACGACGAGCGCGCGGCCAGGCGCTCAGCGACGATCCGGACCGTGAGGGGGAACCGCCCGCACGCTTCGATGACAGCGTTGGCGGCCTCGGGCTCGGCGCCCACCCCTTCATGTCCGGCCAGGCGGGTCAGCAGGTGCAGTGCTTCGGCGCGGTCGAGCGGTGCCAGGTTGATCGAGCGGCCGGTGGCGACGCCTGGCATCCGGGCGCGGCTGGTGACAATGACGGCGCATCCGGACTCGCCCGGAAATAGCGGCTGGACCTGGTCGGGTAAGGCGGCGTCATCGAGCACGAGCAGCATCCGCCGGCCCGCCAGCCGAGTCCGCAACAGCGCGGCGCGCTGGGCGAGCATCGGCGGGATCGCCGACGCCGCCACGCCAAGAGCGTGCAGGATCTCACCCAGCAGCTCCGATGGCTTCCGCGGGGTCGGTGATGCTCCCGCCAGCCGCAGGTAGAGCTGGCCGTCGGGGTAGTCGTGCGCACTTGCTTGGGTAGTCTGTGGTCGGCGGGGGTACGGTGCCGGCCACTCATGGGCTGCCAGCGGTTCCTAATCAGTTCTGGGAGTCGGCCATCCGGCAGACTCCTGGTCGGTAGCCGCGACGCTCAACAGCCGCCCTCGCAAAACGCTGGGATGGAAGACTCTCGCCGAAGCAATCTTCGGCCATCCGCGCTCAACGTTGCGGCGATAGGCCTCACGCTAGCGCTGCCAAGTGTCACGCAAGAGCATCCCGGCCCAGCTTTGCGTGCTTCCGTCTTGCGTTGGTTGTGAGTGTTCGTGGATCATCGGCCCCATGGTCGCGCTTCTGACGTATGTCGGCAAGCACCCTACGGTGCTGCTTGAGATCGCTGGTCTTGTTTTCGCGGTCTGGCTGATCAACCGGGAGCGGACGCGTTCCTCATGGTTCTTGGTCGGTGTATTGGCCCTTGTTGCTGGCTCCGGGTTGCTGACATGGGGTTTGTGGTCAACCTTGTTTCCCACCACTTCTCAATACCTTGCCGAGCATGGACACTCAGCGATAGCAACCATCACAAAGATCACCAAATCCTCGACGGACGCAAGCGGGAGCAGGATGGTCCTAGCCGCTGACGTCCGATATGACACACCCAAGGGTTCAGTCACAACGAACCTGGACCTCAGTAATTCAGTTGAGCAGTTGATGAAGAGCAAAGTATTGGTCTTGTATGATCCGGCGAAGCCGACCACGGCTATGCCGCTAGACATCCCCTCAGCGCCAAACGGTTACTACGAGACGCCCTTGAAGGTGTTGGGGGTAGGCGACCTCGCAATAAGCACTGTCATCCTCAGTGCACTCATCATCACCAAACGTCGGCGCGCTTCAGTGAACGCGGACGTCCAACACCAGCAATGACACTGGCTTGAGGTCGTACACCACACTGAGATTCGGGGCACGGCGGACTGGTACGACACTGATGTTGCCCCGGTCTTGTGGACAGCTGATCGCTTGGGACGACGTCGCCGCGCTGCCCGAACGGGTCTATCCCGGACTGGTCCCCGGCGACGGCATCGCCCGCGGATTCCTCCTGACCGGACTCACCACCGAAGAATGGCGCGTCCTGGACGCCTTTGAAGACCCCGTCTACGACCTCACACGTATCGCCCTCGTCGACGGCCGCCACGGGTGGGGATACGTCTGCAACCCAGGAGCCGAAGTCGAGGCCCACGACTGGTCTGCCGATGACTTCCAGGTGCGACACCTTCCGACCTACGTCGAACGCTGCGCGGCATGGCGTCGACGCTACGAGCAGCGGGAACAAGCCGGCTGACAAGCATCTACCGGGACAGGACAAGAAGGGCAGTCCGCCCGGATGAGGAGTTTCTCTACGTCTTCAAGGGCGCCCCGCTGCGCGGGCCGCCGGGCGGCCGACCGGCCCTCGGGCCGGGCGTGCGGCCTCTGCGGGCCGGTCCCGGCCCGAGACCGGACGGCCGCCCCACCCGATACGGACCACCACTGAAAGCCGCAGACAAAGCCCATCGACAGGCCGCCCGTTCTCCCCGCTGCGTGAGTCTCCCAGCCGTGCCCGGTGCGTCAAGGCCAGGCCGCGACGCGGTCGACAGGTCGAGCCTTGACCCACCGGGCACGACCGGAGGGATGGCAGCTACGAGGAGAACGGGGGGAGAATGGGAGCTACGGCGAAGGCCGTGACGATCGCAGTGGGTGGTTGCGCAATCCATGGGGTCGGGGCGATCGGCTCATTAGGGGAGCATGTTCGTGCGGTTCCGTGTGGGGCCGTCACCTCTCGGCCTGGTGGGTGCACGGCCTGCGATCGGTCGGCCGCTGGACGG
>NZ_JBFAJC010000102.1:0-15953 GCF_040655075.1 Actinoallomurus sp. NPDC050550 | reverse complement strand
TCAGACCAAGGCGGACGACCTGGAGCTGCACCGCACTCGAGCGCAGGTGGTGACGAGGGTGGCCGAGGAAGAGTTGACCGTGCTCACCGACGGGCGCACCGGGGTGACGTGGTTTCTCGGCACCGTCGAAGGGACCGTCTCCGGGACGCCGTTCGCGGCCAGGATGCGCTACACCCGTACTTGGCTATACGACGAGACGCACGGTTGGCGAATCATCGCCGTGCACGCCAGCACGGCCGATTGACACAGCCGACACGTTGTCCGACGACCAGCCAGCTGCATGGCCACCGGCGGGGTTCGACCGAAAAGGAACTCGCGCAGCGGCGGGCGCAGGCTAGGGTATCACCACCGCCTTGTCGGCCGACGCCCGCACGCCGCCGCTAACGCGAATCATCCTTCACCACAACACCGGGCCCGTCATCTTCAGTGAAACAGCGACGAGCGCCCCGACGGTGGTGGTCGATCCGACACGGACACTCCAGCGGATGCAGGGCTTCGGCGGATCGCTCACCGACTCCGCGGCCACGGTGCTCTACCGCCTGTCCCCGAAAGCGCGCACGGCGGCGATGCGGTCGCTGTTCGACCCGGCGACCGGGCAACTCACCACCGCCATCGTCCCCTGCGCGAGGCATCGCTCGGCTGGTGGAATGGCTCTGACCGGGTGAGCCCGAGAACCCGGCCAGGGCGCTGCAGCGTCTCGTCTCCGGCTCCCGAAGAATCGTGCTCACAAGTCGAGCAGGAAGTCGCGTATAGCGGTTCCGATCTCGACCGGGGAGTCCTCTTGGACGTAGTGGCTTCCCTTGACGATCACTTCACGCTGGTTCGGCCAGGTCCGGGCGAACTCTGCGGCGCGCCCGACCAGCAGCGCGCCGGGCTCGGCCGCGACGAAGAGCTTGGGGATCGGGCTTTCGGCCAGCCACCGTCCGTAGTCCTCGACGATCTCGACGACGTCGGCGGGGCTGCCGTCGATCGGCATCTCACGAGGGAAGACCAGCGTCGGCACTCGTGACTCCGGGGTGGGGAACGGCGCCCGGTATGCCGCCATCTCCGCGTCGTCCAGCGTTCGCAGGACGCTCTTCGGCAGCACCGTCTCGACGAAGAAGTTCCGCTCCAGCACGAGTTCTTCGCCCTTTTCGGAGCGCATCGCACGGAACAATTCGTCGCGACCGGGCGGGAAGTCCGACCAGGCGCGAGGCTGGACGATCGCCTCCATGTAGGCGATCGCCCTGACCCGTTCAGGATGCCTGCGGGCCCAGTGGAAGCCCAGCGCCGAACCCCAGTCGTGCACGATGAGCGTGACGTGGTCGGTCAGGTCCAGGGCGTCGAACCACGCGTCGAGGTAACGGACATGATCGGTGAAGCGGTACTTCCCGTCCGGGGCGGGGCCGGAGCGGCCCATGCCGGCCAGGTCCGGCGCCAGGCAGCGGCCGTGGTCCTCGACCAGGGGGATGACGTTCCGCCACAGGTAGGAAGAGGTGGGGTTGCCGTGCAGGAACACGATGGGGTCACCGCTCCCCACGTCCACGTAGCTGATCTCCGTCCCGAGGATGCTCGTCCGCTTTCTGGGGAGAGTGTCGGTGCTGCGGATGTCGTCGCTAGCCATGTCGGGTCCCTTCATGCGCACGGGGTGAGTACCGTGGCGAATGTGATCTGTCGGAATCGGTGGAGCGGCTCGGGGCTGCGGTCGACCTTCATGCGAAGGATCGCGCCCTGCCAGGAGGCGAGCAGGAAGTCCGCCATGTCGATGGCCGGCACGTCGAGTCGGATCTGGCCCGCGGCGTCCGCCTCTTCCAGGCAGCGGGCGAACGGCTGACGCCACCGGGCGAATATCCCAGCGAGTCGGGTCCGGATCGCCTCGCTGTGCTCGGGCGCCTCGAGGCTCATGTTCCCGATCAGGCAGCCGTGCTGCCAGCCGCGGTCCTCGAGTCGCTCCGTGATGGCCTCGAAGTAGGCCCGCAGGCGATCCAAAGGCGGTCGCCCGGGGTCCTCCAGCGTCGCCTCGACGACAGACCACGCGTCCGCGAAGTAGCGGTCGATGATCTCCAGCCCGAACGCCTCCTTGGAGGCGAAATGGTTGGTGAACGACCCCTGCGGCACCCCGGCCGCACTGGTGATCTCGCGTACCCCTGCGGTGGTGAAGCCGCGCCGGCGCACCACCTCAAGGCCTTCTCGGAGGAACCGGAGGCGGCGACGGTTGCCGTGGTGATCGGGCTGCCGCTGCCCTACCTGCAGGCCCGGTTCGGCAACTGCACCGTGGCGGGCGTACTCGACAACGGCGTCGGCGTCGACAACGAGGAGCAGGGCCGCATCATCGCGGTCTGCCGCGACCCAGCGAGCGGCTGGGCGGCGGCCTGGCCCCGCTTCCAGCATTTCGACTGAACCCGTCAGTCGAGCGGGCGGGACTGTCATAAAGGTCGTGTGGCTGAGGCGGTGATCCGGAAGGCTGGGGCCGATGCCCCGGCTGGGAAGGATCATCTGTGACCAACCACGACGAGGGCGAGTCGCAGGGCGGGCTGGATGTTCAGCTCGCCGCCGAGCCGATCGAGCGGCGGGTGAGTTCGAACCGCAGATCGTGCCCAAGCACACTCGTCGGGTCCTCCATGAGGCACACCCTCCCAGCGAGCGCCGTATCCGCGCCAGGATGTTCTGATGAACTCGAGGCGGGCGCCGAGCCTTTGGGCCGGGCCCGCCGTCCCGGCAGTGGTCGCAAGCGCCTGGTCGATCTCGATCCAGGGTTGCGCCCGGCCTTGCTGACGCTGGCGGAGTCGGATGAGCGCGGGGACCCGATGTCGCCACTGCGGTGGACGACCAAATCGACCCGGAACCGGGCCGCCGAGTTGACGCGCCAGGGCCACAAGGTGTCCGCCGGCACCGTAGGCGACATCTTGCGCGCCGAGGGGTTCAGCCTGCAGGGCAACGCCAAAACCGTCGAGGGAAAGCAGCACCCGGACCGCGACGCCCAGTTCCGTTACATCAGCGAGCAGATCAAGAAGTACCAGGCGGCCGGGGATCTGGTCGTGTCGGTGGACACCAAGAAGAACGAACTCATCGAGGACTTCAAAGACCCCGGCCGCCAGTGGCGGCCCGCGGGCCGGCCGGTCACAATCGCCACCCATGACTTCCCTGACCCGCACCTCGGCAAGGCCATCCCGTATGGCATCGGCGACCTGACCGCCGATAGCGGCTGCGTCAATGTCGGCACCGACCACGACACCGCCGCGTTCGCCACCGAGTCCATCCGCCGCTGGTGGAATGGCATCGGACGGGCGACCTACCCTCAGGCGAAGCAGCTGCTGATCACCGCGGACGCCGGCGGCTCCAATGGATACCGCACCCGCGCGTGGGAGGCCGAACTCGCGGCGCTGGCCGCCGAGACCGGCCTGGCCATGGTCAGCTCGGCCGGGGCTGATAGGTGCCGTGACCGGCGACGATCAGGCCGTTGCTGAAGGTGAGGATCTCATTGACGAGATGGTCATCTTGGTTGCGATAGTTGATCACGATGGTGTCGACGCCGGTGTAGACGCCCACGACCTCGAAGTGAAGGTCGGGAATCAGTCGAAGGCCTTCGCGCCAATAGGCGCGCAGCGCCTCCTTTCCGCGGATGACGCCGTCGCTGTCCGGCAGGATCCGCGCCGCCACCGGAGAGTGGAAGACGATGTCGTCGGCATAGTGGCTGAGGATCCGGTCCAGGTCGTGGGAGTTCCACTCCTCGGCCCACGTGGCCGCGAAACGCTGTGCTTTGTTGTGTTCCATGTGTGTGCCCCTCCTGACGGGAAGACTTCTCGACGATCAGCGTGCGACGAACCGGGGACCGACGGTGGACAACGATCGCAGTCGTTCGGCGGCCAGTGCTGCCGCGGCTGTCGCGGTGGAGACATCATCCTGTTCGGCGCGGCGGATCACTCCGGCGACGAGGTCGCCGACAGAGCGAACCCGGCGCTCCGCCCGCTCCCTGTCGTGACCGAGAATCTCTTCTTCGAGCGAGATGAGGCCGCCGGCGTTGATGCAGTAATCAGGTGCGTAGAGGATCCCGCGGGTCCGTAGCTGGTCGGCGTGCCGTGGCTCGGCCAGGACGTTGTTCGCGCCACCGGCGATGGTCGCGCATCGCAGGTTGGGTACGGTGTCGTCGTCGACGATGCCGCCGTAGGCACACGGTGCCAGCACGTCGCACGCGGTGGATAGCCACTCGTCGGCGTTCACCGGCGCTGCCCCGATCCGGTCGGCCACGTGTTCGGCGCGGGTGACGTCCACATCCGACACGAGCACTTCCGCCTTCTCGGCCAGCAGTTGCTCGGCGAGGGCCGCGCCGACATGCCCGACCCCTTGGACGAGCACTTTCACACCCTCGAGTGAGTCCGCGTCGAGCCGCGCTCGCACGCATGCCTTGATTCCTTCGAGCACGCCCAGCGCGGTCATCGGAGACGGGTCACTCCGCACACACGAGACTCGCTCGGCCTCCACCGCGATCAGCTCGAGATCGGCGACCCCCGTGCCAGCATCGACACCGGGGATGTACCGGCCGTTCAGGGTCTGGATGAACCTGCCGTGCGCGCGCAGCAGCGCCTCGGTCTTGTCACGCTTCGGATCGCCGATGATGACACTCTTGGCGCCGCCGAGGTTCACGCCGGCGACCGCCGCCTTGAGGGTCATGCCTTGGGCCAGGCGCAGGCAGTCGATGAGCGCTTCCTCGTCGCTGGCGTACGCTCGCATTCTCACCCCGCCGAGGGCCGGGCCGAGCGTGGTGTCATGCACGGCGATGATCGAGCGAAGGCCACTGGCGGCATCGTGGCAGAACACGACCTGTTCGAAGTCGTCGGGAATCATCCGGTCGAATATCGACAAGGCACTCTCCGGGTGGGTCGGATCGGTCGGGATGGCAGGAAACGTAGGTGCTGTCGGCGGCGGCAGGCACCGACAGCGGGTTGCGGCCGGGTGGCCTCCGATCCGACGATTGTCGATTTCCGCTGGTGGCCGGGCCGTGAGACTCTCTGTGCGAAGGGCGAGCTGGGAGCGTGACCTGTGCAACCGGACGAGCTGCAGCATTCCGTCGACACGCTGGCGGCCAGGCTCCGCCGGTCGGTGTCGGTCGACGCCCCCTCGATGCGGTTGCTGGCCGCCAGCCGACATTTCGGAGACGAAGACCCGGCCCGCGTCCGATCAGTGCTTGACCGATACGCCGGTGACGAAGAGACGAAGTTCGTCCTGTCCCAGGGCGTCGCGAACTGGACGCGGCCGGGCCGGGTGCCCGCCCACCCGCCCCACCTCAGCGCACGGTTGTGCGTCCCCCTGCGGTGTCATGGCATCTTGCTGGGCTACCTGTGGCTGATCGATCCCGATGAGACCCTCGGCGACAGGGAGGTCGGCATCACGGCCGAGGCCACCGAGCAGATAGGGCTGCTGCTGTATCGACGCCTGCTGCTTCATGAACGCGAACTGGCGCGCATCGGCTCCCTGCTGCGTGATCTGATCTCGCCTGACACGGCGGCGCGGGCGCGGGCGGCCCAGGAGATCCGAGACGACGGACTGCTGGCCGCCGACGACTACGTCATCATGCTGTCCGCCGAGGCGTTCGGCATGGCCGACGCGAACGCACGCGATCATGCCGCGGTGAGCATCAGCGCGGCAGTCGAGGCGGCCGGGCGCGCCGTCCCACCCCGCACCGTGCTCTCGTCCGCCGATGGTTGCCGGGCCCTCGTCCTGGTGGCCGCCGCTGCACCACCCGCCGAAAAGACGATCAACGAGCTCGTCGCCATCATCGAGCGCGAGTTCACCCGCCGTAAGGGCCCGGGCGACCAGATCGTCATCGGTGTCGGCAGTGCTCGCCATGGCCTCGGCCAGGTGGCGGAGTCGTATCGCCACGCGAGCACGGCGGCGCGCGCCGCGCGGCTGCTTCCCCGGCTTGGGCCGGTGGCCCGCTGGGAGCGTCTGGGGCCGTACGCACTGCTGCTTCAACTGCCCCCGGACCATGTCATCTCCGAGGACTGGATCCCGGCACTCGCGGCGCTCCGCCGAGCGGATCCGCACGGTGGCCTGGTCTCCACGCTTGAGGCGTTCCTTGACAACGCCGGCGACGTGCAGCGGACCGCCAGGCAGTTGCGAGTTCACCGCACCACGCTTTACCACCGGCTACAGCGCATCGAACGGGTCGCCCAGGTCGATCTCCGGGACGGAACCGACCGGCTGACCCTCCATCTCGGACTCAAGCTCGGCAAACTCGCCGACGCCCGGCAGACCCACGGTTGACGCGCTCGATCGAGCCTTCGGCATGACCGCCCCGCGCATCGCCTTGCCCCGGCGCTCAGCGAGAGCGACTCCCGTTTTCATGGCGGCCATCCCCGGCCGTCCGCGACCCGGCGGTTCGACAATCGTCGAGCCAAAGCTGCGGATTTCGCTCACTTTTGTCGCACGCCGGGAGGTCGACGATCGGTGACCATGGCCGTACCCGACCGCTCGACTACCCTCAGCGAGGCCGCCCGTGGATCGACCGACCCTGCTCCGGCTGCACAAGGCGATGGTGATGAGCCGGGCCATCGAAACCTTCTGTATGAGCAAGTCCCCGCACTGGTACGCCGGCATCGGCGAGGAGGCGACCGTCGTCGGTGCGTTCAGCGAACTGCGTCCGGCAGACGTCGCGGTACCGCACTACCGCGGCTCCCTGGTGATCCCGTGGCTGCGCGGCGCGCCGTTGAAAGAGGTGCTCGGACGGGTGATTCAACGTCGTACGAGCGCGACCGCGGGCAGGTTGTACGGACAGTTCTCCGGCGATCTCGATCGCGGCGTCCTGCCCTTCGTCACCCTCGCTCTCGGCCCCAACCTCGCGACCGCGGTCGGGGTCGCGCTGGCCGTCAAACGCAGAGCCGAGGATCGGGTGGTGCTGTGCTCGTTCGGCGACGGCACGGCCGGGACCGGCGATTTCCACGAAAGTCTCAACCTGGCCGCGACGCTGCGAGTACCCGTCGTCTTCGTGTGCCAGAACAACCAGATCGCCATCTCGACCCCAGCGCGGGAGGCGCTCGCGACTGAGTCCGTCACGCGCTGGGCGCGCGGATACGGCCTGCCCACCGCGACCGTCGACGGGAACGACGTCACCGCGGTCGCCAACGCCGTGCAAGCGGCGGTGGACGAGGCCCGCACCCACGACCGGCCGACGTTCGTCGAAGCGGTGACCTACCGCATGACGGGCCACTTCCACGCCGACCCCGCCGGTTACCAGAGCGCCGAGGAACGGGAGGCCTGGCGGGCTCGGGACCCCATCGACCTGCTCGAGGCCCGGATGGAAGGTGATCTCGCGATCCAGCGCCGCGAGCTGCGGGCCGTCTGGGAGGACTGCACAGAACAGGTCCGGCGCGCGGCTGACGAGATCGAGGCGGAGCCATCGCTCACTGCCGATGACCTCGGCGCGGAGGAGGTGTACGAGCATGTGTGCTGAGCGTACGACCGAACGGCTCACCCTCCGGGAGGCGATTCTCGAGGGCATCGCCGAAGAGATGGCGGCGAGCCGCGATGTAGTGGTGGTCGGGCAGGACGTCGGGGATTTCGGCGGGCCCCTGCGCTCCACCGAGGGATTGTGGCGAAAGTTCGGCCCAGACCAGGTGATCCAGACTCCGATCTGCGAGTCGGCGATGGTGTCGATGGGGGTGGGCATGGCTCTGACCGGCTGCCGCCCGATCGTGGAGATCATGTTCACCGACCTGCTGCCGGTGGCCGCGACACCTCTCATCCAACTCGCACCCGGCTACCGTTACCTGTCGAACGGAAAGGGCACGGTCCCGCTCGTCATACGTACGCGCGGCGGCGACGGTCCCTATCGAGCGCACCCGCAGAACTACGAGGCGATCTTCGCCCATTCGCCGGGGCTCACCGTGGTGATGCCCAGCACCCCCGCGGACGGCAAGGGACTGATCAAGAGCGCCATCCGGTCCGGCGATCCCGTGCTGTTCATCGAGAACATCTTTCTCTACAACTCGCCACGGGCCACCGTCCCCGCCGACGATGATCACGTCGTCCCGCTCCGCTCAGCGAAGATCGTTCATCCGGGTACGGACGTCAGCCTGGTCACCTACGGCCGTTGCGTCCGCACCTGCACCACCGCCGCGAGCCGGCTCGCAGAGCACGGCATCGCCGCCGAAGTGATCGACCTGCGCACGGTGAGCCCGTTCGACGAGGCGACCGTGCTCGACTCCGTACGCCGTACGCGGCACCTCGTCGTGGTACACGAGGCATGGGTGAGCGGCGGTCTCGGCGCGGAGATCGTCGCCCGGGTCACCGAGGACGCCATGACGGCGCTTCGCCGACCGCCGGTCCGGCTCGGCGCGCCGCCCGTCCCACTGCCGTGGGCCGAACCGCTGCGCGACGCCGTGCTGCCGACCCCTCAACTCGTCGTGGACAGCGTACGCGACCTGCTTTCCGGATCGCCGTCGTGAGCACTGAGCGGCCGTCGCGCGCCGCGCGCTCAGGCGGATGACCACCGAACGGCTCGTCCGCGCGCATCAGGAGGGCGTCGCCGTCACCGTCATCAGCCGGGCCCGCGCCGAGGCACTGCTGGAGACGAAGGCACGGCTGGCCGGCGCGGGCTCCTTGACCACGACGACCGCGCTGCTCGCACACGTGCTGGCACGGACGCTCGCCGCACATCCCGCCATGAACACCGTCCTGGAGGGGGACGAGCTCGTCCGGCGCGAGTCGGTCAGCCTGGGCGTCGCCGTCGCCCTCGACGACGGGGAACTGACGGTGCCCGTCGTCCATGACGCGGAGTCCTACCCTCTGGACGAACTGGGCGCTCGGCTGCGCACCCTCATCGAGCGGGCAAAGGCGGGCCGACTGCGGCTCGAGGAGGCGCGCGGCGCGGTCTTCCACCTGTCCAACGTGGGCATGGAGCTGGCGCCCGTACTAGCGACGCCCGTGCTCTCCCCTGGGGTGACCGGCGTGCTCCTGGTGGGCGGGGTGCACGAGACACCCATCATCGAATCGTCCGGTGTGACGATCGGGAAGATCGTCGATCTGAGCCTGACGTTCGACCACCGCGTGATCAACGGCGTTCCCGGACTGCGATTTTTCAAGGACTTCGTCGATCGCATCGAATCCATTCGTCCTGACGACCAACTGCGGAGCTGACATGAGGCGGGAAATCAAGCTCGAGGACACCATCTGGGAGGCGAGCGAAGTCTTCGTCTCCGTGTGGTTGCGGAAACAAGGCGACAGGGTCGAGAAAGGCGAGCCGCTCGTCGAGGTGATCACTGATAAGGCGAGCTTCGAGATCGAGTCGCCGGTCTCCGGAACTCTCACCGAGATCCTCGTCGCTGAGGAGGAACGGGCACAGGCGGATCAGGCGCTGGCGATCGTCGACGCCGACGAGGAGGGCAACGGCCGGTGACTCCCACCCACCTCGACGTATCGGCCGGCGATCGGGTGCTCGACTACACGCGACGGTTCCAGAGATTCCACGAGGACGTCGTGGTGCCGCTCGAGGTCGAACTGGCCCGGCAGAAGGTCGGTACGCCATGGCAGCCGGCGCTGGACGACGCGGGACGAATGCATCCACAGGTCTGGCAGGCGCGGCGGGAGGTGCAGCGCAGGGCCGCCGCGGCCGGGCTCTATGCCCCGCACATACCGGTCTCGCTCGGCGGTGGCGGCTTCTCCCGTATGGAGATGATGCACGTCGAGGAGTTCGTCTACCACACCTCCGGTCTCGGGCTCGGACTCGCGGCTCTGGCCTGGACCGAAGGGCCAGCTCCGCATCTCGTACATGCGGGAGCCGCGGTACGCCGCGACTTCGTCGAACCTCTGATGTCGGGCGAGATCACCGCCGCCTTCGCCAACACCGAGCCCGACGCCGGTTCGGATGTGCTGGGCATGCGAACGCGCGCGGAGCGGCGCGGGTCCGGCTGGGTGCTCAGCGGGCGCAAGGCGTGGATCACCAACGCGCCCTATTGCGACGCCGCCCAGGTGGTGGCCGTGACCGAACCGGGAGCGGGCACGCGCTCGCTGACCATGTTCCTCGTGGAGGCGGACCGGCCGGGTTTCCGGCGCGGTCCGGACAACCGCACCATCTTGGACGACGGAATGACCGGTGAGCTTATCTTGGAGAACGTCCAGGTACCGGACGAGAACCGGATCGGCGAGGTCGGCCAAGGGTTCGCGATCGCGATGACGTTCATCAACTGGCGTCGCGTATGTCGTGGCGGCATGTGCGCGGGCTGGAACCGGCTGCTGGTGGAACGCGCTGTCCGGTACGCCAAGGCCCGGCAGTACGGCGGCGAGCCGATCGCCGCCCTGCAGTCGGTGCGGCATCAGCTGGCCGACATGGAGGCCGATCGCTACTCGGCCCGCGCAACGTCCCTGATGGCGCAGGCCGAGCTGGATGAGCTCGGCCCGTTCGCCGTGCCGCTCGCGCCTGCGGCCCGGCGCTTGATCAGCGTGCTGAAGGTGGTAAACGACGAAGCGTTCTTCCGCATCGCCGATCGGGCGGTGCAGATCCACGGCGCGGCCGGGCTCCGGCTGGGTTCGGTCGAGGAGAAGCTGTTCCGCCTTGCCCGAAACCTTCGCATTCCGGCGGGCACAGTGGAGATCCAGCGCAACGCCATCGCCCGCGAGCTGGTGGCGGGCGCATGACCGCGCTGCCGACCGGGCGCAGGCTCACCGAGTATTCGCCGGGCGGCGGCTGCGCCTGCAAGCTGCCGAAACAGGTTCTCGACGAGGTGCTGGACCGGGTTCGGGTTCGACCAGTGCCCGACCCCGCGGTCCAGGTGGGCCTGAACCCGGCCGACGACGCCGTCGTCTACGCGGTCGATGAAACGCGCGCCTGGGTGTTCACCTGTGATTTCCTCACCCCGATCGTCGACGATCCCTACGATTGGGGCCGGATCGCCGCGGCCAACGCCCTCTCGGACGTCTACGCCATGGGTGGCAGGCCGCTCCTGACGCTAAACCTGCTCGCCTGGCCCGCGGACCTGACCGCTTCCCCCATGTTGGGGGAGGTGTTGCGCGGCGGCGTGGACATGGCCCGACAGGCCGGTGCATGGGTGCTGGGCGGGCACAGCATCACCGATCCGCTACCGAAGTACGGCATGGTGGCCGTCGGCGAGGCCGATCCCGGCATGCTGCTCACCAAGGACGGCGGCATGCCCGGTGACCTCCTGGTGCTCACCAAACCGATCGGCGTCGGCGTCATCGCCAGTGCCGCAAAGCGCGGCGTGGCCACGGAAGCCGCCGTCGCCACGGCCGTGGCGACCATGACGCGACTCAACGCCGACGCTGCGACCGTCGCCCGCGACGCGGGACTGCGCGCGGCGACCGACGTGACCGGCTACGGGCTGGCCGGGCATCTTCATGAGCTCACCCTTGCCAGTGATCTTGCGGCACAGGTGTTCACCGGAGACGTCCCGGTGCTGCCCGCGGCCCGTGAGCTCGCCGAACAGGGGCATGCGACCGACGGCGGCGAACGCACCCGGATGACGGGCGTCGCCGACGGCTGGTTCGTCCCGGGGCGAGCGCGCGAACCCGAACAGGTGCTGGTCTGCGACCCGCAGACCTCAGGCGGTCTGCTGCTGGCCGTGCCGCCGGCCCGACTGGACCAAGTGTTGGCCGGACTGCGCCGCGCCGGCGACCGGACCGCGACCGTGGTGGGACGGCTGGTCGTCGGCCCCGCCGGTCACGTCATGCTGCGAACGGACGGTTGAGCCGATGCGCCTCGCATGCGTCACCGGACGCTTCCAGCCCGTCCACAATGGGCACCTCGAGTTGTTCGCTGCGGCCATCGCCGAGCACGACCTGCTGATCGTCGCGGTCACCAACCCGGATCCCGAGTTCAGAGCCCTAGAGGACACCGCGCCGCACCGGCATCGAGACGACGCGAACCCGTTCACCTACTACGAGCGATACCGACTCCTCACCGCGGCCCTGCGCTGCCAGGGCCTCGCCGGGCGGGCGGCGATCGTGCCGTTCGATCTCGCGCGGCCCGGCTGTTGGGCGAACTACGTGCCATTGTCGGCGACCCAGTTCGTGCGTGTCTTCACCACCTGGGAACGGACAAAGGCGCGACGACTGTCCGAAGGCGGCTATCGCGTCGTGGCACTCGTCGGCGACCCCGCGACGAAGCTTTCCGCCACCACCGTTCGTGCCGCGCTGCGCACCGGTCAGGGATGGGAACGGTATGTCCCGGCCGGAGTCGCCGACGTCCTCCGCACGATGCCGTACCGGACACGGCGGTGAGCCCGCGGGCGGCGGGGTATGGGGAGACCCAGCCCCGCCTGGACGACGATCGGCTCCCCGTGGTGCTCGTCATCCTGGATGGTCTCGGTGACCGGCCTGTACCGGAGCTGGGTGGGCGGACACCGGCGGAGGCGGCGCATACACCCATGCTCGACGCTCTCGCCCGGCGCGGCGCCAGCGCCTGGCACCTGCCGTTCGGATGGGGCCGTGCACCATCGTCTGAGCTCGCGCACTGGGCGATTTTCGGCTACCACCAGGTGCCCTTTCCCGGCCGGGCGGTGATCGAAGCGCTCGGCGGCGGAATCGAGGTGCCGTACGACGTGCCAGCCTTCCACGCGTGCCTGCGCACGTCCACGATCGCGGACGGCAAGGTCTGGATCACCGGGCGAGCCGCACCCGATGACGCTGACGACGTCGCCGCCCTCACCGCCGAGTTGGCCCCGGTCTGCCGAGAACACGGTGTGGGCCTTCACCCGTTGCCGCCCGTGGGCCGTGGTGAGGCTCTGCTGATCACGCCGGACCTCACCTCGGCGGACGTCACCGACTCAGATCCGTTCTTCGAGAACCGCCATCCGTGGCTGCGACCCCGGCCGACCGCTCCCGAGGGCACAGCGACGGCCGAAGCGCTCACCGACTTCCTCCTCGCGTGCCGCCGGCAGCTGACCACCGGTCCCACCAACGCAGCTCGGCGCGGCCACGGCAGGCCCGCACTGGACGTGCTCACCACGAAGTGGGCGGGCATCCGACGGCCGGTGCCCGGCTTCACCGAGTGGGTCGGCGTGCCAGGCGCCGCCGTCACCAGCACCCGGCTATACCGCGGCCTCGCGGCCCTCCTGAGCCTCCGCGACCTGCCGATCCGCCCGCGACCGAGTCTGGAGCGGGACCTGGCCGACCGCGTCGACGCCGCGCTCGGCCTACTCGACGACGGCGCCGCGTTCGTGCACATCCACACCAAGGCCACCGATGACGCCGGTCACCGCAAGCAGCCCTATGCCAAGCGTGACGTGCTCGAACAACTCGACGCCGGTCTGACCGGCCTGCTCACGCTGGCCGACCGTGCGGTCGTGGCGGTGACCGGCGACCACGCCACCCCGTCTACCGGCGGCGTGCTGCACACCGGCGACCCCACGCCCTTCGTCGTCGCCGGCCCGACCGTACGGCCCGACTCGATCGACCGGTTCGGGGAGAACTGGGCCAGAGCCGGGGACTACGGGATCATCACCGCGACGGATCTGCTGCCGATACTGTTCGGCCACGCCAACCGTCCTGCGTTCCTCGGCCACCGGCCGGCGGAACACTGCACGATCGCATTGCCCGACGACCCGATGGCCATGCCCGCGGACTGACGAGCGATCCACGTTCCACGATCTCGATCAGGCGGAGTTCATGGTGGACATCCGCTGGCCCAGTGGGCGTCATTCTCGCTATCCAGTGCACCGCCGCCACAGCACCGAGGTCGTGGCAGCCATCGCCGAGCGACCGGTTCGACGCGACAGGCGATGCTCGCATCCCTGGCGGTATGTGGAGGAGACCGTCATGCTGCTGTCGGCCCGCTCACCCAAGCTCACCCAGGCGTTGCGGAAGGCCGCCAAGGACGGGCTGACCCACGTGATCCTGGACGGGACGCTCATCCACGGGGCCGGAACCCATAAGAGACCGGCAGGAAGTCGGCCTCGAAGATCGGTTCCAGCACCAGCTTCAACGCCGCCTGGACCACCCGGTCGGCGATCGTGGGAATGCCCAGCTTGCGGACCTTCCCCGATCCTCCAGGCTTGGGAATCGCGCGTTCTCGCACCGGCAGTGGCCGGAACGAACCGTCCTTCAACGCACCGCGCAGATCGTCCAGGAAGCCGGGCACCCCGATGCGCTCCTCGACCTCGGTCAGGCCGTCGACGCCGGGGGTGTTCGCGCCCCGGTTGCCCGCGACCCGATCGAACGCCACCAACAGCGTCACCGGGTCATGCACGAAGTTGAACAGGTCGTCGAACCGGCGGCCAGGATCGGCCACCGCCCAACGGTGAAGCTTGGCCTGCATCCCCGATACCCGCGACCACGACCCCATCGGGGCATCACCGCGAGCGCCACCATTCGGTGGCGCATCTTTCGGCATTACAGCCTCCATCTTCTCGTTACCGCTGTCGCCCTTTCCCATGCGACCGGCTCTCCCGGCCTCGGAGTACTACGGCGACTCCGCCCCGCCCCGGAGCGATCAGCCGACGGTGGACTCAGCCGCCGCCCCACACTGGACGCGTGAGCACAGCGGCAGAACCGGGACGGTTCCCGTGTTCACTGCGATTCGCTCGATCGGTGAGGAGCCCGACTCTGCCCCAGCAGCCTCGCTACGAGTACGCCGCAGACCTTCCCCGCAGCCTCCCGGTCACCGGCTTCACGACTCCCGGAAGTTCCCCGCCAAAGACAGGTACGCGCTGCTCCCGGCCCACATCCGCCAGGTTCGAGCCGGTAAAGCGTTGAGGGGCGTTACAACGCCGGTTCCTCTCATACTCCTTCCGATCCCGCTCACCGGGCCCACATCGTCTGGCAGTACCGACGCACCCCGGCTTTGTCAGGGCTGCTCCCACCCTCCCCGGCACCTCCCGGATCAGGCTGCCCTCAGCTCCAACCAGGCCGCTGCGACGGCCCGGCGATCAAGGTCTCCCACCTCCACTCGAATCCACAGCGCCTCACGGCGCACGAAAGCCGCCCTCAACGCCTTCGAGATCACCTTCGACGGACGGCTCTCCGCCGCCCGCCGCTAAATCCCTGACAACACCAGAAACACCGTTCACTGGACAGACCCACCTCCTCGCCGTGCCGGCTCCGGTGCTGTGTCAGGGTGATGACGGCCCCGACGTCCGGGGACGCCGGGGCCTTCATAGCTCTCACCTGCACGGATGAAGTTTTCGGCACACGCAAGTCGGCTGGACCGGCTTGAGGCATTCCTGGACGGCTACGACCAGCACGCCCTGCGCCACGGCGGCCCGGGCCTGCGCGACTGGACGGACTGGCTCATCGCCAAACGCGGCCAAATCTGCAATCACGGCTGGTCAGGCCACGTTCGTCATATCGCCCTTCCAGACGGTTGGGACCACTGGGACCTACCCCAAGAACAAGCGCGACTCGTCATCGAGGTGCTGTTCGACCTTCTTGACGAATACCTCGCCGACCGTGAGGCTGGCTCGACCTGCTGATCGGGTCCCCTGACTCTGCCCCGCACCCGCGTGCCGAACGATCTGCGACCCCGCCCGGTGGAGGGCGCCTGGGCGCGCATGAAGAAGAGCCTAGCCAACCTCGCCATGCGCACCGTCGACCAGCTGATCGCCGCGGTCAATAACCGACTCAAACGCATGCAGTACCACCCACCGGCTTCATCGCTAAGTGGGTGTTTGAGAAGTTGATCTCGGTCGGTGTGGCTACGTGATCTCCGGTGTCGGTTTGTGGAGGCTTGCAGGGTGTCTCGGGAACCTCGCTATCCCTCGGACCTGACCGACGATCAGTGGGCGCTGGTCGAGCCGCTGCTGCCACCCGCCGGTGAGGGTGGCAGGCCGGAGAAGCATTCACGGCGGGCGGTGGTGGACGCGGTGTTGTACGTGGTGCGCACCGGCTGCTCCTGGCGGCAACTGGCCTGCGGATTTCCCGCCGTGGCAGACCGTGTACTGGTACTTCGTGCGGTGGGAGAAGCAACGGGTCACTCTGAAGGTGCTCGATACGCTGCGCCAGCAGATCAGGGTGGCCGACGGGCGTGA
>NZ_JBFAJC010000101.1:0-16072 GCF_040655075.1 Actinoallomurus sp. NPDC050550 | reverse complement strand
GAGCCGGCCCCGCGCCCCCCCCCTCGCGGCGCGCGGGAGGCAAACCCGTGCCGTCCCGCGCGCCACGACATTCCGCCCCCGCGACATTGGGCACCCCGCGACATTCCGCACCCCGCGGCATTCCGCACCCCGCGGCATTCTCCGAGATGCGGCCCCTACGGACGGCTACCGAAAATCCAAGGGTGACCGACATAAGGAGGCGGCGATGACGCAGCCGCGGATCGTGTCGTACGACGAGTGGTGGTCCGCCCGCATGGCCTTCCTGGAGAAGGAGAAGGAGCTCACACGCGCCCGCGACGCGCTCAGCGCCGAGCGGCGGGCGCTCCCGATGCGGCTGGTGGAGAAGGACTACGTCTTCACCCACAGCGGCGGCAAGGCGACCCTTCTGGACCTGTTCGACGGGCGCGGGCAGCTCATCGTCTACCACTTCATGGGCAACGTGGAGGGGCACGGCTGGTGCCCGATCTGCTCCTACTGGGTGGACAACATCGGGCACCTGGCGCACTTCCACGCCCGCGACACCTCGCTCGCGGTGGTCTGCCCCGAACCGGTCGCCGAGATGGAGGCGTTCCGGGCCCGGATGGGCTGGACGATGCCCTGGTACTCATGCCTCGGCAACGGCTTCTACGAGGACTTCCACATCCCGCTGACGGAGGGTGGCGAGCCGGAGGCCCCGGGGGTCAGCGCGTTCCTGCGCGACGGCGACCGCATCCTGTACGCCTACTCGACCCACCGCCGGGGCAGCGACGTGCTCAACGGCACCTACAACTACCTGGACCTCACGCCGCTGGGACGGCAGGAGGAGGACCCGGAGGACCCCATGGGCTGGCTCCGGCACCACGACGCCTACGGCCAGGAGGAGTCTCGCTCATGCGGGTGAGAAGGCTCGGCATCGAGCGCGCGGTCGAGTTCGCCCCGGACGTCTTCACCGACCACCGCGGCACCAGCGTCCAGGCCCTGCGGGCCGGGACCTTCGCCGAGGCGACCGGGCACGACTTCTTCGCGGTGCGGCAGACGCTGTTCAGCACCTCCCGGCGTGGCGTCGTCCGCGGCATCCACTTCACCGCGACCCCACCGGGCTCGCGCAAGTACGTGTACTGCGCGCGCGGCGCGTCCCTCGACATCCTCGTCGACATCCGGACGGGGTCGCCCACGTTCGGGCGGTGGGAGGCGGTCCGGCTGGACGCGCGGGAGCGCCGGGCCGTCTACTTCCCGCCCGGCGTGGGCCACGCCTTCGCCATCCTGGAGGAGGACACCGTGATGGCCTACCTGCTGTCCAACGACTACGTCCCGGAGCTGGAGCTCGCGGTGTCGCCGCTGGACCCGGAGCTGGGCCTGCCCATCCCGGATGACATCACGCCGATCCTGTCGGAGCGGGACCGCGAGGCGCCCGCCCTCGCCGAGGCGCTGGCGGCCGGGATCCTCCCCGACTACGCGGCGTGCCTCGCCCTGGACGCGCCGGACGCCGCGTTCCCCGTCGCGGAGACCCGCCCGTGACCATCCGCGTGTGGAGCTATCTGGAGGAGTACCGTGCCGAGCGGGACGACATCCTCGACGCCGTCGAGACGGTCTTCGAGTCCGGGCGGCTGGTCCTGGCTTCGTCGGTGGGCGGCTTCGAGCGCGAGTTCGCCGACCGTCACGGCCTGGCGCACTGCGTTGGTGTGGACAATGGCACCAACGCGCTCGTTCTCGCGCTCCAGGCGCTCGGGATCGGCCCGGGCGACGAGGTGATCACGGTCGCGAACACCGCCGCCCCGACCGTCGTGGCGATCGACGCCGTGGGGGCCGTGCCGGTGTTCGTGGACGTCCGTCCCGAGGACTTCCTAATGGACACCGCGCGGGTCGCCGGCGCGCTGACCGAGCGGACCCGCTGCCTGCTGCCGGTGCACCTGTACGGGCAGTGCGTGGAGATGGGCCCGCTGCGCGCGCTGGCCGCCGAGCACGGCCTGCGCCTGCTGGAGGACTGCGCCCAGGCGCACGGCGCGCAGCACCACGGCGTCCTCGCCGGGACGATGGGGGACGCGGCGGCGTACTCCTTCTACCCGACCAAGGTGCTCGGGGCCTACGGCGACGCGGGCGCGGTGCTCACCGGGGACGACGGGACGGCGCGGAACCTGCGGCGGTCGCGGTACTACGGCATGGAGGAGCGCTACTACGTGGTCGCCACGCCGGGCCACAACAGCCGCCTCGACGAGGTCCAGGCCGAGATCCTGCGCCGCAAGCTGGGACGGCTCGACGCCTACATCGCCGGACGGCGGGCCGTGGCGGACCGCTACGCCGAGGCCCTCGGCGACACCGAGCTGGCGCTGCCCCGGGTCGCGGACGGCAATGAGCACGTCTACTACCTGTACGTGGTGCGGCATCCGCGCCGGGACGAACTGCTCGCCGAACTCAGGAAGCGCGACATCGAGCTGAACATCAGCTACCCGTGGCCGGTCCACACGATGACCGGGTTCGCCAAGCTGGGGTATGCGAAGGGCTCGCTGCCGGTGACCGAGACGCTCGCCGAGGAGATCTTCTCGCTGCCGATGTACCCGGCGCTTCCGCGCGAGGTGCAGGACAAGGTGATCGGCGCGGTCCGCGACGTGCTGGGCGCGCGCTGACCGGTCCGTCCGCACGGCGGAAGAGCCGCCCCGGTTCCGGGGCGGCTCTTCGGTGTCACCGGATCGGTGTGTGCTCAGAGCGGCCCGGCGGCCCCGGTGGTGAGGGCGGCCAGGAGGGTCCGGGCCTGGACGTTGATGTAGTGGTTGTGCCGGACGAGGGTGGACATCTGGCCAGGGGTGACCCAGTGGAAGTCGCGCGGCATGGGGCCCGGCACGTCCGCCCCGTCCACCTCCACGATCATGTAGCGGCTCTCCGCGCCGAGGAACCGGCCGCCCTCCTCCGACAGCACGGTGTCGTAGCGGATGCGCCCGGGCGCGGCCGACAGCGCCGCGGACAGGAACGGCGGACGGTCCGAGCCGGACAGGTGCGCGTGGTTGCGGGGCACGCACTGAACCGTCGGCCCCAGCTCCACCGTCTCGGCGAACCCCGGCTCGACGCGCGCCCGCACGAGCAGATGCGGAACCCCGGCGAAGCGGCGGTACAGGAAGGCGACGACGCCGCGCCCGATCGGCTCGATCAGCGGCTGGGACCAGCGCGGCACCTCCCGGCCGTCCCCCTCCACCCGGACGGCCACGACCCGGAAGTACCGGCCGAGCTCGTGCTCGACGGTCGCCGCGCCCCGCCGCCAGCCGGCCACCCGGTTCAGCCCGATCCGCTCCACCCGCAGCTCGTGCCGGGACCGCTCGCCGGTGAACCAGGACAGCAGCTCCACGTCGGAGGCGACCGCGCCCGGCTCGTCCCGCCCGGCGGGCAGGCAGGACAGCACCGTCCGCGCGTCCATGTTGACCACGTTGGGCAGGTGCAGCAGGCGGCCCAGCTCGCCCAGCGTCAGCCAGCGGAACCCCGGCAGGACCGGGACGTCGCCGTCCACCTCGATGATCATGTTGCGGTTGGACTTGCGGTAGAACCAGGTGCCGTGCTCGGACTGCAGCACGTCCACCAGCACCCGGCCGCGGCCCCGCCGGGTGAAGTACTCCAGGTACGGGACGGCCGCGCCCCGATGCACCTTGGTGTAGTTGCTGCGGGTGGCCTGGACGGTCGGCGAGAGCTGCACCAGCCCCGGGTTGCCGGGCTCCATCTTGGCCTGCATCAGGAAGTGCAGCACCCCGTCGAACTCGCGGGCCAGGATGCCGAGCACGCCCACCTCGGGCTGCACGATGATCGGCTGGTGCCAGGCGGGCACGGGGCCGTCGGCCGCGCCCACCGACACGCCCTCCACGGTGAAGAACCGGCCGCTGCGGTGCGCCAGGTTCCCGGTCGGGCCGAACGCCCAGCCCTCCAGCGCCGCGAACGGAACGCGCCGCACCCCGAACCGGTGGCCGCGCCGCCAGTCGGCGAGCCAGCCGGGGACGTCGGCGCCGTCGGGCGCGGCCAGGGCGGTGCGGGCGAGCCGTCCGGTCAGCCCGTCGTCGATGCGCGGGCGCAGCCCGGCGGTCATGCCGCGGGCTCGATCCGCGCGTGGTCGCCGACCAGCAGCCGCCGCCCCTCGACCCCCTCGACCACCGCGTGCCGCCCGATCAGCGAGCCGGCCAGCCCGCGCGCCGAGGCGATCGACGCGCCGTCCAGCACGATGGCGTCGGCGAGCCGGGCGGAGACGACCCGGCAGTCCCGGCCGACCGCGGTGTTGGGGCCGAGCCGGGAGTCCTCGATCCGGCTGCCCGCGCCGACGACCACCGGGCCGTCGATCCGGGACCGCAGCACCCGCGCGCCCGCCTCGACCACCACCGCCCCGGTCAGCCTGGACTCGGCGTCCACCGTGCCCGCGACCCGCAGGGCCAGTCCCGCCAGCAGCCTGCGGTTGCACTCCAGCAGGTCCTCGGGGCGGCCCGCGTCGCGCCAGAACCCGTCGTAGCGGGACACGCCGACCCGGTGCCCGTGCTCGACCAGCCACTGGATCGCATCGGTGATCTCCAGTTCGCCGCGCGGCCCGGGCCGGACCCGGTCCACCGCGGCGTGCACGGCGGCGGTGAAGAAGTACACCCCGACCAGCGCCAGGTCGCCGCGCGGCTCGGCCGGCTTCTCCGCCAGCCCGCGCACCGCGCCGTCGACGTCCAGCTCGACGATGCCGAACCGGCTCGGGTCGGCCACCTTCTGCACCACGACCTGCGCGTCCGGGCGGTCGCGGCGGAAGTCCGCGGCGGCGTTCCCGACGCCGTCGGCGAGCACGTCGTCGCCGAGGTACATCACGAAGTCGTCCTCGCCCAGGAACGGGCGGGCGAGCCGCACGCAATGCGCCAGGCCGAGCGGGCGCGACTGCCGGACGTAGGTGACGCGCAGGCCGAGCCGCGCCCCGTCGCCGATGACCGCGGCGATCTGCTCGGCCCAGTCCCCCACGACGATGCCGACCTCGGTCACCCCCAGCGCGCGGACGTTGGCCAGCACGTGTTCGAGCACCGGCCGGTTGGCGAGCGGGATCAACTGCTTGGGCATGGAGTGCGTGAGGGGACGCAGCCGGGTGCCCGACCCGCCCGCGAGGACCAGCCCCTTCATGCCGCCCGCTCCGGGGGGCGGGCCGGGGCGCACCGGCGACGGCATTGCCCGGACGATTTCTCCGCCACGTTCGTTCCTTTGTGTGAGAGGGAAACATCGCGAGTCGTCTCGTGCCGCGGCAGCGTCGGCGGCCGAGCTATCGCCGACGGTAGCAATGGCATTCGCCACGCTCTGCTCCAAGAATGCTTGGGCATCCTCGGATATGCCCGGCCCGATAAAGGCGTGTTTTCATGGCGACCATGCGAGCCGCACAATTCGCGCGTTATCAGCAGGAAATCTTTCGGGCCGGGACGGCCGGGAACCGGCCCCCTTTTCCGCTGGAGCCGGAGGCGCTGGTGGAGTCGGCCCGGCGACAGATGGGACCGGGCCCGTTCGCCTATGTCGAGGGGCCCGCGAGCTCTGGGGCGACGATGCGGGCCAACCGGGAGGCGTTCGACCAGTGGCGCATCGTGCCGCGGATGCTGACCGGGTCCACCGTCCGGTACCTGGAGACGACGGTGCTGGGCACCCCCATGCCCGCGCCGCTGCTGGCCGCCCCGGTCGGGGTCCAGTCGATCGTCCATCCGGACGGTGAGCTGGCCACGGCGCGCGCCTGCGCGGCGCTCGGCGTCCCGATGGTGCTGTCCACCATGTCGTCCTACAGCATCGAGGCCGTCGCGGAGGCGAACGGGGCAGGGCCGCGCTGGTTCCAGCTCTACCGGCCGAACGACGACGAGCTCACCGCCAGCCTGCTCGAACGCGCCCGGCTCGCCGGGTTCACCGTGCTGGTGGTGACCCTGGACACGATGTCGCTGGCCTGGCGGCCCGCGATAGTGGACCAGGCGTACCTGCCGATGCTGCGGGGCGTCGGGAACGCCGTGCTGTTCTCCGACCCGGTCTTCCGCGCCGGGCTCGCCAAGCCGCCCGAACAGGACCTGGCGGCGGCCGTGGCCCGCTGGGACGAACTGCTGGGCAACGCCGGGCAGCGCTGGCCCGACCTGCGCCTCCTGCGGGACCGCTGGCCCGGGCCGATCATCCTGAAGGGCATCCAGCATCCCGACGACGCGCGCCAGGCAGTGGCGCACGGCATGGACGGCGTCGTCGTGTCCAACCACGGCGGTCGCCAGGTGGACGGCGCGATCGGCGCGCTGGACGCCCTGCCCGGCATCGTGGACGCCGTCGGCGGCGAGGCGGCCGTGCTCTACGACTCGGGCGTCCGCACCGGCGCGGACGTCTTCAAGGCGCTGGCGCTCGGCGCGGAGGCGGTGCTGGTCGGCCGCCCGTACGCCTACGGCCTGGGCCACGCGGGCGAGTCCGGGGTGCGGCACGTGCTGCGCGGGCTGCTCGCCGACTTCGAGCTGACCGTGGGCCTGGCCGGGCACACGCGCGTCGCCGACCTGGACCGCGGGTCGCTGCGCGAGCACCGGCCGCAATGACCGCCCTGGTCGAGGTCGCCACCCACCTGCCTGCGGCGGACGAGCCGGTCCGCGCCGTGCTGGAACGGACCGGCCGCGCGGCCGACGCCGCGGACTACGAGCGCTACTACGGCTTCCGCCGCGTCCGCCGGGAGCCCGGCGGGGACCTCACCGGCCAGCTCCGCGCCGCCGCGCTTGGCCTGCGCACGCTGCGCGACCGCGCCCGCGATGTCCGGTACGTGGTGCACGCGCCGACGATCCAGTTCACCGCGCCCTACCCCGGCAGCCTCGCGGGCCGGGTCGCGCGCTCACTCGGGCTCGACCACGCCGTGCCGTTCTCGCTGTCGCAGCACGCCTGCGCCTCGGCGCTGCTCGCGGTCGAGGTGTGCGGCGCGCTGCTCGCCGACGCCGGCGACGCCGGCGGCCTTGCCCTCGTCCTCGCGGGCGAGCGGACGTTCACCGAGGTCGCGCAGGTGATCCATGGGTCGGCGGTGATGGGCGAGGGCACGGCGGCGGTGCTCGTGCGGGCGGGCGGGGACCGCGACCGGCTGCTGGCGTACGAGACGCGCACGCTCGGCGAGTTCCACCGGTCCCCCTATCTGCCGTCGGAGGACGAGGCCCAGTTCCAGAGCGCCTATCCGGGCACGCTCGTCGAGGTCGTCCGGGAGGCGCTGCGGCGCGCCGGGCTGACCGTCGCGGACGTGAAGGTGCTGCTGCCCCACAACGTGAACCGGGTGTCGTGGCTGCGCGTCCGGCGCGACCTCGGCCTGCCCAGGGACGGCGTCCTGCTGGACAACCAGCCGGAACTCGGGCACTGCTTCGGGGCCGACCCGTTCGTCAACTACCGGACCGCGTGCGACGCGGGGCGGCTGGCGCCCGGCGACCACTACGTCATGACCGCGGCCGGGCTCGGCGCAACGCTCACCGCCATGGTGTTCCGGCACTGAGTCGTGGCCTCTGCGAAGGGAGCCGGATGGACCCGCTGAACGTGAGCCGAGTCCCGCTGCCGTTGGCACGCGTCCTGTGCCGGGACTTTCCCCTCGGGCGCGCGTACGAGCCCGCGTTGCAGCGCTTCCTCGCCGACGTGGCCGCACTGTCCGGACCGCCGGACCACACGCAGCCGTCCGGATCACCTGACCGCGCCCCGTCGCCCGGACCGCCAGACCGCGCCCCGTCGCCCGGACCGCCAGACCGCGCCCCGTCGCCCGGATCACCTGACCGCGCCCCGTCGTCCGGACCGCCAGACCGCGACTGGCTGCCGGAGCGTCGGACCACGTTCACCGACATGGCTGCGGGAATGCTGGACGAGCTGCGCGGCGACGGCGCGCCGATCGGGCTGGTGGTACTCGCCCACGGCACGCCCGACAGCGAACCCGGCTGGCCCGCGTGCTTCCTCACCTGGCGGCTGCCCGGCGCGCCGCCCGCGTTCGCCGTCGCCGACCAGGGTGTGGTCACGCCGTTCACCGCGCTGCGCGTCGCCGGCGCCCGCATCCGCGCGGACGGCCCGCGCCGGGCCATCGTGCTGATCATGGACCAGCGGACGCTCGTCCCGCCGCCCAGGCCGGCCGGGGCCGCCGACGCCCGGATCCCGCTCCGGAACCGGGCGGTCGCACTCGTCCTGGACGAGCGCGGCACGCTGGGGACGCTGACGGCCGGAGTCGAGCCCGGCGTCGGCCCGAAGCGCGCGGGCGGATTCCTCGCGGGGCTCGCGGAGACCGGGCAGCCCGTGCTGACCGGACCCGCCCTGGCCTCGTGGGACGGCCCGCCGAACCGGGTCCGGGCATCCGTCGGCGCGCCCTGCACGGGCCTGTGGGCGCTGGCCGCCGAGGGCCTCGACCGCTGGCGCGCCGCCGGGGTCCGGCGGGTGCACCTGCTGGACCACGATCCCGAGCTGCGCTGCCTCGGGCACTGCGCCGTCGACCTCGTCCCGCCGCCCCTCCTCCCCTGACCCGCGCACCGGACGGCCGGTCCGCACGGCGAGGGTCGCTCGCCCTGGTCAGACGGCGGGGGCCGGTCGGTTCGACCGGCCCCGTCCGTCCCGGACGTCAGGACCGGCCGGCCCGTACGAGGAAGATCCGCGGCAGGTTGGGCAGGTCACCGGCCGGCGACCACTCCGGGCGCCAGCGGCCGAAGTTCGCGCCCGGCCAGCCGGGCTCGGTGACCACCACGTCGTCCCAGCCGCACTCGCGCAGCACGGCCGCCGGGTCGTCGGTCCCGTAGACCCAGGGGCTGTCGGCCTCCTCCAGCCGCCGCAGGAACTCCCGCATGTAGGGGAAGTGGAAGATCCCGGTGCCGATGAGGTCGAGGCCGATCCGGCTGCCCGGCGCGGCGAGCCGCGCCGCGTCCCGCAGTACACGCCGGGCGAGTTGCTCGGGCAGATAGAACAGCACGCCCTCGACGAACCAGACCGCCGGGCGCGCGGGGTCGAAGCCGGCGCCGGTCAACGCGTCCGGCCAGTCGTCGCCCAGGTTGACCGGCACCTCGTGCCGCTCGCACCGGTCCTGCGCGCCGGTCAGCCGCTGCCGCTTGTAGGCCAGCACCGCTGGCTGGTCGACCTCGTAGAGGACGACACCGTCCGGCCAGTCGAACCGGAACGCGCGGGTGTCCAAGCCCGCTCCGAGCCCGACCACCTGCGTGCCCGGCGCGACGCACTCGCGGAGGTAGTCGTCGAACCAGCGGTGCCGGATGGGCAGGAACGGGTTGCCGTCGTCGTTGGCGTGCCGGGGGTGGAAGTGGGTCAGCAGCAGGTGCCCGTCCGGACCCGCGAGCGCCTCGGCGTACGGGTCGTGGAACAGCCGGTCGGGCCGACGGCTCTCCCGCGCCCGGGACGCCGCCATCCAGCGGGCGGTGTCGCCCACGCCTCCGAGCCCGTGCGGGTCGAGATCGAGTCCTGTCCTGGTCGTCATGTCCTCGCTCCAGTCCTTGTCGGGGTTGACGGTTGTCCGGTCGCGGCGAGCACCGCCTGCCGGTCGACCTTGCCCATGCCGGTCCGGGGCAGCGCGGACAGTGCGTGCACGCGGTGCGGCACCTCGTAGGGCCGCAGCGGCCCGGACCGGCAGAACGCGAGCACGTCGCCCGCGCCGGTGCCCGGCGCGAGCACCACGGCCGCGTGCATCTCCTGCTCGCCGTCGGCGCGGTCGACCGCGTAGACGAACGCCTCGCGGACGCCGGGGTGCTCGCCGAGCGCGGCCTCGACCCGGGCCAGGCCGACCTTCCGGCCGCCCACGTTGACCAGGCCGTCCTTGCGCCCCAGCACGAACACATGGCCGTCCGGGTCCACCTGCGCCAGGTCGCCGGTGTCGTAGAAGCCGTCGCCGGCCGGCGCGGGCGGGTCCTCCCCCCAGTAGCCGCGGAACATCATCGGTGTCCGGACGGAGAGCCGGCCGGTGTCGCCGTCGCCGTCCAGCCGCAGCGTGACGCCGGGAGCGGCCGATCCCGCCGAGCCCGCGGGCCACCGCTCGACCTCCTGCGGCACGCAGGCGATCAGGCCCGCCTCGGTGGTGCCGTAGATCAGCCGGACCGGGAAGCCGAGCGCCGCCGCGATGTCCTCGGCGGTCGAGGCCGGCATCGGGCCGCCCGCCGACAGCGCCGTGCGCAGCCGGAGGCCGGGTCCACGCGCCGCGAACACGGGCGCGAGCAACTGGTAGAGCAGCGGGGTGCCGAGCATGTGGGTCGCGCCGCCGCGCACCGCCTCGACGACCGCGCCGGGCGTGAACCGGGACAGGGTGACCAGCGTCGCCCCCGACAGCAGCGCGGCGTACACCCCGGCGAGCCCGTAGGAGTGCGCGGGCGGCACCGCCACCAGGACCGCGTCGCCCGCGCCCACCTCGAAAAGCTGCCGGTACAGCAGCCCGCCGACGGTCACGTTGGGCAGCGTCTGCCGGGCGATGCGCGGACGGCCTGTCGAGCCCGACGTGAGCTGGAGCACCTCCGGCTCCCGCCCGCTCGGCACGGCCGTCTCCGGGCCGGGCACAGCTCGGAACTCCTCATGGCTCTCGACGGGGACCCCGGGCAGCTCGTGCGCGGTGCCCGGCGGGCCGACGACGACCTGCGCGCCGAGCCGCCGCACCGGTGAGCGGGGGTCGGCGAGGGCGGAGCTGTTCTCCTCCAGCAGCAGGACGTCCACCCCGGCGTCCAGGATGCCGAGCATCGTCGCGATGCTCGCGGCGCTCCCGTCCAGGACCAGCACCACGGGCCCCGGTCCGGGCAGCGCGCGGGCGCGCGCCGCCGCAGCCGAAGCGTTGTCGGTCAGCTCCCCCCACGAGGTCTCGGCCCACGCCCCGCCGGATGTCCGGCACCGCACGGCCGGGCCCGCCCCCGAGCGGTCCCGGACCCGCCAGGCCCCGGTCAGCATCCCCGCACCCCCGCGCCGGCGACCGGCCCCCTACGCATGCTCGGCGATCACGGCCGCCAGCCCGTCCGGGGAGGCGTCCTCGAAGATCGCCTCCAGCAGGACGGCCTGCAGCTCGGTGTCGCCCATCCGATCGGCCAGGCCGTCCTCGACGGCGAGCCGCTGCAGCACCTCGATGGCGCGCAGCGAGTCGCCGCCGCCGCGGAAGAAGTCCTCGCCCGCCAGAAGCGGGCCTCGTTGGAGCACCTCCCCCATGACCTTGCCGATCACCGTCGGCAGGTCTGTCGTCGAACTCCCGGTCGCCGGATTCTCCATGATCGTCCTCTCCTGGTCGGGCCGGTTCGAGGCCACTGTCCCCGCCGCCGCGCCGCCGCGTAAGGCGCGTTCGGGCGGACCGACCACCTCCCCGCCCGGGCATGCCGATCGGTCCGCCGGCGTACCGGCCGAGCGCGTCAGCCCGCGCGGACGGGGTCCGGCAGGCCGTCCCGCAGGGCGGCGCAGGCCAGGCGCTCGGCCTCGCGTGCCGCCGGGACCAGCGAGCCGAACCCGAACAGCGTGTGGAACATCCCGTCGGCCAGATGCGTGCGGACCGGGACGCCCGCCTGCCGCAGCCGGTCGGCGAACGCCTCGCCCTCCGCGCGCAGCGGGTCATGCCCGGCCGTGAGGACGAACGCGGAGGGCAGCCCGTCCAGGCTCGGGGCGCGCAGCGGGGAGGCGTAGGGGTGCGCGCCGTCCTCGGGCCGCGCGAGGTACTGCTCGATGAACCAGCTCATGTGCGCGGGGGTGAGCAGCGAGTCGGGCACGTCCCGCCGCACGGCCAGGCAGTCGGTCACCGGGTAGATGAGGAGTTGGAAGGCGATCGCGGGCCCGGCCTCGTCCCGGGCACGCAGACATGTCGCCGCCGCGAGCGCGCCGCCCGCGCTGTCCCCTGCCACCGCCAGCCGTCCCGGATCGGCCCCGAAGCGGGCCGCGTTCGCCGACGCCCAGCGCATGACGGCGTACGCGTCGTCGGGGGCGGCGGGGAAGGGGTGCTCGGGCGCGAGCCGGTAGTCCACGGACACCACCACGGCGGGCGTCCCGTCGGCCAGCACCCGGCAGACGTGGTCGTGGGTGTCGAGTCCGCACAGTACGAAGCCGCCGCCGTGGAAGTAGACGACCAGCGGCGCGCGCGGCGGCGCGTCCCGAGGGACGTACACCCGCACGAGAACGTCCGGCTCGCCCGGAACCATGTGCTCCTCGACCGCCGCGACCGGCGGCCCGGCGGGATACCGCATTTCCGCATAACGGCGGCGGGCCTCCCTCGCATCGATCACCGCGCCGCCCAGATCGGGGTAAGCCGCCGCCATGCGCCGCCGTATCGCGGCGGTGTACGCGTCCAGAGTCACCGAAGACACCTCCACTCCCAGCGTCGCAGCGCCGACCGCACGAACACCCCGCCCCTTCAGGCGCACCTTCGGCCCACCCCCGCGCTGCGCGGTCCCCGCCCGCCACCATCCCCAAGCCCCCCGCACCCGCGCGGGGCGAGGGCGATGGGTGCTGTCAGGGCGGCGATCCGGGTCCGCAAGCTCGAAGTTTCCCGGGCGAACCGCCGACATGCAGAGTCGCTGTTGAGCTCATCGAGCTAACGGCGCGGCGCGCCAGACGACTGGAGGAAGAGGTCTCGTGGACCCGTTCGTCAGCAGGGCTTCCGGCAAGCCGTATCACCACAGGTGGACCCGGCTGAACCAGGATGAGCCCCCCGAAACCGCCCTGGAGAGTCCGCTGCTGGACCTCGGGCACAGCTCCGATGTGGACCCGCTCCTGCCCGAGCAGGTCGCCGAGGCGCGGCAGGTGCTCCGGCTCCGGCACGCCCTGGTGGACGAGGGCCGCACCGAGCGCCGCGAAACCGTCCTCGCCGGGCAGCGGCGGATCGTGGAGCGTTTCCTGGCGGGGCGGCGCGGCTACTTCGGGGACGAGCAGAGCCGCCCGCTCCCGGACGTGCCCGCGCTCGTCCGCGAGGGACGCGACGTCTTCGTCGTGGTGAAGTTCATGGACGAGGCCCCGCACCTGCGCGCCACGCTGAGCTCGCTGGCGCACCAGGACTTCGACATGGGCCGGGTGGTCGTCCTGCTGGTGGACAACAACTCCACCGACGGCTCGGAGGCGATCGCGAAGGGGGCCGCCACGGACTCCCCGGGCGCGGCGCGCGTGGTGTACCTGCCGCAGCCGATGGCGGGCGCGGGGAACGCCGCCCGGCTCGGCGTGGACACCGCGATCGCGACGGTGTACGAGATGTGCCGTCACGACGGACAATGGGAGCGGCTTCAGACGGCGACGATCGCCGTGTCCGACGGCGATACCGTCTACCACCCGGACACGCTCGCGTCGGTGGCGCGCATCCTGGAAGAGCAGCCCACCGTGGACGGCGTGATGCCGTTCCTGACCTACAAGTTCACTGCGGCGCTGCGGCTGTTCCACGACTACCGGCCCGCCTTCCCCGAGGCGCTGGAGCGCCGGGTGAACGGCACTCCCCCCACCCGCGTCCCGGTGGGCCTGGCGACGATGGACGCCCACGCCGCCTTCCCGCGCGGGCTACGGTGGCGGGACGGCGACACGATGGTGCTCACCACTCGGGACGGCGGGACCTTCCGCGTCCCGCTCGACGGGACCGACGAGCACGGCCGCCGCTTCGGCGTCCTGACCGACCCCCGGGGATGCGCCGCCTATGTCCTGGAAGACCGCACGCTGGTGCTCGCCGAGGCCCCCGTCTCCGGCTTCGACGCCGCGCTCGTCTTCCTGGAGAACGGCGGCGTCCGCCCGGACGAGAAGTGGCGGTGGCACGCGGTCGTCGGGCACGACCTGTTCCTGTACTGGGCGTTCCGGCACATGGGCCTGCCGGAGAGCGCGGTGTTCCCCGACTCCAGCGACGCGATGAAGACGTTCCGGGTGTGGAGCTTCGCGATCGGCGGGCAGCACCAGTTGCGGCGCCGGGGGCTGCGCATCGCCACCGGCAGCGACTACCAGTCCGGCCGGGTGCTGCAGACCGTCGGGTGCGCGCTGCGGCTCGGCCCCGCCGAGGTGTTCGCCGAGACCGAGACCGACCGGCTGATCAAGATGGTGCGCAACTTCGTCCACCGGCAGACGGTCTTCTACGGCGAGACCCGCGCCGCCGTGCTGGAGCGCGCCACCGGCCTCTACGTGCACATGACGCGGATCCAGGGCGAGATCGAGCGGGAGCTGCTGGAGTACGACGACGAGGTCTTCGCCGACACCGTGTTCCCCGAGCGGGTGCTGTTTCCGCTGCGCTGGATCCTGCAGAACGCGATCCGCTTCTACGCGCACGGCGAGGAGGAGCGGGAGGTCGTCCGCGAGCGCGTGCTGCGGGTGATGTTCCGTCCCGGGACGGCCGGCCGGATCGAGCGCGAGATCCTCACCGACGAGGCGCTCCAGGCGTTCGCCGAGATCCCGCACGCCGACCGGCAGGTCCTCGCCGAGCGGCTGGCCGAGACCGTCATCGCCACGCACCACGCCGAGATCATGGCCTTCTACGCCACCACCCTCCGCTCCTTCTTCGCCGCGCACGACGTGCCGTCCGACCGGACGGCCTGGCTGCTGGACGGGCTGAAGGACGCGCGCAACGCGCTGGCCGAGCGGCCGCCTGAGGTGGACCCGGCGGCGGTGTGGGACGGCCCGGAGTTCGAGATCGACGAGGCGCGAGGCCAGGTCGTGTCGATGCGGCGAAGGACCCTGGCGTGACCGAGGACGGGCCGGCGACCGCCGACATGACGGTGTGCGGCCTGGGATACGTGGGGATGGCCCTCGCGCGGGACGCGACCGCGGCCGGGCTCACGGTCCTGGGCTACGACGTGAACGCGGACCTGGTGGCCGCGCTGCGGGCGGACCACTCGCACGTCGACGACGTGTTCAACGAGGACCTCGCGGCGATGAACGCGACCGGCTTCACCGCGACCGCCGACCCGGCGGTGCTCGGCCGGTCCCCGGTCGTGGTGATCTGCGTGCCGACCCCACTCGGCGACGACGGCGGCCCCGACCTCGGCGCGGTGCTGCGGGCCACCGCCGAGACGGGCGCGCGGATGCGCCCCGGCGCACTGGTGGTGCTGGAGTCCACGTCCTTCCCCGGGACGACCGAGGAGGTGGTGGGCCCGATCCTGGAACGGGAGTCGGGCCTGGCCGCCGGGACGGGCTTCCACTTGGCGTTCTCCCCGGAGCGGATCGACCCCGGCAACAAGGTCTACACGATGGCCAAGACCCCGAAGGTCGTGGGTGGGCTCACCCCGGCCTGCGCCGACCGCGCGGTGGAGTTCTACGGCCGATTCACCGACGAGGTGGTGCGCGCCCGGGGCACCCGCGAGGCGGAGATGGCCAAGCTGCTGGAGAACACCTACCGGCACGTCAATCTCGGCCTGATCAACGAGGTCGCGATGCTTTGCCACCGGATGGGCATCGACGTGTGGGACGTGATCGAGTGCGCCCGCACCAAGCCCTTCGGTTTCCAGGCGTTCCAGCCCGGCCCCGGCGTCGGCGGCCACTGCATCCCGGTGGACCCGCTGTACCTCGCGCACAAGGCGCGCGCGGTCGGCTTCGCCTCCCGGATGATCGACGCCGCGGAGCGGGTGAACTCCGCCATGCCCGGCTACGTGGTGGAACGCTGCGCCGCGCTGCTCCGCTCACGCGGCCGTGAGCCGGCCGGAACGTCGGTCCTGCTGCTGGGCGTCACCTACAAGGCGGACGTCGCCGACCTGCGGATGACACCCGCCGAGGAGGTGGCCCGGCGGCTGCGCGGCCACGGCGCGGCGGTCTCGTACCACGACCCGTACGTGGACGCCTGGACCGTGGACGGCGAGCCCGTCCCGTCCCACGGCGACCTGCGGTCCGCCCTCCGCTCCGCGGACCTGACCGTCCTGCTCCAGAAGCACAGCCGATACCGGCCGGAAACCCTCGTGTCCGAGGCCCACCTGGTCTTCGACGCCCGCGGCCTGCTGGCCGACCACCCCGACCGCCACGTGGCCGTCCTCTGACACCCGGCCACGACGGGTAGGGGCCCGGCGGAGTCCTACCCGCGCGGTGTGCGGTGCGTTCCCGAGGCCAACCGGTTCCGCGATCAAGGGCACCCGTCTCCGCCCGTGCCGTCCGGGCCACGCGTGGTCCAGACGGAGGCCGCCGCACCCCCCCGGGGGGGTGCGGCGGCCGTGGACACGCGGCGGGCGTCAGAACCACAGATAGGAAGAGCGTC
>NZ_JBFAJC010000100.1:0-16623 GCF_040655075.1 Actinoallomurus sp. NPDC050550 | reverse complement strand
AACAAACGGGCTCAGGCACCAAGCAAAAGCGACGTCGGCGAGCAGCCACCCCCGATTTTCAGTCCTGAAGGACGTCCCTGCAGGGGACATCGAGAGCTAACAAACCGTGCAGTCCCCCTCGGGGGCACGTTCGCGCTGCTGCCGCACGACCTGTGGGGTGCCGACGGCCGGACACCGCCTGGCTCGCCGCCGCCCCCTGGAGCTGACGAGCAGCCCGCCCCGAGTCCGGTGCCGAAGCCGGCCGAATCCGCACCGGACCCGGAGGCGTCAACGCAACCCGCGCCGTCCGCACAGCCGGGCACCGGGGGTTCGTCGACGCTCACATCACACTCCACCCTGTGGAGGAGTTCTTCATGATCAAGCGACCGTGGATCCGCCGCGTCAGACGCGCGTGCCAGTAGCTCATCCAGCAGCCGGGCCATCGACCAGCTCCCGCGGCGGACGCTTCTCGACATCCCCCACCGTAGACGATCGGCAGTGACCGGTGGCGATGCCCAGCACGGCTCTGCAAAGGTGCCCCTCCCGTGCGGGAACCTGGTCGACTCGACACCGTCGGTTCCTTTGCGGGAGGGGCACCCGGCTCACCTACACGCCGGCAGCCACCAGCTCGCGATCACCGTGGATCACGCAGGCTAGCGCTGCAGCGTCAGCAGACCCGGACGCCACGGCAATTGGTCGTAGGGGCCGCTGGCGCTGGGGGACTTGCCCTGGTAGAGGAACTGCAGGTTGCAGGGATCGATGGTCATGGTCTGGTCAGGGTTGCTGCGGACCAGGTCACCATGGCTGATGTCATTGGTCCAGGTGGCCCCGCTGTTGGCCTTGCCCGCGAACGGGTTGCTTTCGCTGCTGGCCTGCGGAGTCCACGAACCGCTCAGGCTGGAGGCCGTGAACGAGCGGAAGTACCGCCCATTCGCACCCATCGCCTCAACGATCATCAGGTACTGGTTCTGACCCTGAACCTTGTAGACCTGGACCGCCTCGAACAGGTTGGCCGTCGAGTCGCTCATCACCGTCGTGTACGACGAGCCGAAGCTACTCGGGAAGTCCCCGATCGGCATGCTCGCCCGATAGATCTTGCCATTGTCACCGGCGAAGAACAGGTACATGTTCGAACCGTCACCGATCAGCGTCTGGTCGATCGGGCCGGTACCGGAGCCCGAGATGCTGCCGGTGAACAGCGCCTGCGGCGAGGACCAGCCGTTGGGGTTGGTGGGGTCGCTCGACGTCCGGTAGATGAAGGGCCACGCACCCCACTGATACGCCAGCACCCAGATGTTCTTGGGCGCGAAGTAGAACAGCGTGGGCGCCACCGTGGCCTGACTCATCCCGGTCTGGCCGGCCGAAGCCATGTCAGACCAGTTCGTGAAGGGACTGAATGCCATCGAACCGTACGACGATCCCGACACGTTCGACGCGTAGACCAGGTGCTTGCCGTTGTAGACGACGTTGGTGAAGTCCTTGAGCGAGACCCACCCGTGCTGCGGCGTCGCCAACTGACCCGTCGACGTCCAGTGGTACGTCGACGGAAGAGAGCACGTGTCGGTCGGGGTCGGTGTCGGTGTCGTGCCCGACAGGCCAGTCCACTTCTGGTTGGAACCGCCGTTGCACGTCCAGATATCCACCGCAGTGCCGTTGGCCGTACCAGTGCCCGTGACGTCCAGGCACAGCCCGGACTCCACGCCGACCACCGTGCCGTCGGAGTTCACGCGCCACTGCTGGTTGGCACCACCATTGCAGGTCCAGATCTCCACCCGGGTACCGGCAGCGGTCGCGTGGTTCGGCACATCCAGGCACCTGCTGCCGTACACGGTCAGCTGGCCGCTGGAGGTCGAGGTCCACTGCTGGTTCGCGCCGCCCCAGCAGTCATAGATCTGCAGGAAGGTACCGTCGGTCTGGCTCTGGCCCGGCACATCCAGACACCGGCCGGCACCGACGCCGCGCAGGGCACCGGTGACGTCGGCCCGAGCCGGGTTGGCCACCAGCGTGACCGCGAGGGCGACCGCGCCTGCGGCCACCATGACCAGCGCCGCCGTCAGCGCGCGGCGCCCCTTACTGATACGTGCTCTGTACATGGGAACCTCCTCCCGGATCAACTGCGGGACCACTTCTGGTTGCTGCCACCCCAGCAGGAGTACAGCTGGATCTGGGTGCCGTTGCCGGTGCCCTGGCCAGAGGCGTCCAGGCACAGTCCGGATTGGACGCCGACGATGGTTCCGTCGGAGTTGACGCGCCATTTCTGGTTGTCGCCGCCGTGGCAGGAGTAGATCTGTACCTTGACGCCGTTGCCGGTGCCGGCGGCGTCCAGGCACTTGTCGCCGTAGACCTTGAACTCGTTGGCGGAGGTGTAGGTCCACTGCTGGTTGCTGTTGCTATTGCAGTCCCACAGCTGCACCTGGACGCCATCGACCGTGCTGGCGTTGGGCACGTCCAGACAGCGGCCGGAGGCAACGCCCTTGATCTGTCCGGTGCCGTCGGGCGGCGTGGGAGTCGGAGTAGAGGATGACCCGGCGCTGAGGGCGTTGAGAACAGAGGTGTAGGCGGGTTTCTTGTTGCCGTTGCCGTCGAAGAGGAGCGGGGTGTCGCCGGACCGCCAGGAGTCGCTGTCCCGTACGCCCCAGACCGTCATGCCGACGCAGCGCGAGACGGCCAGGCAGTCGTTGGTCACGTTGGCGTAGGTCGTGGCCGAGGCGCCCTGGATGTCCAGCTCGGTGATGGCCACGTCGACGCCCAGGGCGGCGAAGTTCTGCAGAGTGCTGCGGAAGTTGCTGTTGTAGGGGCTGCCGCTGTTGAAGTGAGACTGG
The DNA here is from genome assembly GCF_040655075.1 of Actinoallomurus sp. NPDC050550. Lineage (NCBI taxonomy): Bacteria > Bacillati > Actinomycetota > Actinomycetes > Streptosporangiales > Thermomonosporaceae > Actinoallomurus > Actinoallomurus sp. NPDC050550. The sequence goes on along the minus strand of NZ_JBFAJC010000100.1, from coordinate 13,822 downwards.
AAGCCGACGCAGTCGATCGGGACGCCGCGGGACTTGAAGTCCTTGACCATGTTGTAGACACCCTGGGTCTTGGCGGCGTTCCAGTCCTCGATGTTGTAGTCGTTGTAGCAGAGCTTGACGTTCGGGTCGGCCGCCCGTGCGGTACGGAAGGCCACCTCGATCCAGTCGTTGCCGGTCCGCTGCAGGTTGGAATCGCGCCGACCTCCGGAGCCGCCGTCGGCGAAGGCCTCGTTCACCACGTCCCAGTAGGCGAGTTTGCCCTTGTAGTGGGCCATCACGCCATTGATGTGGTTGATCATCGCCTGGCGCAGCGAGCTCCCGCTCAGGCTCTGCATCCAGCCCGGCTGCTGGGAATGCCAGGCCAGGGTGTGGCCGCGGACCCGCATCCCGTGCTGCGCCGCCCAGCTGTAGACCTGGTCGCCGGCGGTGAAGTTGAACCGGCCCTGCTGGGGCTCGGTGGCGTCGATCTTCATCTCGTTCTCGGGCGTCACCATGGTGAACTCACGGCCCGCGATCGTGGTGTACGCCGAGTCGCCGAGCCTGCCTGCGGCGATGGCGGTGCCGAAGTACCGCCCGCTCTGCGCGGCCGCCGCGCCGAGCGTACTCGCCGCGGCATTCGAAGGAACCGCCACCGCCAGCGCAACGGTCGTCGTCCCGACGACGCCGAGGGCGAGGGCGACCAGGGCCCGGCGGAAGCGGCTGACGGATCGCCGGGTTCCGGGCGAGGGTGTTTCTTTGGTGCTCACTCCTTAGCCTCCATAAATCGCCGATCGGCCACCGGTGACTGCCGGCACGACCCCCCTCATGTCGTCAGCCGGCCGTCAAGCCCCCGGTGGTAAATGAAATCCTCGGGCCGGGTACCGGTCAGGATGCCGTGCAGGTGGGGGTGAGGGGGGAGGCGGCGCCGGTGGCGGTGAAACCGACCTGGGCGGCGGCACCCGGCGCGAGCGTGCCGTTCCACGACGTGTTGGTGATGGTGGCGGTGGATCCGCTGGTGATCAGTGTGCCGTTCCAGAGCTGGCCGATCGAGACGCCGCTGGGCAGCGACATGGTGAGCTTCCAGCCGTGGATCGCCGAGGCTCCGGCGGTGACGGTGATCTGTCCCTGGAATCCGCCCTGCCAGGAGCTCACCGTCTGGTAGGTCGAGGTGCAGCCGCTGCCACCCGACGACGGCGGATTGGGGGCCGTGCTCGCGAGGTTGTAGGCGAGGTCGGGGACGAAGTTACCGGCCGTGTAGACGCAGCCGTCGGCTTCGCCCGGCGGTTTCACCCACAGGTAGCCGTCGACGTTCTGGTCGCCGGTGGCGAGGGTCGGGTAGGCGCCGATGCGGTGGTCGGTGTTGTCATCGCCGCACCAGTCGCCTTGGGCGCCGACGGCACCGCCGTTGCGGCTGGTGTCGATGATCTGGTGTTTGCCGGAGATGCCTTGTGACTGTAGGTAGGAGATGATCGACCGGCCGTACGCCACCTCGTTCGACAGTGGCTGGTAGTTGGACACGTTGGTGAAGAAGCCATCGGCGTACTGGATGCCGGCGGCCTTGAGGCGGCTTCCCTGCTCGGTGGCGGAGTTCCAGGCCGAGTGGCCGCCGTCGAGGTACATCTTGGCGTTCGGGTCGGCGTTTTTGATCGTCTGCACCGCCCGCGCGATCGCCTGGTCACGGGCTGCGACCTCGGAACCGCTCAGACACGTTTGCAGGGCGAGCGCGTCGGTCTCCAGGATGACGATGACCGTCCGGCTGCCCACGCCCTGGGCGAAGTTCGCGATCCACTGCTGGTACTGGGTGTAGTCGGGGGCGCCGCCGGCGCTCGCGCCGCCGCAGTCGCGGTTGGGGATCTCGTACACCGAGAGCACGGGGATCTGGTTCGCGGCGTTCGCGGCGTTGACCACGCCGGAGACCTCCGACGCCACCGTGCCGGGGTTGAACGCCGCCAGCCAGCGCGCCTGAGGCTGGCTGGCGACCTTGTCCCGGATGACAGGGGTCCGCGCGTCGTTCGGGTTCGCCTCGACCCATCGGACGACCTGCGAGCTCGGGTCGCGATAGAGGGTGCCGGACAGCGTGCCGGCCCGGGCACTACCGGTGGTGATCAGGCCGGCGGTGACGGCCGCGCAGGCGACGGCCGTCGTGGCGACGGCCGCTCTCCAGCGGCTGCCACGCCGAGGGTGATCGCGCATGATCGTCCTTCCGTATGGGCGTGACTTGGGTCATGGGATCAGTTCTGGGTCCATTTCTGGTTGCTCCCGCCGTTGCAGGTCCACAGGATGATCTGTGTGCCGTTGGCGGTCCCGGCGCCGTTGGCGTCGAGGCACAAGCCGGACTGCCCGCTGGTGACGGTGCCGTCGGCGTTCACGTTCCACTGCTGGTCGGGTTGGCCGTTGCAGTCCCAGATGACCGCCCTGGTGCCAGGCGACGTACCGGCGCCATCGGCGCCCAGGCACTTACCGCCGTACACCTGCAGTTGCTTGGAGGAGGTGAGCGTCCACTTCTGGTTGCTGCCGCCGTTGCAGTCCCACAACTCCACCTGGGTGCCGTTGGTCTGGGAGAGGTTCGGTACATCCAGGCACCGGCCGGCACCGACGTTGACCAGCGCCGAAGTCGGTGTCGGGGTGGGGGTAGGGGTCGGCGGTTGGCCACCCTGGAACTGAGTGAAGAAGCCCCAGACCACTCCGGAGGTCCAGGTCCGCCAGCCGTCGCAGGTGCACCCGTCGATCGGCCCGGGGTCGTGACCTGCTCCGTCGAACGCGGCCCAGACGACCGGATACCCCGTCCGGCACCCGGAGTAGGTGGTGACGATGTGCGTCAGGCTGCCGTACGCCGGCTCGGGCGGGTTCTGCGGGGTGCAGCCGTTGTTCCGGACGAACGTGTCACGCAGCGCCCGCCCGGAAGAGATGTTCAGTACGTTGTCCCTGATGCCGTGCAGCCCGATGTAGGCGACGGGCTGCGTCCCGCCGCTGCACCCGCTGAGATTCGCGCCGGAGTAGACCGCGACCGCGCGGAAGACGGTCGGCCGGGCACAGGCGAGCGCGTACGTCATCGCGCCGCCGTAGCTGAAACCGCTAGAGAAGATCTGCGCCGTGTCGACGCACAGGCCGCCCTCGATCTGCCGGAGCATGTCGTCGACGAAGGTCACGTCCTGACCGCCGGAGTTGCCCCAGCCGTTGTTGATGCCCTGGGGCGCGACGAAGATCGTGCTGTTGTTCGCGTTGTCCGCCAGCCGCCTGAGTCCGTAGTAGGACCAGTTGTATCCATCGGTACCGCCCGAGTCGACATCGTTCGCGGTGCCGCCCACCCAGTGGAACCCGAAGATCAACCGGTAGGGGTGGTTGTTGTCGTAGCCGGCGGGCACCCGCAGGATGTAGCTGCGGTTCTGACCGCTGCTCTGAATCGAATGCGTACCGCTGGCCAGCGTCGGGGCCTTGCCGCATCCGGCGGTCGCCGCCGCGGGGCGGACAGCCGTGGACGACGGCGTTCTGCCGAGGCCGCTGCCCAGCGCCGCTCCGCCCATCGCCAGGACGACGAATGCCGCGACCACGACGGGTATGAGGAGGAACTTGGGTCTCATCTGGTCTTCCTTCTTCATCCGGGGGACGCCGACCGCCGATGCCGACCGGTCGGCGATCGACGGCGAACCGCGTACCAGCAGGTCGACCGGCGTCCCTGGCGGTGCGCCTAGGTCTGGCTCCATTTCTGGTTGCTGGCGCCGTTGCAGGGCCATAGCTCGACCGGTGTGCCGTTGGCGGTGGAGGCGCCGGTCACGTCGAGGCACAGGCCGGACTGGGTGCCGGTGATGGTTCCGTCGGTGTTGATCTGCCATTGCTGGTTGGCTCCGCCGTTGCAGTCCCAGATCTCGACCTTGGTGCCGGCCGTGGTCTGGTTGGCATAGGCGTCCAGGCATTTGGCGCCGTTGTAGACGGTGAGGCTGCCGCCCGAGGAGGTCCAGGTCTGGCCGGAGCCGCCGTTGCAGTCCCAGATCTGCGCCTGCGTCCCGTTGGTCTGCGACGCGTTGGGCACGTCCAGGCACCTGCCCGCCCCGACGGCGCGAATCGGTCCGGAGATGGTGCCCCCACCCCTCGCGTCGCCGATGCTCCCTGGGACCGACTTCAGCGCGGTGAACCAGGTGGCGGCCATCTTGTCGTATCCGGTGGCGTTGGGGTGGACGCCGTCGACCAGGTCGGCGGCGGTCAGCGCGGCATGCATGTCCACCAAGTGCACGTGCTTGCCCGCGCCGGCTTTGCTCTGGACGATGCCGGGGATCGCGGCGTTGAACGTACGGACATTCGCCTCCCTGGAGTCGCCCCCGAGCGGGATGATCGTGGCGACGAAGACCTCGGCGGTGGGCACGGTGGCGGTGATGTGGTCGATCAGTGCCGACAGCCGGACGGGTGCGTTCGCCAGGTCGTAGTTCTGGAGGACGTCGTTGGTGCCGATGTGCAGCAGGACGGTGTGCGGCGTGTAGGTGTGCAGCCAGCCGGCGATGTTCGCGTCGATCTGGTCGATGCGCCAGCCCGAGTGTCCCTCGTGGTCGTGGTCGCCCAGGCTCGCCGGCCCGTTGGACAGCGAGCCGACGAAGTCGACCCGATAGCCGGCGTTGACGAACCGCTGCCACAGACCGATCCGGTACCCGCCGGGCACCGTCGCGCCATCGGTGATCGAGTCGCCGAGCGGCATGACCCGCACGCCGCCGTTCGACTCGGCGTAGGCGGTCCCGACGCCGGCCTGGGCGCCGACCGCCAGGACCAGCGCGGCGAGGACGCAGGCCCACAGCAGGAAGGCTCTGCGCATCACTCACCCCTCAGCAGTACATTCGGCGACACAGTGCCCACCATCGGCTCATCCCTTCGCGCTTCAGCGCTCCCGCACTGTGGGAGATGGGACGGCCGCGTTCCCGGTCGCCGCATCTCTTCGGCGGTGTCGCTGAGTGTGTCGAATCGATTCGCGGAATCGATTTGACCGGAGGCTACGACTGGGGGTGAAACCAGGTCAATGCCGCTTCCCCGACACTTCCCTACAGAAGGAGACGAAAAGTCGCGCACCGTAGATTCGCCCTGGTGAGTGGGCCGAACCGCGTCCAGCGACCGCCCCCGGACGTCGGCGTTCTTTCACCGCGGTTTTCATCGGGGCCGCACAGCCTCCCGCCGCGGCCCCCCGCTCGGCGTCGCGCGGATGGTCAGCAGCGCGGCGGCTTCGACCTCGCACCGATGAAAGCACATGAAAGCCAGGAGACTCCCCCTCCGGCTACCATCCCTCCTGACCTGCGTCGCCACGGCCTCCTGCCACAAGCGACGCCTGGCCACCGTGCTGGTCCTCCTGGTCGCGCCGGTGATCGCGCTGGGGTCCGCGCCGCCGGCGTCGGCGCTCGGCAACGGGCTGGCGCTGACGCCGCCGATGGGCTGGAACGACTGGAACGCCTATGGCTGCAACGTCAGCGAGCAGCTCGTCGAGCAGACCGCGCAGGCGATGCACAACAACGGCATGCAGGCCGCCGGCTACCAGTACGTCAACATCGACGACTGCTGGATGGCCTCCAGCCGCAACGGAAGCGGCAACCTGGTCGCGAGCTCCTCGAAGTTCCCCGACGGCATCGCCGCCGTCGCGAACTACGTGCACTCGCTCGGCCTGAAGCTCGGCATCTACGAGGACGCCGGCACCGCGACCTGCGCCGGATACCCCGACAGCTACGGACACGAGCAGCAGGACGCGAGGCTCTTCGCCTCTTGGGGAGTCGACTACCTCAAAGAAGACTGGTGCAACATCCCGTTCGGCGACTTCTCGGGGCGGTCGCACCAGCAGGTCACCCAGACCCTCTACACGCGGATGCGCGACGCGCTGTCGGCGACCGGCCGCTCAATCGTCTTCAGCATGTGCAACGGCTGGGACTCCAGCGTGCAGCCCTGGAACTGGGCGGGCCCGGTGGCGCACCACCGTCGACGTCCAGCCGAACTTCGCCAGCATGCTGAACAACTTCCACATCAACGTCGGGCTGGCCTCGCACGCCGGGCCGGGCGCGTGGAACGACCCGGACATGCTCGAGATCGGCAACGGCATGACCGCGACCGAGGACCAGGCGGAGTTCAGCGCCGCAGTCGCAGCCCTCGCCGCGGTGATCGCGTTGACGGTCGCCACCTGGCCCGCATCCGCCGCCGGCAAATCCGTACCAGCGGGGTCCGGACCCCACCCTGGCCAGCGTGGCAACCAGCCGGGGAACCTTCGCCACCATGCAGGTCAGCGTGCCACCCGGCAACGGCTTCAACGGCGGGACGATCTACTACCCGACCGACACCAGCCAGGGAACCTGGGGCGCGGTCGCGATCGTCCCCGGCTACACCGCCCTGTTCGCCAACGAAGAGGCCTGGATGGGACCGTGGCTGGCCTCTTTCGGATTCGTCGTCATCGGCGTCGAGACCAACAGCCGCACCGACAGCGCCGATGCCCGGGGAACCGAACTGCTGGCCGCCCTGGACTACCTCATCCAGAAGAGCACCGTGCACGATCGGGTCGACGCCGCCCGGTTGTCGGTGATCGGCCACTCCGCGGGTGGGGCCGGCGCCCTCCTCGCAGCGCTCCAGCGGCCCTCGCTGAAGGCCGCGGTCGGGCTCGCACCTGGTTCGCCCGTCGGGAACCTGAACCTGTTCACCGACCGAGTGCCGACCATGGTGATGGGCGGGCAGAACGACACCGTGGTCACGCCGTCCTATCTCGACGGCCTGTACGCCACCATGCCGGCCCCGACCCAGAGCGACTTCATCCAACTCGCCGGCGCCGACCACCTCGCCTACACACACCCCAACGGTGTTCAGTCGACGGTGCAGGCGGTTCCATTGAGGGTGAACGCGCTCGGCGCAGCCGCGTTGCCGGACTGGTCCGCCTGGAACCCGACGCTGGTCGAGGCGCCGGGTGCCAGGGTCGCGTTGTAGCTCAGGTTCTTGGCCGTGATCTGGCCGCTGTTTCCGCTGTAGGTGGCGTTCCACCCGGAGGTGATGGTCTGTCCCGTCGGCAGCGTGAACGCCAGGGACCAGCCGTTGATCGCGCTGGTGCCCGTATCGGCAATGGTGATGTTCTCGGTCATGCCGCCGGACCAGGAGCTGACCGTCGCGGTCACGCGGCAGGCGGACGAACCGCCGGTCCCCCCGCCACCACCGCTACCACCGCCGCTGCCGTCCAGGCCGAAGAAGTGGATCGCATAGGCCGCCATTCCCGGATGCGGCAGATCGTGGCCCGCTCCGGCGATCGTGTACGCCTCGACGTCCACGTTGCCGGACGAATCGGCGAACCGCCGCCGGGTCCACCCGGACTGCGGGGTGTCGGTGGACGTGGGCGTCTGGCTGAGCCCGACGACATTCGTCCACTCGTCGACCTCCTCCTGCAGCATCGAGTAGGGCAGCACGGAGTCGGACGTGCCGTGCCACGCCTGTACGCGCGGCCGGGGTCCGGTGTAGCCCGGGTAGGCGTTGCGGACCATGTCGCCCCACTGCTGTGGCGTCTTGTCGCCGCACAGGCCGCCGCCGGCCATGCATCCGTAGGGGATGCCGGAGAACGGCGCGCCGGCCTTGAACACGTCCGGGTTCACCGCGAGCAGGTTGTTGGTCTCCATGGCGCCCGAGGAGAAGCCGGTGGCGAACACGCGCTGCGGGTCGCCGCCGTAGTGCTGCTCCGCGTAGGTCACCATGTTGACGATCGACACCGGGTCGCTGCCGCCGCCATGGTGCAGGGCCGCGTCCGACCACACGTCGAAGCAGCTCGACATGCCGTTGATGCTGTGCGACGCCTGCGGGTAGATGACGATGAAGCCGTACCTGTCGGCCAGCGAGGCGAACTCGGTGCCCTGGTAGAAACCGGGGGCCCAGCCGTTGCAGCCGTGCATCGCCACCAGGATGGCCGGGTGGGCCGCCGCGCTGCCGGGGACGTAGACGTACATCTGCATGTTGCCGGGGTTGGCGCCGAAGTTCGACACCTGTGTCAGGGACGCCGCCGACGCTCGCGGCACGAGCGCCGTGGTCATGGCCAGCGTCGTGGCCACGGCCGCGACGGCGATGCCGGCGAGCGTCTTGATGAACCTTCTCACCGCTCCTCTCCTTCTTCGCGGGCCTGTGCGGGCCCGTGATCATGTCGCAGGGATTCTCTGGGCAGGGCGGACCGTTCGGCGGCGGCCGTCCGGGCCGCCGCGTGGTAGGGGCGGGCGCGACGCGCCGTCGGCGCCGACCTGGTCCGGCGGGCGGGCGCGACCTGGCGTCGGCGTCCGCCCGCCGGCGAACGGGGGGATCCGTGGTCAGGCCGGGTGGTCAGTTGGGGGTGAAGTCCTGGTTGGAACCGGCCGCGTTCTTGCACGGCCACTGGTCGAGTTGCTGGCCCTGGTTGCTGCCGGCGCCGTAGACGTCCAGGCACAACCCGCTGTTCTGGTTCTGGAGCGACCACGAACCATCGGACTGCGCCACCGGCTTCCACATCGAACTCGCCGCACCGTTACGCGCCTGCTGCACGATGTCCGGACTCCCCTGCGCCGTCGAACCGTTCGCCACCGCGATCACCTGCCCGGAGTTCTGCGCCTGCAACTCCCCAAAGCCATTCGACCCCGGCACGAACTGGAACTGCTGATTCGACTGCCCGTTGCAAGACCACTGATCGATCGCCGCACCCGCGGAGCTCGTGTTCCCGTACACGTCCAGACACAGCCCATCGTTACCGGCTATGAGTTGGTGATAGCCGCTCGGGAAGCTCCCGCCACCACCGCCGCCACCGGACCCGTATCCGGCAGCGGTGATACTGGCCTGTACCGCGTCCTCGGTGGCGTCGGTCGGGTAGCCGGAGGTCATGACGCCTTCATAGAAGGTCCCGGCCGAACCCTTGCTGTTGTCGCCGCCGATGCCCAGGATGATGGCGCCTTCCTTGTGCATCGGGTTGTATCCGGCGACGTTGGGGCGGGCGCCGTTGTAGAAGGTGGACAGGCTCCCGGACTGTGCGTTGCCGCCTCGGATGGCCCAGTGGTTCGGCTCGCCCTTGACGACGGCCGTGGTGTACCGGTAGTTGATCGTCGGGTCATTGGCGTTGTAATGCTGGTTCACGCCGGAGAACAGGCCGTTCTCCAGATCGGCCATGATCCAGGGCCCGTTGCCCGTGCCATAGCCCCAGACCTTGATGTTGCCGAAGTAGATGGCCTCCATGTGGCCGTTGCCGGTGTCGTTGTTGCTCGTCTCGGCGTTCCCGTAGTCGAAGCAGCACCCGCCGTTGTAGTGCGTGCCATCGAAGATCGCGTACTCGCCCTCGGCCTGGTCGCCGGTCGCGATGCCGTTCGTGCGGTCGTTGCGGTAGCCGGTGCCCGCGGCGACGTACACGCCGTAGGCCTTGTGACCGCCCACGGTGGTGGGTGCCGCGGTCGCGTTGGCCAGGTTGTCCGGGCCGCCGGCCGCTCCGCCACCGGGTGCCTGGGTCAGGTTGTTCCCCCGCCCGGACTGGTCATAGATGATCGTGATGACGCAGCTCGTACCGGCGCAGAAGGAGTCCTGGGCGGCGGCGTCGGCGACACCGCCCGCGGACAGCACACCGATGTCGCGGGTGGTGTTGTCCGACGAGCGGCGCACCTGGTACAGCGAGCCGTTGTAGGAGGCGTACAGCGCGCGGGTCGTGCTGTGCGCCGCCACACACGGCGTACCGCCGGACGCATAGATGTCACACGGCAGCGATGCCGCGGACGCGGTGCCGGTGGCCGTCGGCGTGCCGAGGGCGAGCACGGTCGCCGCCGCGGCCGTCAGGGAGGCTGCGACCGGCCGCGGCGGTCGCCGACGGATGGGGATTGAGGACATGGACAGGACCTCCGTCATCGCGGATACGGGTGGAGCGGGCAGTGGTCGAGGGCCGCGCGGCCGGGCGATGCTCAGACCCCGGTGATGGTCCATTCGTTGTTGGTGCTGGAGTTCGGCGCCCACAGCACGGTCGTCGCGCCGTTGCCGGTGCTGCCCGCGCCGTCGAGCGCCGTGCCGGTGCCGCGGTTGATGACCTGGTAGCGGCCGTTGCCGACGCCGTTGAGCCGCCACTGCTGGTTGTTGCCGCCGTTCCAGGCGGCCTGCAGGCAGCTCGCGCCGTTGGCGGTGTTGCCCCCGCTGTCGGCCACCATGCCGTTGGTGCGGTTGACGATGCGGTAGTAGCCGCTGCCCAGGTCCACCAGTTGCCACTGCAGGTTGGTGGACCCGTCCCAGCCCCACTGTTTGAGCACCGACCCGGACGCGACGTTGCCGCCGCTGTCGAGGACCAGCCCGCTGGTCACGTTGGCGATCTTCACCCAACCGGTCGGGGTGGTGCCCGAGCCGAGGGCCGGGATCTGGCCGGAGAAGGTCAGCTTGACCACGTACGCCAGGGCGCTGAACGGGGCGCTGGACGAGGGCATCGAGATGTTCAGGCCGGAGCCGTCCTGATTGCGGTTCGGCAGGTTCACGTACGAGCCGGCGACCTGATCGAGAAGCTGGACCGAGGTCAGGCTGCTCAGGTTGATCTGGCCGGAGTTCAGGGTCGTGATGGTCAGCGTGCTTCCCGGCCAGCCCATCACGGTGGCGTACAGCACCGTGTTGTCCTTGCTGCGAGTGAACCGGATGTCCTTGTTCGTCCCCTCCCGCGGTGTGGTGAACGAGCCGCCGCCCATCTGGGTGGGGCCCTCGCCGAAGGACGCCCAGGCGCGGGTGGCGTAGATGGACTCACCGAACCGCTTGAGGTAATCCCCCATGCCCTGCAGGATCGCCTGCTGCCCGGACGGGATGGTGCCGTCGGCCATCGGCGCGATGTTGAGGACCATGGTGCCGTTCTTGCTGACCCGGTCGATCAGCGCGTGCGTCATCGCCTTTGTCGAGTAGTAACCGATGCCGACGGTGTAGCACCAGCTGGAGCTGGAGACGCTGTCGTCGGTCTCCCAGTAGGGGGTCTGGATGCCGGCCGGGCCGCCTCGCTCGAAGTCGAAGACCTCGCCCTTGTTGTCGAACCCGTCCTTGTAGGTGGCCACGACGTCCTTGTTCCAGGCGACGGCCTGGTTGTAGTAGTACGCGAGGAACTGAAGCCGCATCGGCTCCTGCACCAGGTTCAGGTCGAAGTCCTGGTAGATGATGTCGGGTTGGTAGCCGTCGATGACCTCCTTGAGCTTGTCGTACCAGAGTTGGTTCTCCGCAGTGGTGCCGAGCTGGGCGTACAGCTTCTTGAGGGTGGTCGTGGACTGCGCCGGGACGTGGTCGTAGTAGCCGTTGAAGTGGTAGGCGTGATGCAGCGACACGTACAGCTTCAAGCCCTTGGACCGGATGGCGTCGGCGTGCTGGCGCAGCAGGTCGAGCCTGGGCCCGGTGGCGACGGAGTTCCACTCGTTGGCCGAGCTGTTCCACATCGAGTAGCCGTCGTGATGCTCGGCCACCGGACCCGCGAACTTCGCGCCGGCGTCGGCGAACAGCTGCGCCCACGCGTTCGGGTCCCAGTTGCCGCCCGCCGACTTCAGCTTCGGCGCGAACTGCACCCAGTTGCCGGCCTTGTCGCGGGCACCGTCGATGAAGTTGTGGTACGGCCACACCGACGGATCCCCGTACACGCTCTTGTGGTGGTTGTTCTCGGCCGAGCCGCTGATGTACATGTTCCGCGGGTACCACTCGTTGCCGAAGGCGGGGACGCTGAATACGCCCCAGTGGTAGTAGATGCCGAACTTGGCGTCCTGGTACCACTCGGGCGCCGGCGGATGCTGATCCACCGACGCCCAGGTCGCGGTGTAACTGCTCGGGCCGGTGGTGGCCCCGGCGGTACGGAAGCCCAGCAGGCCGGCGGCGACGGTGACGCCGGCCGTGGTGAGGAGGCTCCGGCGGCTCAGCTGGAACTGGTGCGAAGGCATGACGGGAAACCTTTCGGCAGGGCGGAGTAGTTCGAGGGATGTGGGGCCGGCGGAACGGGTGGTCGGGCCGGGCGCCGGCCGGACGCGTCGTACACACGTCCGGCCGGCGTCGGCGATCCTGCGGTCGAGATGATCAGCCGGTGGTGCAGGCGGTGCCGTTGAGCACGAAGTTCGAAGGCACCGGATTACTGCCGTTGTTCCAGGAGCCGTTGAAGCCGAAGCTCGTGCTGCCGCCCGTGGCCAGGGAGCCGTTGTAGGAGACGTTCTTGGCGGTCACGGCCGACCCGTTCTGGGTCACGGCGGCGTTCCACGCCTGTGTCACCTGCTGCCCCGCGCCGAACGACCAGGTCAGCGTCCAGCTCGAGACTGGATCGCCAAGGTTGGTCACGCTGACGTTCGCGCCAAACCCGCCGCCCCACTGCGAGCTGATCGTGTACTTCACCGAGCACCCGCCGTTGCCGGGCGGCGTCGGCGTGGGTGTCGGCGTGGGAGTGGGCGAACCGTCGCCCCCGTACGGGACACCGCCGGCGAGGGCGGACAGGGCCGCATCGTAGGCGGGCTTCTTGTTGCCGCCGCCGTCGAACAGCAGCGGGTTCTCACCGCTGCGCCAGGAGTCGCTGTCGCGGATGCCCCACACGGTGATGCCGGCGCAGCGGGCGATGTTCACGCAGGCCTTGACCGTGTTGGAGTAGGCGGTCGCCGGCGCCTGCGCGATGTCGAGCTCGGTGAGCTGGACGTCGACGCCGAGCGCGGCAAAGTTGGACAGGGTGGTCTGGAAACTCGCCGGCGGGCCGCCCGAGCCGAAGTGGCTCTGGAAGCCGACGCAGTCGATGGGCACGCCGCGGGCCTTGAAGTCCTTGACCATGGCGTAGACGCCCTGCGTCTTCGCGTCGGTCCAGTTCTCGATGTTGTAGTCGTTGTAGCAGAGCTTGGCGTTCGGGTCGGCCGCCCGCGCGGTGCGGAACGCCTCCTCGATGAAGCCGTTGCCGAGCACGTTCTGGAACACCGAGCCCCGGTGCTGGGTGCTGCCGTCGGCGAACGCCTCGTTCACCACGTCCCACGCGTAGATCTTGCCCTTGAAGTGGGTCATCTCGGTGGTGATGTGGTTGTCCATCACGCTGCGCAGCGTGTTGGCGTCACCGATGCCGCTGACCCATCCGGGCAGCTGGTTGTGCCAGACCAGCGTGTGGCCGCGCATGCGCTGCCCGTGCGCCAGGGCGTGGCCCACGATCTGGTCGGCGGGGCCGAAGTTGAACGACCCTCGGGACGGTTCGGTGGTGTCCCACTTCATCTCGTTCTCCGGGGTGATCATGTTGAATTCCCGGTCGAGAATCGTGGAATACGTCGAGTCGCCGAGCCTGCCGGCGGCCACCGCGGTACCGAAGTAACGCCCGGACGCCGCGGCCTGCGCGCCCAGCGTGCCGGCCGCCTGCGCCGGTCGGGGAACGAGCAGGGCGGCCCCGGCGACCGCGGCGGCGGCCGACAGCACCGAGACCAGCGCCCGTACCCGGCGGGGTTGGATCAGAGGTTTCATACTTCTCCTGGCGTTCGATATCTCGACCTATGACGCGAGATATTGGTTTACGTATTCAGCCGGGAGTATCCGGGCCAGAGCGGCGGAGTCAAGGTGCCTGGCATTCGCGCGGACCGGCGTATCATCGCGGCGCTGGTAGCGGCGGCCAAGCGACCGATGGAACTGTGGCGCGCATGAAAATAAATGAAAATGACGTGGTAACGCATGCCTTACCGATCCGGCGCATGACATCGGGGCTCCGAGCCAGAGAAACGATTCAGCGGGGAGTGAAGTCCTGGTTGGAACCGGCCGCGTTCTTGCACGGCCACTGATCCAGCTGCTGACCCTGATTACCGCCGGCGCCGTAGACGTCCAGACACAACCCGCTGTTCTGATTCTGGAACGACCACGAACCATCGGACTGCGCCACCGGCTTCCACATCGAACCCGCCGCACCATTACG
>NZ_JBFAJC010000099.1:0-16693 GCF_040655075.1 Actinoallomurus sp. NPDC050550 | reverse complement strand
GGGTGGGCAGCCGATGAGAGAGCGTCCCGCCGAGCACCTCGACCAACCCTGCCGGATCAGCCGTGACTCAAGTGAACAAGTAGCCGATGAGCGGACCTTCTTGCGAGTGATGGCACAGGTTCTCGGGTGCATCGTCACCGAAACCGGGGTGGCTCACCCGAGACGGGTCCCTGTCTCCATCTCCGGCTGGCATGGCACCCCGCTCCCCGGTTCACGCCGGGAATTGAAAGCCGAGGAGCGCTGCTTCGTTTCCGACGAAGAGCCGGTTTCCATGGGAGACGGCGAAGTTGTTCAGGCCGGTGAGGGACGGGATGGGGAGGCTCCAGACGACCTGGCCCGCTGCCGGATTCACGCCTTCCAACTGCTGGGATCTGACGTAGACGAGGACTCCACCGGCAGCGGTGGCGATCCCGTTGTCCAGGTTCATCCCGTCCGCCTCACCTGACCGTGCCCATTGGGTCACACCCGTTATCGGGTCGAGTGCGGCGAGGCCGTCTCCGCCGACGAAGAGCCTGCCGCCGGTGATGACGAGCGAATAGGCCTTGAGCGGGGAGTTCCATCTGGTGGTACCGGCCCGGGCGTCCAGAGCGGTCAGGCCGGCGTTGGGGCGGCCTGCGACGTAGAGGAGGTTCCCGGCAGCCAACAGCGTCCCTCCGAACCCACCCCCCACCAGCCCCCATCGGGTGGTTCCGGTGGCCACGTCGAAGGCCTGGAGGACACCATTGGAGTCTCCCAAATAGAACAGGTTCGCCTCGGAGGACACCGCGGCGCTGGCCAGCGTGGCGCCGGACCGGACGTTATAGAGCAGGCGCTGCCAGACCGGTCGTCGCATGACCGTGTCGAAGCCCATCGCCCGGCCCGTGATATCGACACAGATGAGCGTCCGTCCGACGACGAACTGGGGAATCAGCCCATCGTCTCGCCAGGACCACCGCGCCTTCCCTGTCCTTGCGTCCGCGGCGTACAGGAATCCGTTTCCGACGCCGTACACGGACGATCCGTCCGTCACGGCGGTGGCGTTTCCCCAGACGGGCAACTGAGCCGCGAAAGGGGAGGTCCACTGTGTCTTACCGGTGCGGACATCAGCCGCCCATGTCGCACTCCCGGCGGCCGGGCCGGCGCAGATCAGCGACTCCCCGGCGAGAACCGGAGTGCGGAGGGCGCCGCTGCCGGAAGCCGTCCAGGCGAGTTGCGGCCGGGCGAACTCCCGGCCGCTCCCGGCCACTCCCGGCTGCTTGCCGATTCCGGCCGCACCTGGCTGTTTGCCTGTCCCGGCCCGGCCTCTGCCGGCGGACCACAGCACCGCGCCGCCGGTCGCGGCAGCGATCCCGGCTACGGCGCTGCCGCCGATCAGCAGCCGACGGCGGCTCAGCGGTACGCGGCGGTATGCCGGCAGGGCGCGGGTGATGGCGAGGGTACGGACGAGGGTCGCCTCCCGGCCGGCGATGTCCCGCGCTATCGGAGCCGGCAACCAGGCCCGTGTGCCCGTCACCGCCGTCGACCGGAGCGGGGCGATGAGGTCGCGGGCCGCGGGCCGACCGGTCGCCGCCTTGGCCAGGCAGGCTGCAATGATCCTCGCCAGGTCTCTGGGTATCCCGGCCAGGTCCGCGGACTCATGGGCGGCGCGGTACATCAGCACGTGGGCGGGACCCGTGCCGAAGGGGGGACGGCCCGTGGCCGCGAAGGCCAGCACCGCCCCCAGGGCGAACACGTCGGCCGCCGGACCGACGAGTCCGCCCTCCGCCTGCTCCGGTGCCTGGTAGCCCGCAGTGCCGATCACCAGGCCGGCCACGCTGAGCGCCGTGTCGTCGAGCACCCGGGCGATACCGAAGTCGATGACGCGCGGCCCATCGGAGGCCAGGAGGATATTGGCCGGTTTGAGGTCCCGGTGGATCTGGCCGAGAGCATGAATCGCGGCCATCGCCTCGGCCAGTGCGGCGCCGAGCATCCGCACCGGCTCCTCTCGGAGCGGACCGTATGCTTCGATGGCCTGCTGCAACGACGGTCCGGCGATGTAGGCGGTGGCCATCCAGGGAGTGGCGGCTTCGGGGTCGGCGTCCAGAACCGGTGCGGTGTAGGCCCCGCTCACCCGGCGGGCGGCCGCGACCTCGCGCCGGAACCGCACGCGGAACCCCGGTTCGCCGGCCAGATCAGGCCTGATGACCTTGACTGCGACCGGTCGTCCGCCCGGCGACCGGCCCAGATAGACCCGTCCCATGCCGCCGGCGCCGATCCGGGCGGCCAGCGTGTACGGCCCCATCGAGGCAGGGTCTGCGGGATCCAGCGGCAGCATCGAGAAGTCCCTATCCGATGAAGCCGGTGATGCCTGCTCCGGCACCGGCCAGCAGGCAGGCAACGTTGTCTGCGACGTCGAAACTCAAAGACGTCGCGGGTACGGCCGGCAGGGTGTAGGTCCAAGGGGTCGACCCGTCGGCCGGGTGGAAGGCTCGCAGGCCGGATGAATGCGACGTCGCGAAGAACGCCGCCACCAGTTTGTCAGAGGCGGCGATCATCCGGGTCGCATCCCCTGTCGCGGCCTTCCCTGTGCCCTGCGCCGTCCAGAGAACATTGCCGGAATCGGGGTCGATGGCCTGGACCTTGTAGTCTCCGCTGATCAGGTAGATCCCGGTCGAGTTCACGGCGGCCTGGGCAGGGAGGCCGGTGACCGCCTTCCATTTGTGCCGACCGTTGACAGCCGAAAGCCCGACCATCTTGCCTCGGGACGGTGACCCTGGTGCGGGCGTACCGGACAACACGACCACGGTTCCAGCCACGGTGAATACTTCGCCGACCAGCGACTCCCGCCAGCGCACCTTGCCGGACTGAGCATCGAGCGCGACGAGGCTGCCGCCGGTGGCGGTTCCCTCCATCGCGTAGAAGCCGTGCTCATCGGCCACCACGGCGACTTGGCCGTTCCTGGCGCTCGGCCGGGTCCATAGTCTCCGTTTGGTACGCACGTCGTAGGCGGCGAGCATTCTGTTACCCGGGCCCGCCATGGTGAGCGGAAACACGACCACTCTTCCGGACATCGCCATGAGGGATCCCGGCAGCTCAGGACTCTGGGAGATGGGTCCGACGGTCAGCAGGTTCCCGTTCTGCGTATCGACCGCCAGCAACTCCGTCTCCAGGTGCGGACCTCCGGTCACCGAACAGTACGGTCCGCCGCCGCCGTCGACGAAATGGCTCGGACTCGCCGTTACCTCCCACGATCCCACCCTTGTCCTGGGCGGGAGGAACCATCGCCTGGATCCTGACGTGACATCCACCCCATACACCCCGGCGCCGTGAGCATCGACGACGAGCGTGTCGCCGAACGCCCACATGTCCGGATGAGTGCCGAGTCCGGGTGCCTCGAACGTCCAGGACGGCAGCGGCTCGGCCGGAGCAGCCGAACCCCTCACCGGCGGACTGACTTCTCGGCTCTGGCCGGTCCCGCGACCACTGCTGGTCGCAGGGCGATGGCCAGTCCCACCGTCGGTGGCCCATGCCGCCGCACCAGCGATGCCGGCGAGACCGCCGACCACTCCGGCGGCCAACCCGAGAACGCGGCGGCGGCTCGGTGGCCGGTCCGCCACAGGCAGTGCCGCTGGCGGCGGCACCGGATCGTCCGGGTAGCCGCGCGGCTGGACATCTGGTGGCGGTGTGGCGGCCAGCGCGGCGGCCTCACGGACACGCCGCTGGAGTTCGACCTGGAGGGCGAGGGGTGGCCATGTTCTGGCAGCGCCGAGCGTGTCCACGAGCCGGCCGGGAGTCGGCCGCTGTGCGGGATCCTTGTCCAGGCATGCCGTGACCAGCGGCAGCAGCCCGGCCGGGACTCCTTCCAGCCGCGGTGGGCTGTTCACAACGCGGTAGAGCACTCCAGCGGGCGAGCCGGATCCGAATGGCCCCTGGCCGGTCAGCGCGAAGACCAAGGTTGCGCCGAGCGCGAACACGTCACCCGCCGCGCCGACGTCCCGCGTCGAAGCGACCTGCTCCGGTGCCATGTAACCGACCGAGCCCATGACGACACCGGTACCGGTCAGCACGGTACCGTCCATGGCCCGGCTGATGCCGAAGTCGATGACCCGCGGGCCGTCCTCGGCCAGCAGCACATTGCCCGGCTTCAGATCCCGGTGGACCAGGCCGGCCCGGTGAATCGCCACCAGCGCCTCAGCCAGCCCCGACGCCAGCGTCCTTGCAGCCCACTCATCCAGCCGCCCATGCGCCGCGACGGCCTCCTGCAGCGATGGACCGGGGACATAGGTGGTGGCCAGCCACGGATTCGGCGCTTCCGGGTCAGCGTCGACCACCGAGGTCGTGAACGCTCCGCTTACCGCCTGGCACGCCCGGACCTCACGGCGAAACCGAGCCCGGAATCCCTGGTCCTCAGCGAGCTCAGGCCGTACGACCTTCACCGCCGTCAGCCGGCCACCCGGCGACGACGCGAGATACACCCGGCCCATCCCACCAGCCCCCAGCTGGCCCAAAAGCACGTAGGAACCGATCCGATCGGGATCATCCTCGCCCAGCGGCTGCAATCCATGCCCCCTCCGACCCGGCGATGCTGATTCCGCAGAACATTCAACATCAACACCTCAGGCCATAACCGAACAATCGTGACAAACTACTCCGCAACCCCCACGAATCGCATCAGACCGGCGACCGCTGCCAGGCCACCTGCTGAGGCGGCAGGTCACGGCACCCCGACCAGCGACTGCCATCACGCCTACTGGTGCGCCCTCGCCACGGCCCACGATGGATCAACTTTGCCCGCCGATGCCACTGCGGCTGTGAGCGCGCTCCTCCCAGCGCACTCATCTCGGCTCAACCAAGGGTCAACCTGGTTTCCGGAGATTCCGGCACTCTCTCATGCCGCGTGTCCTCCACGTCTGGCCACGACCGGCGGCTGGGCGCAGCGTCGTTGTATGACTCGGTTCCAGGAACAGGCGCCGGAGGTGGCCGACGTCGCGTCTGCCGCGCCTGAAGGGTGTCAAAACCCTGCCATGGCCGTTGACGTGCGGCGTCGCAGCTGAGCGTGCCGCTTGGTCAGCCTGCTCTCTCGTATTCGTTGATCAAGCCTCCGAGGACCTGGCGGCGCTGGATGCGGCCGATCGGCAGGCGGATCACGTCTGCGCCGTCGACGGGAGGTCGAAGGTCCAAAGAGCGGTGAGTTCTGCGCCGGTTGTAGTGGTTCAGGTCATTCCGATCAAGGAGGATCAGAAGGCCAACCGGCTCAACCGCGGCTCCTCCGGCGGCCGCCCGCCCAACTTCGACGCCGAACGCTACAAAGAACGCAACACCGTCGAGCACTGCGTCAACAAGCTGCGGCGGTCGGGTACGGCTTGCGCTCACTCACCCCGCAATCCCGGCACACTTAAACCCACCTGACAGGCGTAACACTACAGATTCGCCCAATTACACTACGATATTATGAGCGTCAACTCACGAACCGTCAGAGCGGAGTTAGGCGCTGGTCCTAATATGTGGACCAGATGGGCGGTCGCTGCGATCGTTGATTTCGAGATCGCGCGGCCCCCATCGAAGGAGTCTCTCGTGGTTCGGTTCATCAACAGGGCGAGTGACGCCCTGCTCTCCAAACTGGTTCCCAACGCCGTGGCCGTGGCCGACGGTCCCTGCCAGACTGAGTATGGTGGCGGGTGCTGGGTCCGGCAATGCTGCGACTACGGTCCGGGTACGTACTGCTACCCCTGGTACAACCCCTGCGGATAGCGCGCAGCTCGATGCCGTACGTCGGGTTCGGGTTGGCCGTGGCGACCGTCGCCGCTGTTCTCGTGATGGCGCGGACACGGCTGGCGGTCGTCCGGATATGGGGTGTCAGTATGACGCCGACGCTCCAGCCGGGCGACCGGGTGCTGCTGATCCGGAGGAACGGGAGCCGGGTTCGCACCGGGCAGATAGTCGTCTTCCAAGGCATCATGCGGGACACCTGGAGCCGCGACGGACTACCGAGCCCGGCCCGGGAACTGTGGACCGTCAAAAGAGTCGCCGCCGTCGCCGGCGAACCGGTCCCGGCCGCGATGGCCGAGTCCCCAGGAGCTGTCGTCCCACCCGGTCAGCTGGTGGTGCTGGGAGATGGCTTGCTGAGCCGGGATTCGCGCGACTGGGGTTATCTGCCGGCAGACCGTGTGCTCGGCATCGTGGTGCGGAAACTCAAACCAGGCGACGAGACCGTTCCGGCTGGTGGTGGAGCGCCGTTCACGATCTCCCGCAACGTGTAACGGCCTCCTGGACACTCACCGGCTGATACCGCGACTTCCACGTCGGCAGCACTGGACTGGTGCGAACCCAGTGTCGCCCACCGCAGGTCAAGGCCAGGTTCCGATCATGGACCCTGGCCTTATTTGCCGCGAAAGCCCCTCGACGCCGGGTTGGCCGCCAGCAGGCTCTCGCCCAGGAGGGTCAGCTCATGGCGGACGAAATGGCCCTCCCTGCGGGTCGAGATCAGGCCCGCCCGGCGGAGCGTCGCGGCGTGGGCTGAGGCGGTCGGGGCGCTAACCGAGAGCCGGAGAGCGAGGTCGCTGGTAGAGCCTCCGGTCGCCAGGGCCCGTAGTGCCCTGGCCCGGCCGGCGCCGATCAGAGCCGTCAGCGAGTCGGAGACGGCGGAGCCGGTGTCGGGCGGCTGAACCCGTGCCGAGTAGATGAGGATCGGCTGACTGCGGTCCAGGACGGGATGGACGCTGTCGCGGCCGAACGCACACGGCATCAGCACGAACCCGCGCCCGCGTGTGTCACCCCGGATCGGGTCGGTGGGTGGGGCGAACAGCAGCGCCTGGTCCTGCCAGGTCACCGACGGGTGCAGCGTGGCGAACACCCCTCCGGGACCGGCCGTCATCATCGTTTGGGTCCGGAACGCGAGATCGTCGCGCAGTTGCCGGCGGAGATCAGGCCAGTCACCGGCCAGGCATGCCGTGAAGAGCGCCTGCGCCGAGTCGACCACCAGGCGCAGCGGCCGCGAGCCTCCCTCGCGCAGGTCCTGGACGAGCCGCGGAACCCGTACCTGACGCGGATCGCGGTCGAAACGTTCGAGGTCTGCGGTGATCCGCTCCTGGCTGGTGTCCCGTAGCCGCTCCAACTCCTCCTCGATGGCCGGTTCCACCACCGCCAGCGCCTCGGCCGGGGCCGGCAGCAGGAACGGAGGGGTCCATGACGGATCGGCGTTAATCAGTTCGAGAAGCAGTTCGGCCCTCGCGGGAATGTTACGGCGGACCGAACGCCACCAGCGTTCCCGCAACTGTGAGCGGTGACTGCAAGGACCGTTGTGGAGGCCGTGCACGAGGTGCCCCAGCGGAGACGTCGCGAAGCGTGTACGGGCCAGATCCTCGGCGCCATAATGGAGAACCTGCACCACTCAGCCACCCCCGTGCCACCGCTGGCGATCATCACCGATGATCACATGGGCCTCCGCGCCTGACAAGAGTGCGATGACCAGGGTGTTTAGGTGCAACCCCTAATAGCTGGCCTCGATGGATACCCGATGCGATCGTGATGAGCACCGGCCGAGTCCTTGGAGGTCAACGTGTTCCGTGTCGTCAGCGGGCTGGGCGACCGTCTCCTCGACAGACTGCTGCCCACCGCAGACGCCGCCGCCACGTACTGGACCGGCTGGTGCTGCAAATACAGGTTCTGCCGGACCTGCCCCTACCACGACCCCATCGGCCAGACCAACTGCGGCAGGTTCGACTACTGCTGACCGATTCAACGAGCAGGGGTCATCATGCAGTATGTGGCACTGACCTGCCGGTGCGCCCTCCTGGTCGTCTTCCTGGCGGCGGTGGTGGGCAAGCTGCACAGCAGGGCCGCGTTCAACCGGTTCCGAGCTTCCGTCACCGCCCTCACCAACTCCCACCGCAGGGTGTCGGCGGCACTGAGCGGCGCGACGGTCCTGGTCGAGGCGGGTGTCGTCGTACTGCTGGTGATCCCACGTACGGTGTCGGCCGGACTCATTCTGGCCGGCCTCGCGCTGCTGGGCTTCTGCGCGGCCATCGCCTCGGCGATGCGTTCCAGAGCGGCGCCACCCTGCAGGTGTTTCGGTGCCGCCGGTGCCCCACTGGGCGGGCGGCATCTTGTCCGCAATGCCGGGCTACTCGTCCTGGTGACGGCAGGGTTGACGGCCGGAGTCGGCGCGGCGCACCAGACCCTGCACCCGGCAGGGGCCGCGCTCGGACTTGCGGCAGCGGCGGTACTCGCCCTCGCGGTCCTCTTCTTCGACGATCTCGTTGACCTTCTCACCGAGCCTCGCCTCCCGGCTGGCTCACGGTGACCACCTTGGGAGACCTTCATGCCTGTCCTGGTCGTAGCCGTTGTCTTCGTCGGAATCCTCTGCGGCATCGACCTGCTGCTAACGCTGGCCGTGATCCGCCGGCTGCGTGAGCACACGCTCCGGCTGGCGGACATGCCACCGACGAGGCCGGATCTGGTACGCCCCGGTACGCCGCTCGGTGACTTCAAGGTGACCGCCGAGGACGGCTCGACCGTCTCCCGCGAGGCCTTCACCAGCCCGACCGTGGTCGGAGTGTTCTCTACCGACTGCTCTTCCTGTCATGAACGGCTACCTGAGTTCACCGCCTTCGTGGAGACGGCGCGACCCCAACAGGTGCTGGCACTCGTCACCGGGCAAGCCTCGGACGCGGCAGAGTTCACCGCCGCGATGGGAGCGGCCGTGACCGTCGTGGTCGAGCCGCTGGGCGGTCCTTTCGGCAGGGCCCTACAGGTCTCGCAGTTCCCGAGCTTCTACCTGATCGGTGACGACGCGGTCATCGTGGCCGCGGAGAGCACTCCCGGCCGGCTCCCGGTAACCGAGCGCGCATGAGGCGGTCTCTGTTCAGACGGGTATCGGCCGTCGCCGAGCTCGCCTGGCGGGCACATCCGAAGGCTACGGCTGGATCGGCGGCGGCTGCTCTCCTCACGGGTCTGGTACCGCTGGCCGCCACCTGGTCCACCAAGCTGGTCCTGGACGGCCTCGGGCACCGAGCCGGTCCCGCCGCTCTCCTGCCCGCCGCCCTCGCGCTCGCGCTGACCGGCCTGTTCGGCGCCGTCCTCCCACCGACCGTGCAGTACGCCCAGGAACAGCTCCAGCGGGCCGTCCGGCTGCTGGTCCAGGACAGGCTCTTCCGTGCGGTGAACGCCCATCCCGGGCTCAGCCGGTTCGAGAACCCGGTCTTCCACGATCGCGTACGGGTGGCCCAGCAGGCCGGGCAGGAAGCCCCGCAGCGGCTGGTCCGGGCCTCGCTGTCGGTGGTTCAGCAGGTCATCACACTGGCCGGGTTCGTCGCGATGCTCGCCGTGCTCTCCCCGCTGATGGTCGTCCTCGTCCTGCTGGCCGCGGTGCCATCGGTCCGGGTACAGCTCGACCTGAGCAGGCGCCGGGCCGACATGATGTGGAACGTCAGCGCCGCCACCAGGTGGCAGATCTTCTTCGCGGGCCTGCTCACCAGTCCGAACGCGGCCAAGGAAATCAGGCTGTTCGGCCTGGGCGACCACCTGCGGGCCAGGATGCTGCGTGAACAGCGGTCGGTGGACGCGGCCGGGCAGGCGCTGGCCCGCCGTACGCTGCGAAGTCAGGGACTCCTCTCGCTGCTGGGCGCGGTCGTCTCCGCGGGCGGCCTGGTCTGGGCCGTGACGAGCGCCGCGTCTGGACGGCTCAGCATCGGGGATGTGTCGGTGTTCATCGCCGGGTTGATCGGCGTTCAGGGGTCGCTGGGCACGATCGTCGGGCAGGCCGCGGATGTGCACAACAGCCTGCTGATGTTCGGGCATTATCACGATGTCGCGGCCGATACCCCTGACCTCCCGACTAGCTCGGCACCGCATGCCATGCCGGCCCTGCGCGAGGGCATCGAGCTGCGCGACGTGTGGTTCAGGTACGACGAGAGCCAGCCCTGGGTACTGCGGGGCGTGGACCTGATCATCCCGCAAGGACGTTGCGTCGCTCTCGTAGGCCTCAACGGGGCAGGCAAGAGCACGCTGGTGAAGCTGCTGTGCCGGTTGTACGACCCAGGACGCGGATCGATCCACTGGGATGGCGTCGATCTGCGCGACCTGCGGCCTGCCGAACTGCGCGACCGGATCGGGGCCGTGTTCCAGGACTACATGTCGTACGACCTGACCGCCGCCGAGAACATCGGGCTCGGCGACCTGGCAGCCACCACCGACGAGGAACGCCCCGCCGGGCGGGAGCTCATCGAGGCCGCCGCACGGCAGGCGGGTATCCACGAGAAGTTGGCCGGCCTGCCCCTCGGCTACGACACCCTGCTGAGCCGAATCTTCTTCGACCGCCCTGGCGACGGCGACGACCCACAGCCGGGACTCGTACTCTCCGGCGGCCAGTGGCAGCGGCTCGCGCTCGCCCGGGCCTTGATGCGCGCCAACCGGGACCTGCTCATCCTTGACGAACCGAGCTCGGGTCTGGACGCACAGGCCGAGTACGCCGTGCACCAGAGTCTGCGACAGCTCCGGCAGGGCCGTACCAGCCTGCTGATCTCACACCGGCTGGGTGCCGTACGAGACGCGGACGAGATCGTCGTCATCGCGGACGGCCAGATCGCCGAACGGGGTTCGCATGCCGAGTTGATCGGCCTGGACGGCGCGTACGCCCGGCTATTCGCCCTGCAGGCCCAGGGTTACGAGGCCGAGCCGCTCGCCGCCGAGGCGAGCTGGCAGACGACCGCCCCCAGCACCCGGCCGAAGCGGACATAACCCCAGACTCTGGAGTCCTCGCTGACCGGGCCGTCCCCGAGCACGACCAGCCGCCCCCCTCCGGAACGACATCCCGGACGAGGCGCCCACCTGCTCGGCCACCTGCGCCGGGGCGGGTTCGCCGGGTACCGCGTAGCCTGCGGCACGCGCACGCCGGTCAAGTTCTTCGAGACGAGCAGCCTTCGAGCGTTGCACGCCTCTTACGGACAGCTCATGTCGCTGTCACTGCCATTCTCGCGACGCTTGGCAGCCGGCGGTAGACATCCGCAGGGCGAGGAAGGACCGGGCGCATGGGTCATGGCATCGAGGGCGACCGACGACGCGCTGTACGACGGCTCCAGCGCGGGGGTGTCTTCGCCTGGACGGGAACCCGGAGCGACTGTACTCGCATCAGCGGCCCGGGCCGTCGCGATCATCGGCGGTCTGTGATGGATAGGGTCGCTGCTCATGAGGCCTCCCGAGGAACTGTCGTCCGTCGACTGGTCGGCGCTGACCCATGCCTACGGCGGCGCCGACGACGTCCCTGACCTGGTTCGTGCGCTCTATACGGAGGACGAGGAGCAGATCGAGGAGGCCCTTTACGAGCTGTACGGCAACGTTCACCACCAGGGCACGGTCTTCCCGGCGACGGTTGAGGCAGTTCCGTTCCTCGCCCACGCCGCGCTGCACGCCGTGCTCAAACGCGACGAACTGCTGATGCTGCTCGTCACGATGGCCGACCAGACGAGGCCCGCGGACCCCGTGACCGAGGCCGTCCGGGCGGCGGTCGGCGCGATGGCGCCGGGGTTGCTGTCCTGCCTGGAGGACGCGGACCCGGCCGTACGCCGGGCGGCCCTCCGGGTGGCCGCCGTGGCGACCGATCCCAAGGCCGTCGCGGAGCGGCTGAACGGGGTGTACGTCGCCGACCCGGACGCCGACGTACGCGCTGACGCGCTGACCGCACTGGCCCGGGTCGACCCGAACGAGGCACGAGAGGCTGCCGCGCTCGGCGACGGCGTCCCCGCGATCCGGCTGGCCGCCGCGCTGCTGCGCCTCGAACGGTCGGCGCCGCCCTACCCCGCCGAGCTGATCGACGTAGTCGCCGCCGACGGCACGGAACCGAGCGGGGAGGTCTTTCCCGGGCTGGGCAGCCAGAAACACCGGCTGACCACGCTGCTCACCGCCGACGTGGACGCCGGACTCGCCGTCGCCGCCCGCTGGGTGGCCGCCGGTGACCCCGGCGGGCAGGGTTCCTGGCTGGCCGAGCACCTGGCCGAAGCCTGGCGCGACCACGAAGAACAGGTCGTGGCAGTCCTCGCCGACGCGCTGCCGCACCAGCGGGACGCCAGCACGCTCGGGCTCCGCCTGGAATTCATCGCCCGCTGGATCAGCGGCGTGCCTGAGGTGGACGCCGGGCTACGGGAGGTCCTCCTCGGGCACGCGTCCTCGGCGGAACCTCGAGTGGCGCAGGCGGCCCAGCTCGCTCTGGCCTGGTGCCGAGACGAACGGGTCCTGACCGGTCCGTTCGAGCCGTCCGCGCAGGCACTGGCCGTGGCCCCCGGCGACGCGCTCCCACACGTCCGGAAGGCACTCCTGGCCGCCGACAACAGCGGCGCGATCGCGTTGGTCTGCGCGCTCGATTCCCGGACCGCCGGACAACTGCTGCCCGAGCTCACAGATCTCCTCCGCGCCAGGCGGGCGGCCATCCCGGTGGCCCGCGTCCTGGGCATGCTCGACGAGGTGGACCGCGAGGTCCTGCGGCTGCTGGCCGAGGCGATGAAGAGCGACAACGAGATGCTGCGCGTGACCGCCGCCGCCTCTCACGCGCTGCTGACCGGCGAGATGGAACCCGCGATCCAGGTGCTCGAACCGCTGCTGACGACAGGCCGGCAGGTCGCCTGGTATCTCCCCGAGGCCGGCCGCCTGGGCACCGCGGGCGCTCCCCTCGTCCCGAAGATCGAGGAACTCCTCGGCTCACGCGACCCCTGGCCCCGGATGGCCGCCGCGGAGGCGCACTGGCGCATCACCGGCGACCCCACATGCGCGGTGCCGGTCCTGACCGAACTCGCCGAGGCCTCCCCGGTCGGACTGCGCGCCCTGGAGACCCTGGCCGCGATCGGCACGACACCGACGGAACTCCGACCGAGGCTTCGGCACTTTGCCTGGTCGCCGACGCGCCTAATGAAGGTCGGCTGGCCGTCGGACATCCCGCACCCGGACGAAAAGCTCCGTGCCACAGCCCTACGCCTGCTCGGCTAGCACAACTCCCAGACCGAACAAACCCTGTGAGTGCCGAATATCGTGTCACAAGCCTCGATCTAGGCGTTTCGCCGTGCTCAGCGGCCCGGCTCCGGCCGGATCGCAGGATGGCTCTGCGGCTGCTGTACTTGATCGTCTTACGAATATTCGGCTGGATCGCCATGCTCGCCCGATCACAGACATCCAAAGATGCAGAGATCCTGGCACTGCGACATCAACTCCCGGTGCTCCGCCGCCAGGTCGCCATCATGGGCGGACCGGGGCGATCCTCTCCGCGCTCGCACGGCTACTCCCCCAGCGCCGTCGGCACCACCTGTTCGTCACACCACGAACGCTCCCGCGCTGGCACACCAACCTGGTGAAACCACGCTGGACCTCGTGCGGTGCCAAAACGGTGAATCCGTTGCTGAGCTGGGCGTTCGCAGGGCGCAGGCAGCTCTGGGGTACTCGCCGATCAGCCTGGCGACGGTCTGCCGACGGTGGATCCAAACGCTCTCGCCGACAGTGGCCGTCGACTCTCTAGCGGTGGAAGCGGCGAGCGACGCAGGCAACGCCGACGTTCACATCCTGCGGTCCCACCGAGCCGCCAGCCGGTTCCTCCGTCGCCACGGCCGTGGTGGAAGGCCGCCTAATCCGTCGAGGGCAGGATTCGGGTGTGGGACGGGTCTGAAGGGGACCATGTGATAGCGGAAAGAGCTGGTCACTTCGGGGGGAGTGCTTTGGGTGGGCACCAGGAGCATGTAGGCGGCTCGCCGTAGGTGGCGGCCGCTGTGGGGAGTTGGCCGTGGGCGACGGTGAGGATCGCGATCATTTTGTGGGTGGGCGTGTGGTTCTGGCCGACCGTGATGGGGGCGCTGGCGGCGCCGCCGATGTGGATGCCGGTCAGGGCTGTGGCCAGGGTGGAGCGGGTGGGGGTGGTTGCGAGGTTCTCGACAGCGGTGAGGACGGTGAGGGTGGCGTCGTAGCCGAGGGCTGCGTGGCCGTCCAGGGAGCGGCCGGTGGAGTCGCATTCGAAGGGGAACAGGGTGTCCAGGGTGGAGTAGAAGGTGTCGGTCATCGCCTGTGGGCAGGTGCCGGGTGCGATGGCGAAAGAGGTGTAGTGGAAGGGGATGGAGGGATACATGTGGCGTAGTCGGGGGTCGGCCACATAACGGGTGACGTCGTCGTCGGCCATGATCCGGGGTGGGCTTGAGCCGCAGGCGGAGTAGATGCCGTGCAGGAAGTCTCCGAAGTCCTCGGCTCGTCCGGCGTGGTAGGTGAGTCCGCGATAGCCACAGGCTGACTTGCCCGCTTGGTATGCGGTGGGGGTGGAGGGTGTGATGCTCTGGGCGAGCATGGGGCGGAACTGGGCTTGGTCGATGGTGAGGCCCTTGGCATGGAAGCTGGCGGTGAGGTCGGCGTCGAGGTTGCTGCTGTAGACGTCGGCTGGGTCGGCGGAGTAGTAGATCTTCATGGTGGACAGGCCGTGGAGCGCTGATGTGGCGTAGTCGGCAGCCGCGGATGCGGAGCTTTTGTTCTGTGGGGCGATCTGGAAGTACAGGGGTGAGGAGCCGGGGAGCTGATCGGCCGTTAAGGCCGCTGCGACCATGGGGATTCCGGCGGCGCCCAGCGCGCGGATGGTGTTGATGGTGTTCTGCCGGCTCTGGTCCAGCCCGATTACGCCGGTGACGGCGGGAAGATGGGCGAGCATCCGCGTGACCTCGACGCCGTGCGCCATCCCGGCCGCGCCGTTGGCGATCAGGACGTTGAGCAGCGGAGCGCCGGGCGTCGTTCGTTGCAGGTAGAGCTTCTGGGCGGCCGCTATGCCTTCCACGGTCTCTCGCTCGGCGACCAGTGTCGTCGGGTAGGCCTCACGGGAGGTCAGGGCCGCGACGTAGGCGAGGGTCACGTATGGGCGTTCGGGTTGGAGCCGGTGGATCGCGGTGCTCGCCTGGTTCTGCTGGGATATCTCGGTGATGACCTGGGAGAGCAGGGGGCTGTTCGGCTGGAAGGAGGTCATGGGAGCCTTCCGTCCGCTGATGCCCCAGCACTCGTGGGTACGCGGGTCCACGCGCAGGTCGGGCCCGTGACAGCCGTGTCCGTCCTGCGCCAAAGCTCCGTCCGCTCCGCTACGGTCAACGGCAACGGAGGGCCAGCCGATCACGAGGGCCAGGACCGCCGACACCGCCACCATCATGATCATGATCCGGCCACGCCTGACACCGTCATTCGCTGGTGGCGGGGTGGGGGGAGTGGGATCGGGGTGTTCGGTGTCGGGGTGAGGCGGGTTCGGGGCCGGATTGCGGGTTAGTCGCTTGCGAGCGGCGACCCAGTCGGCTGGGTCCTGCCCACAGGCGCGGACAAAGGTGGCGACCAGGTCGGTGCGAGGGAGGGTGTTCTTGCTGAGCGCCATGGCCAGAGTGCTGTAAGGGAGCACTTCCCCAGCCATTTTGGCGCGCCGTTCCAGTTGCCGGTAGGACAGCCCGGAATTTTGTTTCAGCTGCCGTAGGAGCTCGACGAAATCCGCCGTGGTCACGGCCTCCAGCGGATCGAGCTCCTCTCCTCCCCGATCAGAGGTCATCACGGTCCTCCCCGCTCCAACCCCCATCCAAGGCCAGCCCCCGTAGCCGCCCGACACAAGGTGTTTAGGGGTGTTCGGGACAGTATGGAACGTATTTGGCTCTTGATACCGCCTGACGGTGAACATTTACCGTTCGTTGCGATGGCGTTGATATCACGCCGATCCCCTCGACGAAGGAGCCATAGTGCCCACCTCATCCCCAACATCCCCTCGCCGCGCGCTGCTCGCGACCGTGGCCGCCTGCCTTGCTTTGGGAGTGCTGTCCGCACCCGCGCATGCGGCACCGACGGCGCCCTCTGAAACCGGAGCCCAGCGGGTCGTCAAGGAACTGGCCGACCAGGGCATCAGCCCCGCTTCTCAGCCCGGCACGTCCAAGACCCCGCTCCGAGCCCAGGCCCAGACGGCCGGCTCGAAGGTGACCATCACGTTGGATGGGGCCCGCAGCCACCAGACCACGGTCGGAGGCGGACTGGCGGTCACTCCTAACGCCTTGGCCCATGTCGACGCGGCCGTACTGACGGGTCCCGGTAACTTCACCGACTTCGCGATCCTCCGCGATGCCAAGGCAGCCAAGAGTCTGTCCTTCGCTGTGGACAGCAAGGGCGGCCGGCTGGTCGCAGACAGCCTTGGCGGCGTTATCGTCGTCGGTAAGGACGGGAAGGCGATCGGCCGGATCAGCGCTCCGTGGGCCATAGACGCTCACGGCAGAGAGCTGCCGACCACCTACACCGTCCAGGGTGACAAGCTGATCCAGCAGGTGGACACCCGCGGTGCCGCCTTCCCCGTTGTCGCCGACCCGCACTACACCTGGGGCTGGATCACCGGAACCATCTACTTCAACCGGAACGAGACCCAGCTCATCGCCTCCAGTTCCGATTGGGCACGGAAGTTCGGCGGGTTCCTCCCCTCCCCCTGGAGCACCATCGTCGTGCTGTACGCCGAGTACCTGCACATCGCTGCACAGCACGCCAACTCCGTCGGCGTCTGTGTGAAGCTGAAGTCCACCGGTACCGCCGGCCTGTACGGCGGCTCCGAGGGCGACGGCTACTGCCACTGACCCACCTCGTCGGGGGGGGGGGGGGGCCGGGGGGCCCCCCCCCCCCCCCCCCCACCCCCCCGAACCGCGCCCCCACCCCCACCCACCCGCCCACCCCGAGGATCACCCCCACAAAGACCCCCACGAGAACGACGACGAGAACG
>NZ_JBFAJC010000098.1:0-17253 GCF_040655075.1 Actinoallomurus sp. NPDC050550 | reverse complement strand
ACGCAACCGATCCGGCGGCGGCGCAGGTAGTCGCGGATGCGTTTGGCCGAGTATCCCTTGTCGGCCAGCACCCGGCCGGGCCTGGTCCGCGGACGTCCAACTGCGGGCCGGGCGATCCGGATTCCTTCGATGACCTGCTCGAACATCGTGGAGTCGTTGATGTTGCCTGCGGTCACCTGGAGCACCAGCGGCAGGCCTCGCCCGTCGACGACCAGGTGGACTTTGGTGGTGAACCCGCCGCGGGAGCGGCCCAGGTGCTGGGCCGCCTGCCCGCTTTGATAGTCATCGTGCCCGATCGTCCCTGGATGGCTCCCCTTTTTTCCGCGCTCCGGCCGCATGGTGGTGAGCGCGGGCGATCGAGGAGTCGATGGCCACCACATCCAGGTCCAACATCCCGAGCGAGTCGTCCTTGAGCTGCATGTGTTCCAGCAGCCGGGCCCAGGTCCCGTCTTCATCCCAGCGTTTGTAGCGCTCGTAACAGGTCTGCCAGGGCCCGTACCGTTCAGGGATGTCCCGCCACGGTGAGCCGGTCCGCAACCGCCACAAGATTCCGTTGATCACCTGCCGGTGATCTCGCCACCGTCGGCCACGACCATCACCAGCGGGCAGCAACGGCTCGATTTCAGCCCAGGCAGCCTCGGTCAGCTCACCACGACGCACCACGAACGATCATCCAACCCGAACCCGCTGGATGCCGCCCGCTTTTTGTCAGACAGAACCTAGTCCGAGGCCGTTGAGGACGCCTTGGAGATATCCGATCGCGTGTGCCCTTCCTCTGCTGCAGTAGGCCTCCGGCGAGGTGTCGTACCAGGTGTCCGGGTCCCCGATCATCGCCGGTACGTGGTCGTCGATGAGGAAGCCGTCGAAGCCGATGTCATGGAGGCGCCGGATCACTCGTGCCGGGTCGAAGTTCCCTTCACCGAGGAAGCACTCGGTGAAGCGGGGAACGGTTCCTCGCACGTCGCGGAAGTGGACGTAGCAGATCGCGCCTGCGGCACCGAGCGTGTCGATCACCTCGTTGACGCTCTGCTCGCCGCCCATCTCCGATACCGTGCCGAGGCAGAGGTTGAGGCCCCACGCGGGGCTCGAACGCGCTTGCTCGCGCGCGGCGATCAACGCGGCAGGTGAAGTGAATATGCGGGCGGCCCCGCCAAGCGGCTCCTCGACCGGTGGGTCGTCGGGGTGCAACGCAAGCCGGACCCCGACCTCTTCGGCGACCGGAAGCACCGCGTCCAGGAAGTACTGGTGGTTGGCCCACATCTGCTCGGCGGTGAGAGGCTCGGTGAGAGACTCGTCCGGGGTCAACCGGTAGCCCGACAACGCGTTGCCTGCGCCGATGTCGGCGAGGTCGAAGGCTGTCACCTTCGCCCCTCCTCGCCCAGATACGGCCATGGAGGTGCGCCAGACGAAGGTGGCCAGGAAGTTGTATCCGAGAAGGTCGATGCCGACCGCGGCGATATTGCGAATCGTTCTGCAGTAGTTCTCGATCTGCTCGTCGCGTCCGGCCGCGCCGCGTTGGATCTTCCAGAAATGGGCGAGTGGCACGTTCTCCAGCCCGTCGATGGCCAGGCCGTCGGCGTCGCAGCGTTCGCGCAGCGCGCGCAGTTCGGACAGACTCCAATGGCCATCCTCGCCTGGCAGCAGGTTCGGGGTGTGCAACTGGACGCCGGTGAGTCCCAGCTGATGCGCGAAAGTCGCGACTCTGTGGTCGTATTCGTCAACGTGGCCGAGAGAAAGCCGGATGGTCATGCGCGGGTCACCTTCTGACGCTGCCGGAAAGGCCGGTCGATCTCGCCGAGGAAGTCTCCGTCGATGTCCGTCGTGAGTCCGCGTAGGTCCAGGTGGCGTCCGTCGCCGGTCAGCACGACGGGGATCTCCGCGCCGGGTGGGCCGACACGCATGTATCTCATTCTGTCCTTCCTCGTCGGAGAGGAGATGTGTCCCATGGGGTTCGGGCGTACGGGAGGTCAACCGGCGACGAGGCCGCCGTCGACGACCAGTTCCGTGCCGGTGATGAAAGCCGCATCGGCCGAGGCCAGGTACAGCGCGGCGGCGGCGATCTCGCCGGGATCACCGAGCCTGCCCATCGGCTGCCGGGCGACCAGACCCGCCCGTGCGCGATCGGGATCAGGCGCCGCGGCCAGGAGCCGACCCACCCATGGCGAGTCGACAGTGCCCGGGCATACGCAGTTGCAGCGGACTCCGGTGCCGGCGTACTGCACGGCCACCTGCCGGGTGAGGGCGATGACCGCGCCCTTGCTGGCGCAGTAGGCGGCACGGTCCTTTAGCCCGACCAGCCCGGCGGCCGACGCGGTGTTGACGATCACGCCGCGCTCCTGGGCCAGCATGATGGGCAGGGCGTGCTTGGTGCCGAGGAACACCCCGCGGGCGTTCACCGCGAAGACCCGATCCCACTCCTCGACGCTGCACTCCAACACGTCGGTGGTGGAGGCGGCTCCCGCGTTGTTGCAGAGCACGTCCAGGACTCCCGTGTCCCGGACCGCACGTGCCACGGCCGCTGCGACGGAGTCGGAATCGGCGACGTCCACCCGCAGCCCGACGGTCTCGTCCGGCACGCCGTCAGGGTGCAGGTCCGCCGCGTAGACGGCGGCGCCTTCATCCCGGAACCGCCGGGCCATCTCGTACCCGATTCCGGAGGCCGCCCCGGTCACCAGCACCGTCTGCCCGTCGAACCTGCTCACTGCCGTGGCTCCTTTCCGGGACGGCCGCTCGGCCATGGTCCCGCGAACGTTGTTTCCTCGGTCGCTTCCAGCTCCAGCAGGCGGTTCCATTTGGACGTGCGCTCGGATCGTTGTGTCGAGCCGACCTTGATCTGTCCGGCTCGCCAGCCGACGGCCAGATCGGCCGGCCAGTCGTCCTCCGTCTCCCCCGAACGAGCCGACACGACCGTGCGGTAACCCGCCGATCGGGCGAGCTCCAGGACCTCTCGCGCGCCGCTGAGCAGACCGTTCTGATTGGCCTTGATCAGGACAGAGTTGGCGATGCCGGCGTCGATGCCGCGGTGCAGCCGGTCGGGCCGGGTTACGAACAGGTCATCACCGACGAGTTCGACGCGATCGCCCAGCACCGCGGTGGCCTCCTGCCAGCCTTCCCAGTCGTCCTCGGCGAGGAGGTCTTCGACCGACACGACCGGGAATCGCTCGCACCAGTCCGCGACCTCCTCTGTGAGCCCACCGGCGGTGAGCTCACGGCCGTCGCGTGCCAGGCGGTACCGGCCGTCGGCGAAGAACTGGGAAGCCGCGACGTCGATCGCTATCGCGACGTCCGAGCCCGGGCTGAGGCAGGCCCGCTCTATCGCGTCGGTCAGCAGTTCCAGCGCGGCCCGGTTGGAACTGAGCGGCAGACCCAGACCTCCCTCGTCTGCGACGAGGACCGCCTGGTCATGGCCACGGGCCAGGGCAAGCTCCGTTGCGCTGTCGCGGACCGCCACGGACCACTCCAGTGCCTGTGAGAAGGTGCGGGCGCCGACGGGAATGACCAGGAAATCTTGGATGTCGAGCATCCGCCCGGCGTGTGCGCCGCCGGACAGGATGTTGACCATCGGCATCGGGAGCAGCAGCGGGGCCTGCTGCCCCGCGAACAGGCGGGCGAGTGAGGTTCCGCGGGCGTGGGCGTCGGCGCGTGCGGCGGCCAAGGATACGGCCAGGACGGCGTTGGCGCCCACGATCGAGAAGGACGGAGAGGGGTCGGCCTCTCTCAGAGCGGCGTCGACGTCGGCGGGGTCGAGCCCGATGACGCATCGCGCGAGTGTCGAGGAGACGTTCGCGACAGCACTGCGGACCCCACGGCCGGAAAAGCGGCTGCCACCGTCACGTAGTTCGACTGCCTCGTGCGAGCCGGCTGAGGCGCCCGAGGGGACGAGCGCCGTCCCCTGGTGACCGCCGGTGAGCACGACGCGGGCGGCGACCGTCGGCCTGCCGCGAGAATCCAGGGCTTCCCAGGCGTCGACTGCGGTGATCATCGTGCCGCCCTCAGGACGCGATCCCACATCTCGGTGGCCGAAGGGTCGTCGGCGGCGAGCAGGCTGAGCGCCAGGTGACGGACGGTCTGCCGGGCCGGGGGGAGCAGGTATTCCGCCGGGGAGAGGCCATCGACGCGGGCGAGGAGCAGGCAGGCCGTGTGCAGCCCGAGCCTCCGCACCGGCTCGGGACACGCCCGCTCGTACGAGCGGAGGAACCGCTGGGCGGCGTCGGCCATTTCCGCCGCGCGCCGTGGCAGGTGCAGTGCTTTCAGGACCAGGTGGCACTGCATGAACGCCAGATCGAAGACCGCGGCCCCGACGTGGGCGACTTCGAAATCGAGCACCATGAGCCCGCCTGGCCCGATCAGCACGTTCTTCGGTGAGAAATCGCCGTGGACGAGGCAGTCGCGGCGGGCCAGGAGCTCCCGCACGCACTCGTCGACGCGACCCGCGACGGCGGGGTGGGCGACGGCGACGGACCGGTGAAAAGGGGCGATGCGCAGCTGTTCGAATGCCTCGTAGTCGTTGAAACGGGCGGCGATCCGGCGATCGTGCCGGGTCCGCGAATGCCAGGTGCCGAGCACTGCGCCCAAGGTGCTCGCGGTATTCAGCGTGCCGGAGGTTCCGCCGGCGGTCTTCGCCGTTCCTGAGGTGTTCGTCGTACTCGTGGAGCCGCCGAGCGCCGGGTCCGGCGCCTCGCCGAGCAGCACGCTCTTCCATGGCACCCAGTCGGCGGGCGCCGCGGTCATGACGAGAGTGTTGGCGAGCGGATCGGCATGGCGGAGCTCGGGTGTGCACTCAGGGGTGATCGAGTGCAGCAGTTCGATCGCCCGAGCCTCGGTCATCGCCCGCTCGGGCTTGGCCGTCCATTCCCCTGCCACCAGCAGGCGGTTCAGGGCCCGCTTCACCACGATGCGGAGGGGAGCGGCGTCGACGAGAACGGTGTCACCGGAGACACCCCCGGTGAGAGCCGTAACTCGTGGTTCGGGCAGCTGCCCATGCGAACGCAGGTAGTCGATGATCGAGTCGGCTGCGGCCGCCTTGCCCGGTGCCTGCTTCATCGACCGGCTCATTCGGTGAAGTAGCCGGGGTGCTTGGCCCGCAATCCCGGAGCCTTTTCGAGGGCTCGCCGGGCGTGTCGGCTGATGAGCTCACGACCGGTCGTGATGTCACCGGCCTCGAAGGCGTCGACGATCGCCCGATGCTCGTCGATCAGTCCCCGTACGGTCGCAGCCTCGGGCAGGCTGAGCCTGCGCAAGCGATCGAGCTGAAGCTTCATCCGCTGGACCGCCTGCCAGGCGCCCGGGTAACCGGCCAGCGCGAAGATCTGCGCGTGCAGAGCCTCGTCCGCGGCGAAGAACGCGTCGAGGTCGTTCCGCCGATGACTGCGCTCCTGTTCCTCCAGCAGCTCTCGCAGAACCGTTACATCGCGTTCGGATCTTTCGCACGCGCTCTCGAACGCCGCCAGCTCCAGGCTCTCCCGTACGAACCGCGCCTCCTCGACGTCGTGCAGGCGGATCAGCGCGACTCGTGTCCCGACCTGGGGGACGACCGTCACGAGACCGTCATCGGCCAGCCTCGCGATCGCCTCACGCAGAGGGGTGCGGCTGACCTTCAGCCGCTCGGCCAGCTCGTTCTCGGACATGGACGCGCCGGGGGGTAGCCGCAGATCGCGGATCGCGGCGGCCAGCTCGTCGTGGACCCGGTCAGAGGTCCGCGTACGCGTGCGCGGCCGCGCTATCGGGGTGAGCGGCGAGGAGGTATCCGCAGGTGAGCCGTTGGACTTCATGACTCGGATTCTTGCATGCAAAAGAACTTGTATGCAAGTATGCCGGACAACGTACAGAAAGGAGGCGAGCGTGCCGAGTAACCTGCCGGAAACGGCGCATCAGCCGGCTCGCCAGAGCGACGAGCGCACCCCGGTGCTCTCCGCGACGAACATCTCCAAGCAGTTCGGCCACGTCACCGCGCTGAGCGACGTCTCGCTCGACGTAGCCCCAGGTGAGGTGCTCGCGTTGATGGGCGACAACGGCGCCGGCAAGTCGACGCTGGTCAAGATCCTCTCCGGCGTCTTCGCGCCGGACCGCGGGGACTTGCGGGTTCGCGGCCGGCGGGTCCACTTCACCGCTCCGTCCGACGCGCGAGCGGCGGGCATCGAGACCGTCTACCAGGACCTGGCGCTCGCAGACGACCTGTCCGCGTCGGCCAACCTCTTCCTGGGCCGCGAGCATCACAAACGAGGCCTGCTGGGACGGCTCGGAGTCCTCGACGTCAAGCGGATGCAGCGTGAGGCGAAGGAGCACCTCGACTCGCTCGGCGCGCGGGTGCCCGACCACCGTGCGCCCGTACGCATGTTCTCGGGCGGGCAACGGCAGAGCGTGGCGATCGCCCGCGCCGGTATCTGGGCCCGCGAACTGATCATCATGGATGAGCCGACGGCGGCGCTGGGCCTCGTGCAGACCGAGCAGGTCGCGCAGCTGATCAAGCGCACCCGCGATCGAGGGATCGCCGTGATCGTGATCAGCCACAGTGTGCCGTTCGTCTTCGACGTGGCCGACCGGATCGTGGTGCTACGGCTCGGAGCCACGGCCGCGACCCTCTCGCCGACGGAGGCGACCCATGACGACATCGTCGCGGCCATCACCGGCGCTTCGGTGACGGACGCGAGCGCGACGACGGGAGAGCACCGATGACCGATGCCCTGACCGCGCCGCCGACGGCCGCCACGGACGGTGAGACGAGGGGTCGCGCCGGCCGGGTCGCGACCGCCGTGACAGGCAACTGGGTCTTCCTTGCCCTGGTCGCGCTGATCGCATTCTTCTCCGTCAAGGCGGGCGGCACCTTCTTCGACGTCGGTAACTTCCGCAACATCCTGTTCAACGCGTCGACGACGACGCTGCTCGCCGTGGGGACCGCCTACCTGATCATCGGAGGGCAGCTGGACCTGTCGATCGGCTCGGTGCTGGTGTTCAGCGAGGTGGTCGGCGCCAAAACCATCCTCGCCGTGAGCGGGCCCGCAGCCAGATCCTTTCCGAACGCCACACTCGGCATCGTCATCGGCTTCGCCGTCAGCATCTCCATCGGGGCGGCATGGGGCCTCCTCAACGGGCTGCTCGTCACCCGGGTGAAGATCCCGTCGTTCATCATCACGCTCGGCACGCTCGGGATGGCGCTCGGCCTCGCACAGGTGATCACCAAGGGCACCGACGTGACGGGCATACCGCCAAAAATGATCACAACGATCGGTGTCAGGCGCCTTCTCGGCCTCCCGCTGCCGATCTGGATCGCCGCCGTGGTCGCCGTCGTCGCCGGCCTGGTCCTCGCCAAGACCCGGTTCGGCCGCTACACGTACGCCATCGGTTCGAACGCCGAAGCAGCGCGGCGCAGCGGCATCAAGGTCTCACGACACGTCGTCATCCTGTTCGTCATCATGGGCGCGCTGGCGGGTCTCGCCGCCATGCTCGACGTGGCCAGGTACACGACGACCGAGGTCAGCGGCCACAGCGCCGACAATCTCGTCGCGATCGCCGCCGTGATCATCGGTGGTGCCAGCCTGTTCGGCGGCCGGGGGACGATCTTCGGCGCCGCCGTCGGCGTCCTGATCCCCGCAGTGCTCAACAACGGCCTGGTCATCATCAACGTCCAGCCGTTCTGGCAGACCGTCGCCATCGGAGCGATCCTCATCATCGCGGTCGCCGTGGACAACATCAAGCGCAGTCAGCGGATGCGGGCGTCCTGACGACCCGTCGTCCCGATCTCCGCACCGCCCCGATCCCGCTACAGCTCAATCGTATGGAGTCCCCTATGTCACGGAAGAACACGGGAGCCGTGCTGACCGCGACGGCCGCCGCAGCCGTACTGGCCATCTCAGGCTGCTCGTCACCGAAGCCCGGCGGCTCGAAGAGTTCCGGCGAGCACCACACGATCGCCTTCATCCCCGGGTGCACGTGCGACCCGTACTACTCCACGGAGACGGCCGGGTTCCAGGCGGCCGCGAAGGCCGCGGGCGCGACCCCGATCGTCCAGGGGCCTGCCGACTTCCAGGCGTCGGAGCAGATCCCCGTGCTGCAGGCGGTCGTGCAGCGCAAGCCTGATGCGATCGTCATCGATCCGACCGACGCCACCGCGCTGGCCGCGCCGATCGAGGCGGCCGTCGCCCAGGGCATCCCGGTGATGACGACCGGGAACAACGTCCACACCAGCAAGATCTTCACGGCGATCGCCGCCAGCTCGGTCAAGGGGGGCGAACTCGGCGCTCAGGAACTGATGAAGCAGGCACCGCAGGGCGGTGAGGTCGTGTTCGTGCACATCAAACCGGGCATCAGCTCGATCGACGACCGTGACACCGGCTTCAAGCAGGCGTTCAACGGGCAATCGAAGTACGCCGTGCTGCCCGAGCTGTACGCCGGGAACGACTCGGCGACCCAGGCCGCCGGCCTCGTCTCCGCGACCCTTTCATCGCACCCGAAGCTTGTGGCGATCTTCGCCTCCAACGTCATCACCGCCGAGGGCGCGGCCAACGCCGTACAGACGGCCGGCAAGAAGGGCAAGATCGCGGTGCTCGGCTACGACGCCGGGCCGCAGGAGGTCACCGATCTGCAGGCGGGCTCACTGACCGCGCTGGTCTCGCAGAATCCGTACCAGATCGGGCAGTTGGCGGTGGCGAACGCGGTGAAGTACCTCAACGGGGACAAGAGCATCGCGAAGGACCAGCCGCTCACGCCACTGGTACTAACGAAACAGAACCTGAACGATCCGCAGTCACAGACGGCGTTGTACAAGTAGAGCCACTCGCCCACGTGCCCGGGACAGAGCCGTCCCGGGCAGGTGAGCCTTTCGCGGGAGGGTAAGCGTGCCCGAATTCAACGGCAAGGTGGCCCTGATCACTGGCGGGCTCAGTGGAATCGGCCGGGCGGCGTCCGAACTTCTGGCACAGCGCGGGGCGCGCGTCGTCGCCGCCGGACTTGGAGGCGACGGATCGACTCCGCCTTCGCCGGAAGGCGTCGAGCAGGTCGAGGTCGATGTGACCGACGAGGCGGCGGTGGCCGCACTCGTCGACCGGGTGGTGGCGAATCACGGAAGACTCGACGTCCTGGTCTCGTCCGCGGGTATCCAGCGGTACGGCACGGCCGGAGAGGTGAGCGGCACCGAGTGGGACGAGGTCCTGGACGTCAACCTCAAGGGCGCGTTCCTGGCGGCCAAGTACGCCCTGCCCGCGCTACGGTCGGCCGGTGCCGGGTCGATCGTGTTCGTGTCCTCGGTTCAGGCCTTCGTCACCCAGACCTCGGTCGCCGCGTACACGACGAGCAAGGGCGCGCTCAACGCCCTGGCCCGATCGATCGCCATCGACGAGGCTCGGTTCGGGGTCAGGGCCAACACCGTCTGCCCTGGCTCGGTGGACACTCCCATGCTGCGGTCGGCGGCACGGGGCTTCTGCGACGGCGGCGAGGAGGCCGTCGCGGCGCTCATCGCATCCTGGGGACGCGGCCACCCTCTGGGTCGGGTGGCACGCCCGGAAGAGGTCGCCGAGGCCATCGCCTTCCTCGCCAGTGACCGGGCCGGTTTCATCACCGGAGTCGCGCTGCCCGTCGACGGCGGGCTCCTCGCGCAGGTCTCGGTGGTGCTTCCGCAATGAACGCGCCGACGATGCCGCACACGAGCCATCCCCTCCAACCGCTCCCTGGATCGTCATGATGGACATCGACATCAGCGTCGCGTTCCCGTGCTCCGCTCGTGTCGGCGAAGGCCCCTTCTGGGATCGCCGGACCGGTCTGCTGCACTGGGTCGACATCCTGGCCGGACGCATCCATACCGGCGACACCCGGACCGGGAGCCGACTGGAGCCCGTCACCCTGCCGACGCTGGTCGGCGCCGCCGTCCCCAAGACCAGCGGGGGCTTCGTCGCCGCGACGAAAGAGGGGTTCGCCGACGTCGACCCCGGCGGCACCTCGACCACACGATCGGCGTTCCTGCCCGCCGGTCATCGGATGAACGATGCCAAGTGCGACGCGTCCGGTCGGCTCTGGGCGGGCAGCACCGACATGGACTTCGCCCCCGGACAGGGCGCGCTGCACGTGCTGTCGCCGGACTGGTCCAGCCTGCACGTGCTCGACGGTCTCACGCTGCCCAACGGGCTCGGCTGGAGCCCGGATCAGCGCACCTTCTACCTCGTCGACACCATCGCCGGTGAACTGAACGCCTTCGACGTCACCCCCGGCCGGTCGACTCTGGCCAACCGCCGCCTGCTCACACGCTTCAACGAGTCGTCCGGTATGCCCGACGGGATGACGATCGACACGGACGGATGCCTGTGGATCGCGATGTGGGGCGGTGACCGGCTCCTCCGCATCTCCCCGGAAGGGCGTACGTTGATGGAGCTCCCGGTGCCTGCGCGGCAGCCGTCGTCCTGCACCTTCGGCGGCCCGGACCTGGACGTGCTCTACGTGACCACAGCGAGAGAGGGCCTCGACCTCGAAGAGGAAGACCCTGCGGGATCGGTGCTGGCGGTGCGCGGCCTCGGCGCCCGCGGCCTGCCGGCGACGAGGTTCGGTGGATGATGGCAGCCACGCCTTCACTCGTACTGCGCAGCGACCTTCTCACGGTCGAAGTGCTGCCCGGCAAGGGTGCCGACATCGTCTCGTTCGTCGACGTCGCAAGCGGTGTCGACGTGCTGTTTCGCTCGCCCTGGGGCCGTCGCGACCCGGCCCGTCTCCCCTCCACCGGCGACAGCCGACTCGACTGGCTGGCCCGGTACCCGGGCGGCTGGCAGCAACTCGTCCCGAACGCTGGAGCACCACGTGTCGTCGACGGAGTTCTGCGCGGCTATCACGGTGAGGCCGCCGTCGTCGGATGGGACGTCGAGTCCGCCGACCAGAGCAGGACGTCGCTCAGCGTTCAGCTCGTCACGGCACCGCTTCATCTCACGCGTTCGCTCCGACTGGAGGGCGCATCACTGCACGTCTCCGACACGGTCCGCAACACCTCCCCCGACCCGGTCCCGGTCATGTGGGTGCAACACCCCGCGTTCGGCGCACCGTTCATCAACGAGCGCAGCACGCTCACTTCCGGTGCCCGCGGCATCCTCACCGACGCCGACACGCCGGGAAACGTCCTGCCCCCGGATATCGCCGCCCCCTTCCCGGCCACGGTCGGTTCCGACGGATCCCCTCTTCACCTTGGTGAACTGCCCGGTCCGGGAAGCGGACGCGCACTCTTCGCGGCACTGACCGACTTCGACTCGGGTTGGTTCGCCATCAACAGCCCCAGCGCCGGATTCGGCATTCGAGTCGACTGGGATGCCACGGCGATGCCGTACGCCTGGTTCTGGCAGGAATGCAACGCCACCAGCGGCTTCCCATGGTTCCGGCGCGCCTACGTCATCGCCGTGGAGCCGGCCAACGTCCTGCCCGGAGACCCTTCACCCGCGCGACCTGACCGTGGATCTGCTCCCGTGCTCGCACCAGGAGCGAGCTGGAACACCGAGCTCACGGTCACTCGCACCGAACTGTGAACCGGCATCGCCGGCGGTGGACTCATCGCATCGCCCAGATGCCAGAATAATTCTGATCTTTCTTACATAGCCAGCCAGTAGATCATATCTATCTGCATCCCGTCGTCCCCACCGAACGCGACCTCGTGGGGGCGCGCGCCCCGTCGGCGATCGGGGTGCGGGCCATGCCCGTTGCCCGGAAGGGTCTCGTGGACACCGGCGAGCCCGCCGTTGTCGTCCGGCTGGTGGACGCTCATCACAGGTGGCGCTCGCACCCCGTCCAGGCCCCTGCGGAGACGACCCGCCGAAGGTGGATGCACGTCACCTATGGCGCCGGGCGTATAGATGTGCTTCACTTTGATCTCGACAAGAGATAGATCTGAAACATATTCTCGGTCACATCAACCACTCACAGCCCCGAGTCACGCACTCCGCCAAGTCTGATCCCGTCACCAGGTCAGGGGCTCATCCGTCGCCACCCTGTCTCAGGCGACCTTTGGATCGAACATGCCCGTTGAGCTGGTGATTCTTCTCATTCCTCATCGCCGCCCAGGTCGCGATCCCGCGCAGCGGCGTCGATCTCAATGTCCTCGGTCACGTTCGGCTCCGCGGCAGATGATGCCACCGCTAGTAAAGGAGATCCCCATGCGAATAAAACCGATGATGGCCGTCCTATCGTCGACCCTGGCGCTCATCACCACGGTAGGCGGCCCTGCTCCGGCGGCGCTGGCATCTGCTGCACACGCCTTCACCGTCCGCGCGGGTTCCTTGCGCATCACGCTGAACGCCTCGGGCAGGATCACAAGTCTGCGGGACATGGCACACCGTCGCGAGTACGCCAGCGCGGATCATCCGGCGTCGCTGATCAAGCTCGTTGCCGATGGGGCACAACAGTTGCCCACGTCATTGTCGTACGACACGGCTTCGTCGACGTTCACCTTCGAGTTCGGCTCGAAGCACATCCGGGTCAGTGTCCAGGTCGTGCCGAAGGCCGGCTACTCGACGTTCGAGGTGGCGAGTCTCAAAGCCCCGGCCGGCGTGGACGTGCAGACGCTCATGTGGGGACCGATCACCACGACCATCACCCAGACCGTCGGGGAGAGTGTCGGCGTGGTCCGCGACAGTGACTTCGCGATCGGAATCCACGGGCTCAACGACAAGACGATCGGCGGGTGGCCGGATGAGTTCGACAATCTGAGCTACCCCGACGGGCCCCCCAAAGTGGGAGGTTCGAACTGGCCGTTCGGATGGTTCAGCGCGTCTGAGACCAACTGGGGCAGCATCCTGCAGGCATACACCTACGACTCCACGAAGACGCGGTACCGGATGGTCGGCTGGCCGGACATCAACGAGCCGCGCGTGCCGGTTCCACCGATGAGCGGCCCCGACGCGCTGATAAAGGGATCGAAGATCGCCCTGTTCGGGACCGAGCCGGACAACGTCCTGAACACCCTGTCGCGCGTCGAGACCGGCGAGAGCCTGCCGCACCCGAAAATCAACGGTGAGTGGGAGAAGACCTCGCAGGGGGCCTCCCAGTCCTTCCTCGTCTTGTCCGACATCAGCACGAACACGGTCACGGCGGCAAGCCGGTACGCGAAGCAGGCCGGAATCAAGTACATCTACTCACTGCCGTCGGCGGACGGTCCCTGGACGTCGGCCGGCCACTACCAATTCGACTCGGCGTTCGGCGGATCGGACGCCGGCGCGACCGGATTGACGAGTACCGCGGCCCGGAACGGGGTCAAGGTAGGGGTTCACACCCTGTCCGACTTCATCGATACCAACGACCCCTACGTCGCGCCTGTCCCCGACCCGGGTCTGGCCATACAGGGCTCGGTCAAGCTCACCAGGCCGCTGGATGCCGCTTCGAAGACGGTCTACGTCGATGGAGACTCCATCTTCAAAGGCGGCCTGTTCAATCTCATGCGCATCGGGAATGAGATCCTCAACTTCAAGTCCGTGACA
The DNA here is from genome assembly GCF_040655075.1 of Actinoallomurus sp. NPDC050550. Taxonomy (NCBI): domain Bacteria; kingdom Bacillati; phylum Actinomycetota; class Actinomycetes; order Streptosporangiales; family Thermomonosporaceae; genus Actinoallomurus; species Actinoallomurus sp. NPDC050550. The sequence continues at coordinate 3,817 of NZ_JBFAJC010000098.1, read as the reverse complement.
CCGGTCCCCGGCTCCTCAACGGAATGGCAGGCAAGCCTGATTTCGCGGGGAATGTTCGGAACGAGTGCGGCCGCCTATCCGGCGGGTGCTACATTGACCCGCCTTCAGGGGAACGAATACGGCGGATTCATCGGCGGCGTGACCATGATCGACAGACTGTCGAGCCGTCTCGCGCAAATCTTCAACACCACGGGTATCAAGGCGATGTCCTTCGATGGCATGGAGTCCGCGTCGCAGGCCGGATACGGCACATATGCGACGAACAAGATGATCAACGGGATGTACCGCAAGCTCAACTCCACCGATGATTTCATCTCCGAAGCGAGCAACGTCGTCCCCGGCACATGGGACGCGCAAGGCCGGGTGAGCTGGGGCGAGACCTGCTGTACCCCGCTTTCCGTTCGCTACGACCACCAGGCCTACTACCGGCGCAACTACCTGCCCGACATGATGGGCTGGGTCTCCTACAGCCCCAGCGACTCAACCCTTGACCAGGAATGGCAGCTGTCAAAGATGGCGAGCTGGAACGCCGGCGCCGGCCTCCAGGCCAGCGTTCACGCCCTCGACAGCAGCGGCGACACCGCTCAGGTGCTGAACGCCTGGAAGCAGTGGGAAACGGCCCGGAACTCACACGCCTTCAGCGACCGGCAGATGACCGAGATGCGAGACCCGAACACCTACTGGCACCTCGAGAACGTCGTCCCCGGCAAAACCTGGAAGCTCTACGACATCGAGTACCCCGCGAAGCCGCTCAGCGCGCCGAACAACGGCACCACGAGCACCTGGCAGTACACCAACACCCACACCGCACAACCCCTGCAGTTCCAGTTGCACGCCTCCGGCGGCGCCGTGACCAACCCCTCGGTCACCATCGGAGGCAACACGGCGACCTTCGACACCACCGTGCCCGCCGACGGCTACCTGGTGGACGACGGCACCGCGACGGCCAAACTGTACGACCACACCTGGCACCTGCTCGGCACCGTGACCGCGCAAGGGTCCGCCTCCTTCACGTCCGGCGCCCAGTCAGTCGGCTACAGCGCGACCGGTACGACAGGCTCGACATCCCAGATCCGGTTCCTCACCACCGGCGCCCCCGAACAAGTCACCGCCCGGACACACCACGCTTAAACGGCGGCCGGCCGATTCAGGTGTAAGCGAAATCGCCAAGATACGCACGGGCAGCGATGGCGTCTCCCGCCCATAAGCACACTTATCCGCAATTCGGGCTGGACGTCACGCAGTCTCCCTGGTCTCCTCGCCGAAACGGCGAGGAGACCAGGGTTAAGCGCGTCGCCGACGGCTACGATCACACCGGCCATGCACACGCGACCCGCGGATCACGTCCACGCGGGTGGCGTGCGGACGGCTCGAATGCTCAGCTTCCGCACATCAAGCGTGCTCGGCCGCCCAGCCCCGTGCCGGCTTGAGGCCGACTTCTCGACGCCGGTTTCTTGTGGCCGGTTTCTTGTGGCCGCGCCCCGACCCAGGCCAACGGCCTGATCCGTTCTCCGCGGGTCAAGCTCCCGCTACCGGAAACTCGCCTCCGAGCAGCCCGTCCGACCGGAGGTCGGACCAGAGCTTCGCGGGGACCGGAAAGCCGGCCATCCGCAGCCCGTCGCTGACCTCGGCCGCAGAGCGGGCGCCCAGCAGGACCGTGGTGATGGCCTGGTGCGCCGCAGTGAACTGGAGTGCGGCGGCGCGCAATGGTGTTCCGTGCCGCTCGCAGATCTCCTTCATCCGCAGGGCGCGGGCCAGAACGGAAGGCGGGGCGACCGCGTAGTCGTATCGCATACCGGGGCGGGGGGCGGCGAGCAGTCCGCTGTTGAACGCGCCGCCCGCGATCACGCCGACGCCGCGCTCGGCACACAGCGGCAGCAGGTCCTCGGCGGCCGAGTGGTCGAGCATCGTGTAGCGCCCGGCCACCAGGACGCAGTCCAGATCCGTCTCACGGACGAACCTGGCGAGCGCCGCCGTCTCGTTCATACCGACGCCGATGGCGCCGACCGTTCCCTGGTCCCGGAGTTCGCGCAGCGCGGGATAAGCCTCGTCGATCGCCTGCTCGACATGGTCGTCCGGGTCATGGATGAGCGCGATGTCGATCCGGTCCAGTCCGAGGCGTTCGAGACTGTCGTCCAGGGAGCGGCGGACTCCGTCGCGGCTGTAGTCGCGAACCCGCGTACGGGCGGGAGTGCCGTGGAAACCATCGACGCCGTCGGGCGGCGGCACCTCCGCTGGTACGAGCAGGCGCCCTACCTTCGTGGAGACCGTGAAGTCGGTGTGGGGCCGTTCGCGCAGGAACGCACCGAGTCGCTCCTCGGATAGGCCGACGCCGTAGTGCGGTGCGGTGTCGAAGTAGCGGACACCGCCGTCCCACGCCGCCTGGATGGCGGCCTCGGCATCCGCGGCGTCGACGGACGCGTAGAGTCCGCCGATCGCGGCGGCGCCGAATCCGATCCGGGTGACGCGGGCGGCGCTCGTGCCGAGGCGCTGTCCGTTCACCGTCTCCTCTCGGCCTCTCGGACAAGTGACCCAGCGGAGGCGTCTTCGGTCTGGCCGTTCGCGAAGTAGGTGGCGACCTCGGTGGCCGGAGGAGGTACGTCCACGGCCCGGCCGCCGTCCCGGAGGGACATGGTGGCGGCGTATCCGGCGGCGACCGCCTCACGCGCCGCGACAGGAGATGTGACGGTGGCCGCGCCCGTACGGATGAAGTGCAGGAACTCCTCCACCAGGCGGGGGTCGGCGCCTCCGTGCCAGCCCTCCTGCTTCGGGATGGGAAGTTCGAGGTCGGCGTCCGCGCGGTAGTCCGAACGGCGGTTCCAGACCTTGATGGTCGCCCCTTCGGCGTCGCCGAAGTTCTCCAGGCGCCCCTCGGTTCCGATGACGGTGTAGTTGCGCCAGTAGTCCGGGGTGAAGTGGCACTGCTGATAGCTCGCGAACACTCCGTTGTCCAGCCGCATCTGCATCATGCTGAGGTCCTCGACGTCGACGACCGGGTTCAGGTCCCGCAGGCTCGAGGGGGGCCAGTTGTGCTCGGGGTCGAGCCAGTCCGTCATGCGCTCCCCTGCCCGATCGCGCCGGGAGGTGATGTCGCCGTACACGACCAGGCCTCCCATGCCGTTCACCCGCCGGGAGTAGCCCCCGCCGAGCCAGTGGATGACGTCGATGTCGTGAGCGCCCTTCTGCAGCAGCAGACCGGTGGTGTTCCGCCGGTCGGCGTGCCAGTCCCTGAAGTAGAAGTCTCCCCCGTGTCCGACGAAGTGCCGGCACCAGATCGCCTTGACCGAACCGATGGCACCCTCTTCGATCAGTTTGCGCATGGCGACGACGACCGGCATGTGCCGCATGTTGTGCCCGACGTACAACGGCGTTCCCGACGTTCGCGCGACCGCCAGCAGCCGGTCGCAGCCGGCGGTGGTGATGGCGAGCGGCTTCTCCAGGAACACCGGGATGCCCGCCTGGAGGAACTCCACACCGATCGGCTCGTGCGTGTGGTCCGGGGTCAGCACGAACACGCCGTCGAGATCGGCGTGCAGGAGTTCGCGATGGTCGGTCGTGGTCGTCACGTCGGGTCCAAAGCGCTGCCGGGCCTTCTCCAGCATCTGGGGATCCCGGTCGCAGCAGGCGACCAGTCGTGATCCGGCTCCGGGCCGATGCGCGAGGTCGGCGAGGGTACTGCGTACCCCCAGTCCGATCACACCGAGCTTGAGATCGTCCATACCAGTGTCCTAATCAGTTCTGGGAGCCTGCCATCCGGCAGACTCCTGGGTTGGTTGGTAGCCGCCGGCAAGTGAGCACTCATGTGTCCTGGACATCG
>NZ_JBFAJC010000097.1:0-18852 GCF_040655075.1 Actinoallomurus sp. NPDC050550 | reverse complement strand
GGACTGCCCGTTACACGACCACTGATCGACCGCCGCACCAGAAGCACTCGTATTGCCGTAGACATCCAGACACAGACCGTTATTGCCGACCACCAGCTGCTGATAACCGCCTGGGAAACTCCCACCGCCGCCACCGGACCCGTACCCGGCAGCCGTGATGCTCGCCTGCACCGCATTCTCGGTCGCGTCGGAAGGATAGCCGTTGGTGACGGCGCCCTCGAAGAACTCGCCCTGGCCACTGTTGCTGTTGTCACCGCCGGTGCCGAGCAGGATCGAGCTGTCCACGCGCATCGGTGAATAGCCGTTGGGAAGCGCCCCCGAATACGGTGTCGTCAGCCCGCCGTTGCCGGCGTTGCCATATTTCAGCGTGAAATTGCTGGTGCCGTTGTTCTTCTCCCAGGCGCTGACGAACGGGAAGTGCACCCCGGAGTTGTTCGGATCCTTATTTGAGCCGGTGCCGGTGTGGTACATGCCGTTCTCCAGGTCGGCCTCCACCCACGGGCCGCTGCCGACGCACCCGCCGAACCAGCAGGCGGTGCCCCACTCGATCGCGTTCATGGTCGCGTTGCCGGTGTCGGTGTGGGAGTTCTCGCCACTGCCGTAGTCGAAACAGCACCACTGGTTCACGTAGTTCGACGAGGTCACCATGTAGATGCCTGCCGGCTGGGAGCCCGTGGGCACGCCTTTGGCGTGGTCGACCCGGTAACCGGTGCCCGGGGTGTTCTTGATCCCGTACGCGGGGTGACCGCCCACTGTCACCGGCAGTGCCATCGCGTCCGCCCCGATGTCGGCGCCGTTGGGCCCGGGTCCCTTCCACAAGCCGCCCCAGGAGATCGGCAGATCATTGTGGTTGGCGGTCTGGTCGTAGATCTTCGTGATCGTGCACGAGGTGCCGGCACAGAACGACACCTGCGGGGCGGCATCGGCAATCCCGCCGGCCGACAGCAGGCCGATGTCGAGGTACTTCTGGTCGGACTTGCGCTGGATCTGGTAGAGGGGACCGTTGTAGGACGCGAACAGGGCACGGGTCGTACTGTGCGCCGTCGCACACGGCGTGCCGCCCGCGGCGTAGAGGTCGCACGGGAGCGAGGCCGCCGCAGCGGCGCTGACCGCCGCCTGCCCGCCGAGGACGAGCACGGCCGCCGCCATGGCCAGCAGGCAGGCGACCGCCAGCCGCACCGCCCGAGGTAGGCCCTTTGAAACTGGATTCACGAAGACCTCCGTCATTGGGACTGCGGCTCAACGACGCGGACGCGTCAAGCCGGGAACGAAGTGCTGATCGATAACGGCTGCGTTTTCGGGCGGCCACGGACCCTGTCGCCCTGACGGAAGTCAGGGCCGGCGGGAGACGTCGCTTCGCTGTCAGCAGGCTTTGGTCTGGGTGAGCAGGCCCAGCTTCCACGGCAGTTGTGAGTACGGCAGGCCGGTGCTGCTCGGGTCGACGCCCTGGTAGAAGAACTGCAGGTGGCAGGGGTCGATCTCGAGGTTCTGGTCGTATCCGGTGCGGATCAGCTCGCCGTGGCTGATGTGATCGGTCCACTGCCCGGCTGGGAACGTGGTGTTGGCGAGGCCCGCGAACGGGTTGGTGCCCGAGGTCAGGTACGGCGTCCACGAACCGGCCAGGCTGTTCGACGTCCAGGCCCGGTAGATCCGCCTGCCGCTCGAGTCGAAACCCTCCACGAGCATCAGGTAGGTGTTCGATCCCTTGACCTTGTACACCGCGGTGCCCTCGAACACGTTGCCGGCGTTGTCGTCGTGCAGCACCACCGTCGTGTTGCCGAATCCGTTCGGAAAGTTCGCCAGCGTGGTCTGGGACCGGAAGATGTCACCGGCGTCGTCGGCGCCGAACAGATAGCAGTTCGCGGTGTCGCAGATGACGAAGAAGTCCAGCCAGCCGTGCCCGCGCTGGGTCACCACGGGCGGGTCACCGGCGAAGAAGTCTGTGGGTGTGCTCCACGTCTGCGGCTTGGCCGGATCGTCGGTGGTGGAGTACGCGGGCGGGCCCTGCTGGAAGACCAGGAACCATTTTTTCTTCGGAGCGAAGTAGAACAGCTGCGGCGCGGCCATGTACCGGTTGCCGATATTCGGGTTGTCGCTCAGGTAGTACTGCGGCGCCGTCGCGGCCTGGGAGAAGTCGGAGAAGTGCGTGTACTCGACGCTCCAGGCACCGGAGGTGTCCGCGGTCGTGGCGTACACCAGCCATTGCCCGTTGTGGCGCACGATGCTCGGGTCCTTCACCGAGACGATGTCGTGCCCGGACGCGGGCTTGGCGCGCATGAGCGGACCTCGGTCCGACCAGTGAAGGCTCGACGGGAGTCCCCCGGCCCTGGGCGTCGGGGAGGTCATCGTCCCGCCGGCGCAGGTGACGCCGTCCATCGCAGAACTGGTCGGCACGGGGTTACTGCCGCCGCCCTGCCACTGACCGGTGATCGAGTAGGTCCCCGCGCATCCGGAGGCCGCCTGCGCCGGCATGATCGCCACCGCGCCGGCGGACGCGGCGACGGCCAGCGGCACGGCCGCCGAGAGGAGCCGACGGACCCAAGATCGTCGCATTGTCTCTCCCACTTCGTCGTCTCGCTTGCTGCAGATGGCGACACGGCGGATCCGGCCATCCGGCGGGTGGGCGGCGACCGGCTCCCACGACTTTCGAATCGATTCGAAACTCGCCCGGATATTACGATCGCAGGCCGGGGGGGTCAATGTCCGGCCACAGGCCGCCGACGCACGGGCCCCGTTCCCCCTGCTCGGGGAGCCATACAAGGCGGCCGACCGTCCGATCGCCTTTCACGGGCTTTCAAAGCGGCGGACTCCTGGCTCTCGGATCGCTCCGGCTCCCGAAAAGCGGCAAGGCGCCGGCCGATCGCGACGCTACCGCCCACAATGCACGTCCGGCCGCATTGCTCGCCAACAAGCCGGTGGATGACTACAATCCGTGGAATATCGACGAAACGATTCGACTGATTGTTGTGATCCCGTCGAACAGGTCGGCCGGTCGGCGACCCGCTCCGGTCGCTCCGACGCCGCGAAGGAGCTCGATGAACATCGGCGAGATCGCCCGCCGCGCCGGAGTGTCGCGCAGCACCGTGTCGTATGCGCTCAGCGGCAAGCGTGCGGTGTCGGAGGTGACCCGGCAGCGCATCCAGGCGGTCATCGACGAGCTGGGCTACCGCCCGAACGCCACCGCGCGGGCACTGAGGGAGGGCCGTAATCGCACGCTCGGGCTGGTCGTCCCGCCGGCCCGAGGGCGGCTGAACCTCATGCAGCTGGAGTTCGTCGCCAGCGTCATGGAGGCCGCCGATCGTGCCGATCTGGACGTGCTGCTGTCGTCTTCCGGCGGCGACCACGACCGTTCCTTCGAACGGATCGTCGACGGGCGCCGCGTGGACGGTGTCATCCTCATGGAGATCCGCCTGGACGATCCTCGCGTCAGGCGGTTGAAGGCCTTGCGGCTGCCGTTCGTGACCATCGGCCGCACCGCCCGGCCGCAGGGGATGTGTTGGATCGACGTCGACTACGCCACGCTGGTCGGCCGATGCGTGAACCATCTGGCCGACCTCGGGCATCGCCACATCGCGCTGATCAACCGCTCCACCGAGCTCGTCGCCTCCGGCTACGGCCCCGCGCACCGGGCCCGCGAGGGCTTCGCCGACGCCGTCGCCCGCCACGGCATCGGAGGGATGGAGTTCTGCTGCGCCGACGACGCGTCGGCCGGCGAGACGTGCGTCCAGGAGATCCTGCGCGCCCACCCCGAGGTCACTGCGGTCGTGACGGTCAACGAGGCTGCGCTGCCCGGCGTCCAGCGAGCTCTCGAGGATGCCGAGCTGAACATCCCGGCCCGCTTCTCCATCGCCGGCGTCGCCGCGCGCTTCTGGGCCGAGCAGTTCCGTCCCCAGCTCACCGCGGCCGACCTGCCCGCGGTGGACATGGGTGCGACCGCCGTCGACTTCCTCGTCGAACGCATCGCCGAGCCGGACGGGCCGCCCAGGCAGCACCTGTTCGTTCCGCCGATCTCGCTGCGCAACAGCACCGGTCCGGCGCCCGCAGCGCACTGAACTTCGAGACGCCACACATTTTCCGCGTTGGGCAGGGATGCCGTTCAGTCCGCCCGGCAGTCGACCAGGACCTTCATCACACCCATGCCGGCATCGAGCGCGTCGAAGGCCTGCACGGCCCGTTCGAGCGGTTCGATCCGGGAGATCAGCGTCCCGGCAGGGACGTCCCCGTCGGCGATCAGGCCCACGGCCGTCTCGAAGTCCGCCCGATCGTAGAGGCAGGCGCCGACGAGAGTGAGCTCGCGCGATATCAAACGGGGCAGGCTGACCTCCCGTGGAGCCGGGTGCGCGGCCACCTGCACCATGCGACCGCGGACGGCCAGCACGTCCACCGCGGTGGCGACACCGGCCGCGAGGCCGGAGACCTCGAAGGCCACCGCGGCGCCCGCGCCGGCGGTCCACTCCCCGACCACCAGGGCGAGGCGGTCGCCGTTCGGGTCGATCGTGCGCAGGCCGTGGTCTTCGGCGACGGACGTGCGGTGCGGGTCGGCCTCCACCAGCAGCACGTCGGCTCCGGTCCGGCGGGCGACGATCGCGACGAGCAGCCCGGTCGGGCCGCCGCCGACCACGATCGCCTTCTCCCCCGGCCGCAGGCCCGCACGCCGTACGGCGTGCACGGCCACGGCGGTGGGCTCGGCGAGGGCGGCGTGGTCGAGGCGCGCCTCGAGCGGGAGCCGGACCAGTGCGGAGGCGGGCACCGTCCAGCTGTTCTGCATGCATCCGGGCGCGTCAATGCCGAAGAAGATCAGCCGGTGGCAGAGGTGCGGGTGACCCGCCCGGCAGGCCGGGCAGCCGCCGCACCTGATCAACGGCATGACGGTGACCTGGTCGCCCGGCCACCATTCGCGGACGTCGGGCCCGACCTGTGCGATCCGGCCGGACATCTCGTGTCCGATCACGCGGGGCGGATCCACCCGGCTGTCCATGTCGCCGTGGAAGATGCGCAGGTCGATGCCGCAGATCCCGGTGTAGGCCACATCGACGCGGACGTGGTCGGCCGGCAACGACGTGGGCTCGGCGGTGCCGAGCGTCAGGCGCCGAGGCCCGGCATAGGCGACGCGCCGCCGGCGAGCCGGGCCTGTCATCGCGGATCCTCCCTGGGTGACGGGTCATCGACGACCGGCGCGCCGAACGGGGTGCGGTACGACGGCGGGCGCGTGCGCAGGTCGAGCCGCAGCGTCAGACGGACGCAGGTCGAGCGGGGCAGTTCCACGAGGAGCCAGGGGCCTCCGGCACGCGTCTCGGTGGACGTCACCACGGGCCGGCCGTGCCCGTAGTCGTACAGGTCGCCGATCCAGGACGGGTCGCTGCAGACGGTGTGGCGCACCGTGCGAATCGTGTGCTCGGCGAACGCTCCGGCCTGGACGATGACGCGGCGCGTGGCCTGCGGATCGAGGTTGACCAGGTCGACGATGGTCGCGTCCGGGTCGATGGCGGAGACGAGGGCCGCCACCGACGGCGGCAGACCGGGGCGGCGAGCGTCCGCGTCGTAGTGGCGCACGCGCGCCTGCTGCAGCCCGCCGTTGTAGATGACCTGCGGGCCGCCCCAGGTCAGCTGGACCAGCGCCTCGGTCACGACGGGGTTGGACTGCTGCCAGAGGTGGATGTCGGCCTCCGGCACCTCCCGGCCGCGGTACCGCTCCATGCGGGTCAGGCGATGCCGCACCTGGGCCTGGGCGGCGGCGAGGATCCGTTCCGGGTAGCCGGGGTCGTCGCCGGCGAGGAAGGCGAACCAGGGCTCCTCGTGCCCGGCCTCCTCCTTACTGCGGAACGACCGCACGGTCCGCCAGTCGTACCCGCAGGCCGCGCGCAGCCGCTCGATGCGTTCCCGGTCGGAGGCGGAGGCGGAGTGGTGCCACAGCGCGGCGGGCACCCCCATCAGCATCGGGTTGTGGTCGAACCACCCCTTGTCGCCGTACCGGAACGGCACGTGCAGGGTCGGGGTGTGCACGTCCTCCGCCAGCTGCACGGTCCATTTCGACCGGATGCTGGAGTCGGCCTCGGTGAAGGCCATGACCTTGCCGTGCGCGATGATCTCGTCCAGCGCCGGGCGTACGAGATCGAGGAAGGAGTCGTCGCCGGTGGCGGCGGCGCCTGCCAGGGCCGCGACCATCGCGGCATGTCCGACGCTGTACCAGCCGTGCGGCCAGGACCAGCCGTAATGCCCGCCGTACCAGCGGCCCTCCAGCAGGCCGCCGACCGTGCCGTCGGGGGCGACGTTGTCGGGGATGACACCGCCGTTGGCGGCCGCGCGTTCGCGCCAGGCGCCGACGTACTCGGCGATCCAGTCTCGGTAGCGCGGCTCGCCGGACAGCATCCAGGCGTTGAGGACGAGCCCGGAGGCGGCGAGGTTGACCGCGGTGTCGCCCGTGCCCATGCGGCGGCGCATCTCCTCGCCGAGCCGCGGGTCGCGGTCGCGCTCCGGTTCGCCGGCGCCGGGCGGCACCACCCAGTCGAGCGGGAAGCCGTACATCGCGGCCTCCTGAGGCAGCCAGGGGTAGCCCGCGCCGTCGAAGAGCCCCTCCCGCCGCGGGTCGCTCCCGTTGTGCGGGCGCCGGATGACGCGGTGCTCGGGGTCGTAGTTGCCGTGCGCCGGGTCGGCGTACAGGTCGGCGAACCGCAGCGCCCGTTCCGCCCAGCGATCTGGCGCGGCCATGCACAGGAAGTAGAGCAGCAGCAGGCTCTCGCCCTGGTGGAACCAGTCGTAGCCCCGCTCGTACTCCTCGTGCAGCATCCCCAGCTCGGTGAGCTGCCGGGTCACGCCGTGCCAGTGATGCTCGGACGCGGCGAGCAGGTCGTCGGCCCCGCCCAGCAGGTACAGCTGCGGCCAGTTGAAGAACGTCTCGTAGAAGTCGTCCACGCCGTCCCGCGACGTGAGCCGACCGTTGTAGAGCAGCCGCCCGTCCGGTCCGGTGAAGTCGCGGGCGAAGCGACGCCAGGCGTGGTCGAGCAGGTCGAACAGCCCGCGCTGCTCGATCGCCCAGCCCGGCGGTTCGAGCACCGGTACCGAGGCCGTGATGACGGGGAGCATCCGGGATCCTCCAATCCAGAGCGCGGCCGCACCCGACGGGGAGTACGAGCCGTATGCCGCCGCGCCGGTCGGGTCAGTCCTTCGTCGCACCGGCGAGCATTCCGGCGACCAGGAAGCGCTGGGAGAAGACGAAGATGGCGAGCACGGGCGTGATCGCCAGCAGTGTCGCCAGGGCGAGCTCGGGCCGCTCGACCGCGAGCGTGCCGGCGGTCGGGTTGAACTGGGGGACGTTGTCGAGCAGCGTTCCGAGACCGACCTGAACGGGGAACTGGCGGCTCTCGGGCAGCAGAACGTAGGGCAGGAAGTAGTTGGTCCAGTTGGCGACGAAGCCGAAGAATCCGACCAGCGCGATGACCGGCGCGGCCAGCGGCAGGGCGATGCGCCGGAACGCGCCGAACTCCGAGCAGCCGTCGAGCTTCGCGGCGGCCAGCAGCTCCCTGGGCAATGCGGTGCTGAAGTAGATGTAGGTCAGGTACACGCCGAAGGGATAGAACGAGTACGGCAGCACGATCGACCACATCGAGCCGACCAGGTGCACCGCGTTGATCTCGAGGAAGAGCGGCACCACCAGCGTCGCGTTCGGCATCAGCATCACGACGAGGGTGGCCAGGAGGAGGGTGCGCCGGCCGCGGAACTCGGTCATCGCGAGGGCGTAGCCGGCCGGGATCGTCACGGCCAGCGTGATCGCGAGGGCGAGGAACGAGTACAGCGCCGAGTTCCGCAGCCACAGGAAGATGGCGTCGTCCTGGTAGGCCGTCAGCCTGTCCCAGTTGTGGCGCAGCGCCGACCAGGACCCGAAGGACAGCGGGTTGCCGTGCACGAGCTGCGCGTCGGTCTTGGTGGCGGCCAGTGCCAGCCAGAGCACCGGGACGAAGAAGAACAGCAGGAACGCGACGAGCACGAGGGCGCGCAGCGGGTTCGGCGGCCGCCGGCGGGCGGCGCTGCGCGGCCGTCTCCGGCCCGCCGCCTCCCCTGCGGCGCCACGGGTGGACACGGTGGGACGCCGCCGGGTGTCAGTCGGCATCGAAGAACCCCGATCGGGCGACGAACAGGCCCGCGACCACGAGCCCGACCACCAGCAGCTCGACCGAGACGGCCGCGGCGGTGTTCACGTTGTTGTTCTGGAAGGCGAAGTCGTAGGAGAGCTGGTTCGGTGAGTAGTCCCGGCCGGCGACGCCGTTGCTCGCCTGCGACAGCAGTTGCGGCTCGACGAACAACTGCGTGCCGACGGCGAAGGCGAGGATCACCATGTAGACGATCCATTTGCGCAGCAGTGGGATCTGGATGCGGCGGGCGATCTGCCAGGGCCCGGCCCCGTCGATCCGCGCCGCCTCCAGAACGTCGGTGGAGATGGTGTTCAGCGCGCCGTACATGACGACGATCCAGCCGCCCGCGCCGGTCCAGAACGCGATGATGGCGAGCAGGACGGGCAGGTGTCCGGGCGCGATGACCTGGGGGAAGGTGCCGAGGCCGAAGGCGCGCAGCAGGAAGCCGGCCGGGCTCACCGCCGGATCGAGCATGAACAGCCAGACCATCACGCTCGCCGCCCCGGCCAGCGCCCCGGGGATGTAGTACAGGAACCGCAGCGTCCTGTCGGCGACGCGCGCGGTGAGGCCGTGCAGCAGCAGTGCGAGCCCGACCACCAGCACGACAAGCGCGACGAGCCAGAAGAGCAGGTACAGCGCCACGTGGCCGATCGCCGGGACGAACCGGAAGTCGGCCGCCGCGGAGGTGAAGTTCGCCAGGCCCGCGAAGCGACCCGTCGCGTCGGTGAAGGCGAAGTCGATCGCGTAGACCGTCGGGACGACGCCGAACGCGATCAGCAGCACGACGTACGGGGCGACGAAGGCGTGGCCGGCCCGGCCAGGCCACCACGCGCGTCGTGCGCGCGGTGCGCCGGCCCGGCCGCCGACGGTGGTGGAGGGTGTACTCACGGGCCGACCTTGTACCCGTCGGCCCGCGCGTAGTTCGCGACGGCGGTCTTCCAGGCTGGGAGCAGCGAGACGATGGTCTTGCCGGCGGTCATGCCCGGGGTGACGGTGGCCGCCCAGATCGCCTCCTGGCTGAACTGGCCGTAGCCCCAGCCGGACCACACCTGGCCGGCCGCGGCCTGGAGAGGCCCGGAGATGTCGTTCGCGTAATAGTGGGACGAGGCCTGGTTCGTCAGCCACGTCCTGGCCGCGGGCGCGTACGCCGGATATCCGGGGGCGACCTTCCCCTGGTAGTCGTCCGCGGTTGTCACCCAGGTGAGGAAGTCGGTGGCGGCCTTGATGTGGGCGCTGTGCGCCGACAGCAGCCAGGTGCCGCCGCCGACGTTGCCCACGGTGAGGTTAGGATCGCCGGACCACTGGGGCATCGGGGCGGCCGCGATCTGGCCGGCCGGGGTCTTGAACGTTCCTTGGAAGAGCGCGCCGCCGAACCATGCCGGGCCGGGCAGCGTCAGGACCTTGCCGGCCTGGTTCTTGTCGAAGTCAGAGCTGAACACGCTGCTCATCGTCATGGTGTGGGTCTTGACCAGGGTGTCCAGCAGCGACGCCATGCGGGTGCAGTTCGCGCTGGTGGTGTCGACGGTGATCGACCGGGGGCCGGTGATCTGGTTGGCGCCGCACTTGCCGGCCCACATGTAGATCTCCGGGGTGAAGCTGTCGCCCGCCGAGCCGACCAGGTAGCCGGGGTGCTGGGCGGCGACCTTCTGGCCCAGCGCCTCGAAGTCCTCCCATGTCCTGGGGACCTCGTAGCCCCACTTCTTCATGAGCGGGGCGTTGTACCAGAGCACCGTCTGGGACAGGTCGTTGCGCAGGCAGTACAGCGTGCCGCTCACCGTGCACGGGGCATTGGCGCCCTTCGCCCATCCGGAGAGGGTCGACTGCGGGATCAGGCCCTTGTCCAGCGGGGCGGTGAAGCCCGCCTGCACCGCCCAGGAGGCCTCGTTGTTCTGCGTGCTGAAGACGACGTCCGGCCAGCCCTTGCGGGTCCGGTTGAACAGGCTCACCTTGGTCTGCAGGTAGTTCGAGCCGTTGGCGTCCCCGTCGTAGGTGACGATGTCCATCTTCACCGTGGGGTGTTGCTTCTGGTACAGCTGCGCGGCCGCGAGTCGCGTCGAGTCGACCCACACCGTCAGCGGACCGGCGGTCTGTGGCGCCTCACGGAATCCGCCCTGGGCGCCGCCGGTGGTGCCACCGGACCCGCTGCCGCAGGCCGCGGCGGCCGCCAGGACGAATGCGCTGCCGATGGCCACGAATGCGGCGCGCCGTCGGCCCCTGCCCGATGTCCTCGCGCCGTCGGCGCGGACCTTCACTGTCATGAGCTGCTCCACTGACGTACTGGCGCCCGCTGGTCGGATCTTGAAGGCGACGGCAGGCGATATGTGTCCGACTCATCTGGGAGCCCCCGCATGACCGAGGTGGTCCGCACGGCCACCACGATCACCCCCTTATCACGGCAAACCGGGCGGTTCATCGTGGCCCCCATGAGAGCGCTCACGTACTCCGGCAGTCAAGAGGATGAGCATGCCTATTTTTCGAGCACGTTACGACGAGAAGACGATCGGAGCCTTGTGACCTGCTGATCCCCGCGACCCTCAGGATCAGACGAGATAATGAGTCATACTTATCGACCGCTCTAGTGCGGATGATATGTATGCTCCCCGTAGTGGTGCGGAGATGGGTCATACTCTCGGTGTGGACCGCGACGAAGGAGGCAGTCCGGTGGACGGCACGCCCATATCGGCGCCGGCCGATGGGTCCGCGCGGGAACAGGACGGCGTGCACCGAGCCGGCGCGTACCGGCCCCGCTACGAGCTGGTGGCAGAACAGATTCTCGAGCTCATCGCCGAGCTACGGCTGCGCCCCGGTGACCGCATGCCCACCGAGAACGAACTCGCCGCGCGGCTCGGTACCGGCCGGACGGTCGTGCGCGAGGCCCTCAAGATCCTCTCCGCGATCGGCCGGGTACGCGTGCAGAAAGGCCGCGGACTCTACGTGGCCGACGACGAGGGCATGCTCGGCTCGTCGCGCTGGGAGGGTTTCTTCCTGCCGACGGACCTCGACCACGTGTACATGCTGTTCGAGTTCCGCCGGGTACAGGAGACCGCGGCCAGCCGGTTGGCCGCGACCCGGGCCACCCCCGCCGAGCTGCGCGCCATCGAGACCGCCGACGAGACCTGCCGCGAAGGCCACGCGACCGGGCAGTCCGCGCTGTTCGACCGCGGCGACGACGACTTCCACCTCGGCATCGCCACCGCCTCGCACAACCCGTTCCTCGTCGCGGCGGTCCGCGAGGCCCGCCGCCTGCAACGCCAATCCAGTGCCATCGGGCTGCACGGCACGGTCGGCGGCCACGCGGAAGAGGCGGTCGAGGAACACGCCGCGATCTACCAGGCGATCCGCGACGGCGACCCGGACGCGGCCGCCCGCGCCGCCGCCGTCCACCTGGACAACACGCTCGAGGACTACCGGCGGGAGATCCAGCGCCGCGTCTTCGGCTGATTCCCGCCTTGAGCGACAGTCCAGTGACCCGCGGCTGACCGGATCGGCCTTATCGCTTCTCGCGGCACCGCGGTCACAAGGCCGGGCTGCACGGAAGTGCGCGTGTCCGCGAACCACGCGAAGGTACAGGCCCGGCCGCGCACCCCGTCGGCGACCTCCCGCTCGGCGCGAAACCCGACGCTGCGCGTCGACGAATCGATTCGAAAGATCCCATGAAAGGGCATTGACCCACTCGATCACCGGTCATAACATCCGCTCGAACCTGATGCTTGCGAATCGATTCGACAGAGATTCATCACCGGCCGCCATCAGCAATGCCGTCCCTGTTCCGAGAGGCATCCCGCCATGTCTTCTTCACTTCCGTTCGGCCGCCGCAGGCCTGCGGCCGCGGCCAGAGCCGCCGCCGTCGGACTGGCCGCGGCATTCGCCCTCATCTCCCCAGCGGCTCCCGCCTCGGCGGCCACCACGACGATCTATGCCTCACCCTCGGGTAGCGGCAGCGCCTGTACCTCCGCACAGCCGTGTTCGCTGGCGGGCGCGCAGGCGGAGGTGCGGTCGATGAACGGCGGGATGTCCGGCGACATCGTGGTGCAGCTCGCCGACGGCGTCTACCGGCAGGCCGCGCCGCTGCGGTTCACCGCCGCCGACTCCGGCACGAACGGCCACACGGTCAGCTGGCAGGCCGCCCCGTCGGCCCATCCGGTGATCACCGGGGCGACGGCGGTGACCGGGTGGAGTCTGGCCGACTCGTCCAAGAACATCTGGAAGGCGAACGTGGGGACCGGGTTCGACACCCGGCAGCTCTACGTCGACGGCGTGCCGGCCATCAGGGCCCGTGCCCAGGTGAACCGCTCCGACTTCACCTCCAACAGCAGCGGCCTGCACTTCTCCAACAGCGCCCTGGGATACCTGAACAACCTGGCGAACCAGAACCGCGTCGAGGTCGAGGCCATCGGTTCTTGGACCGACCGGTACGTAACCGTGCAGAGCATCGGCGGTAACCAGATCACGATGCAGCAGCCGGCCTGGAACAACAACACCTTCGGGTGGGACACGTTCACCAATCCGTTCCGCGCGGGCCCGCTGTACGTGGAGAACGCCTACGAGTTCCTCGACTCACCCGGCGAGTGGTATCTCAACACCGGCACCGGCACCCTCTACTACATTCCGCGGTCCGGGCAGAACATGAGCAGCGCCGACGTGGAGTTGCCGAGGCTGCAGTCACTGCTGGACGTCGGCGGCACCTACGACGCCCCCGCCCACGACGTCTCCTTCTCCGGCATCACCTTCACCGGGACGAGCTGGCTGGGGCCGTCCAGCAACCAGGGCTTCGCGGACCAGCAGACCGGTGGCTACCTCGCCGGGAACTGGTCATGGCCGGCGTTCGGATCGTGTAACTCGGGCTGCACCGCGTTCGAGTCCGCCCGGCCGCACTGGAGCCAGATGCCGGGCGCGGTGCAGGTCTCGGCCGCCAACCACATCGCCTTCAGCGGCGACCAGTTCGTCGACCTGGGCCAGATCGCGATGGGCATCGGCAACGACGCCAACGCCCACGCCAGCGGCGTCGGCCTAGGCGCCAGCTCCATCACCGTTACCAAGTCGACCTTCAGCGGTGACGCGGCCGGCGCCATCCTGGCCGGCGGCGTGCAGGCCGACGCGCACCACCCCAGCGACTCGCGGATGATCAACCGGGACCTCACGATCAGCTACAACACGGTGCACGACGTCGGCATCGATTACCGCGACAGCAGTTCGTTCCTGCCCACGTACGTCACCAACGCCACGATCTCCCACAACGA
This sequence comes from Actinoallomurus sp. NPDC050550, assembly GCF_040655075.1. Classification (NCBI taxonomy): domain Bacteria; kingdom Bacillati; phylum Actinomycetota; class Actinomycetes; order Streptosporangiales; family Thermomonosporaceae; genus Actinoallomurus; species Actinoallomurus sp. NPDC050550. The sequence goes on along the minus strand of NZ_JBFAJC010000097.1, from coordinate 5,483 downwards.
GGTCTACAACATGCCGTACTCCGGCATCTCGGACGGATTCGGCTGGGGTGCCAACGACGCCGGCGGCAGCAACGACTACGCGAACCGCGGCCTGTACAACTACCAGCCGCGCTACAGCACCGCCACGACCGCGTCGAACAACCAGATCACCGACAACTACGTGCACGACGTCATGCAGCAGATGAACGATGGCGGATGCATCTACGGACTGTCGGCGAACCCGAACGGGCGCATCAGCGGCAACTACTGCCTGCGAACCAACGGCTACTTCGGCCTGTACTTCGATGAGGGCTCACGGTACTTCACCGCCACGGGCAACGTGTTCTCCTCCATCGGTGGCGTCTGGGCCACGATGAACGCCAACGCCAACAACAACACCGGCACGCTCACTCTGACCAACAACTGGTACAGCAACGGCGGCACCAACATCAACAACGGCGACCGCGGAAACACGGCCTACGGCAACACCCAGGTCAGCAACGGTGCCTGGCCCTCGGGCGCCCAGTCCGTGATCTCGAACGCGGGCACGGGCTCCCCGTCCGGTGGCGGTGGGGACACCGGAGTCCTGCGCGGTGTCGGCTCCGGCCGCTGCCTGGACGTGCCGGGCGCAAGCCAGACCGATGGCACCTACGTGCAAATCTGGGACTGCAACGGCCAGGCGAACCAGCAGTGGACGCTGACCTCGAGCGGACAGCTGACCGTGTCCGGCGGATCCGAGTGCCTTGACGTGCCGAACCGCGCAACCGCCGCAGGCACCCGGGTGGAGATCTGGTCCTGCAACGGCGGCACCAACCAGCAATGGCGGTTGAACTCCGACGGCACCGTCGTCGCCACCGAGTCCGGGCTGTGCCTCGACGTCACCGGCAAGGGCACCGCGAACGGCACCGCCGTGGAGATCTGGACCTGCAACGGCGGCACCAACCAGCAATGGACTCGAAGCTGATCGCCGAAGTCCCCAACCACACCCCCGAAAGGGACGAATCCTCATGTCAGGAATCAGTCGATTGCTCTGGCGGCTAAGAGTCTCAATGATCGTGGTCGTCGGCGTCGTCCTGGCCGCGAGCGGCGTCGTGGGCGCCGCGACGACGCCGGCCCGAGCGGCCACCTCGATCACCGTCAACGGCGCGTCGGGCGGCCGTACGTTCGACGGCGTCGGCGCGGTCAGCGGCGGGGGCGGCAACAGTCGGCTGCTGATCGACTATCCCGAGCCGCAACGCGGCCAGATCCTGGACTACCTGTTCAAGCCCGGCTACGGCGCCTCCCTGCAGATCCTGAAGGCGGAGATCGGCGGCGACACCAACTCCACCAGCGGCGCCGAGCCGAGCCACTCCCACTTCCGCGGCGACGTGAACTGCGACCGCGGCTACGAGTGGTGGATCATGGAGCAGGCCAAGGCGCGCAATCCCAACATCAAGCTGGTCGGGCTGGCCTGGGGCGCGCCGGGGTGGATCGGGGGCGGCACGTTCCTGTCCACCGACATGATCAACTATCTGGTGTCGTGGCTGGGCTGCGCCAAACAGCACAACCTGTCGATCGACTACCTCACCGCCGCCCAGAACGAGAAACTCTGGGACGTCAACTGGACGATCAACCTCCGGAACGCCCTGAACTCGGCCGGCTACTCGAACGTCAAGCTCATCGTCGGTGACCAGTACCCGGGCGCCTGGGTCGGGGCCGACCAGGTCGCGAGCAACGCCACCTTCCGGAACGACGTCGACGTGCTGAGCGGGCACTACCCCTGCGGGTACCTCAGCGCGCAGAGCTCGTGCTCGGTGCCGTCGAACTTCATCAACTCCGGCAAGGTGCTGTGGTCGAGCGAGAACGGATCGCAGGACTACAACGGGGGCGCCGCACCGCTGGCCCGGGGCGTCAACCGGTCCTACATCGACGGGAAGATGACCGCCTACCTCAACTGGGACCTGATCGCCTCGGTCACGCCGAACATCCCGTGGCCGACCGTGGGGTTGATCCTGGCGAACCAGCCGTGGTCGGGGCACTACGCGGTCGGCAAGGACACGTGGGCGCTGGCGCACACCACCCAGTTCACCGCGCCGGGGTGGAAGTACCTCGACTCCTCCAGTGGTTACCTCGGCGGGAACCGGAACAACGGCAGCTATGTGTCGCTGAAGTCGACGAACAACACCGACTACAGCACGATCATCGAGACGATGGACGCCACGAGCGCCCAGACCCTGAACTTCAGCGTCACCGGCGGCCTGTCCACCGGCCAGGTGCACGTGTGGGCGACCAACCTCAACTCCGGCAACCAGGCCGACTACTTCGTGCACTCCGCCGACATCACCCCGTCCGGCGGAAACTACTCCCTGACCGTCCAGCCCGGCTACCTCTACACCGTCACGACCACGACCGGTCAGGGCAAGGGCACCGCCGCCGGCCCGCCCCAGGGATCGCTCAACCTCCCGTACAGCGACGACTTCGACTCCTCCACCGCCGGCCACGAGGCGAAGTACCTCATGGACATGCAGGGCGCGTTCGAGGCGAGCGCCTGCGGCGGCGGCCGTTCCGGCATGTGCGTCCGCCAGGCGAGTACGCAGGCCGCGATCGGATGGAAGCCGATCTCCGACCCGTACGCGCTACTGGGCAACACCAACTGGAACAACTACACCGTCTCCTCCGACGTGCTGCTGGAGAAGTCCGGGTACGCCGAGGTCATCGGCCGCGCCGGCTCACAGAGCACCGGCGACCCGAACGGGCTGAACGCCTACTACCTGCGAGTCAGCGACACCGGCGCCTGGTCGATCCTGTCCTCCAACACCAGCGCACAGTGGACGACGTTGCGCAGCGGCACGATCTCCGCGCTCGGCACGAACCGGTGGCACACCCTCGCAATCGGCTTCTCCGGCGGCACCATCACCGCCACCGTCGACGGCACCGCCGTCGGCTCGGTGAACGACTCGACCTACGGAGCCGGCCAGGTCGGCCTGGCAACCAGCCAGGGCGAGACCGCCCAGTTCGACAACCTCAAGATCACCCCCGGCTCGGGCGGCGGTACGGGCGGGTCGACGTCCACGCTGGTCAACGCCGCCTCCGACCGGTGCCTGGACGTCCCGAACGTCTCCCAGAACAACGGCACCCAGGTCGAGCTGTGGGACTGCAACGGCGGGACCAACCAGCAGTGGACGTCCACCTCGTCGAAGCAGTTGCAGGTGTACGGCTCCAAGTGCCTGGACGCCGAGGGCGCCGGCACGTCCGCGGGCACCCGGGTGCTCATCTGGGACTGCAACGGCGGTTCCAACCAGCAGTGGAATTTGAACGCCGATGGCACGATCACCGGCGTGCAGTCCGGCCTGTGTCTGAGCCCGAACGGCTCCGGAACCGCCAACGGCACCCTGATGGTCCTCGGGACCTGTAACGGCGCGAGCAATCAGAAGTGGACCCAGAACTGAGGCCGTAGCCCGCGTTCACGACAGTCGCTCTTTGACCGCGCCGGCCGGACGCGCGGAGACGTCCGGCCGGCGCTCTCCTCGGTGGGTCATAAGGCGGTCGCGTCAACGACGTGAATCCCCCGCGCGCATAGCGGAGGGCAGCAGGTCATCCCGATACCCCCGCAGCCCAGCGGCAGACCCGATTCATCTCACCCGCGGTGCCGATTGATGCTCGCCCGCACGATGAGCCCTCATCGTTGCGACGTTCACGTGTCGTCGACAGAGCGTGGCCCGGACCGACTCGCGGTGCCGGTCCGGGCCACGGTCTCAGATGTCATGGCGACGGATACGCCGCCCGTCATCTCCTGCTGTCACGCGCTCGGTCGACCGGGGCGGCCTGGCCGCCCCGGTGGCCAACTCGTCATCCGAGGGTCCATTGCTGGTTGCTGCCGCCGTTGCAGGACCACAGCTCGACCAAGGCGCCGTTCGCGCTCGACGCGCCGCTCACGTCCAGGCACAGACCGGACTGCACGCCGGTGATAGTGCCGTTCGCGGTGACCTGCCACTGCTGGTTGGTGCCGCCGTTGCACGGCCAGATCTCGACCTTCGTGCCCGCCGACGTCTGCTTGTTGTAGGCATCGAGGCACATGGTCGTGCCGCCGCTGTTGACGGTGAGCTCGTTCGAGGCGGTACGCGTCCAGATCTGGTTGCTCGCTCCGGCGCACGTCCAGACCTGCAGCTGGGTGCCCGCCGTGGTGCTGGAGTTCGGAACGTCGAGACATTTGCCCGCGCCGACCGCGTGCAGCTCGCCGCTGTCGGTACCACCTCCACCGCCGGGTGAGCCGCCGAGAGCGGCGACGGTGGCGTTGTAGGCGGGTTTGGGCTGGTAGTTGGAGTCGTACATGGTGGCCGCGCCGTATCCGGGGAAGGTGCCGGGAATCCACGAATGTCCGTCATCGACACCCCATTGGGAGACGCCGACGCAGCGGGAGACGGTCAGGCAGTCCTTGACCACGGTGCCGTAGTCCGTGGCCTGCTGCGCCAAGGCGGAGCCGGACGCCGGCAGCTGGATACGGTCGTCGAGCTCGGTGACCGCGACGTCCAGCCCCAGAGCGGCGAACCGCTGCATGTTGGCCAGCAGCGAGGAGGGGACCTGCCCGACGATGAAGTGGCTTTCGAGTCCGATGCCGTCAAGTGGCACGCCCTGGGACAGCAGCGACTGCGCCAGGTTGTACATCCCGTTGCTCTTGGCGTTCTCGCCCTCGATGTTGTAGTCGTTCAGGTACAGCTTGGCGTTCGGGTCGGCGGCGTGCGCGGTGCGCAGCGCGTCGGCGATGTACCCGCTGCCCATTGCGTTGTAGAACACATCTGCGCGTAGGCTGCCGTCCTCGTTGAACGGCTCGTTGACGACATCCCAGGCGTACAGTTTGCCCTTGTAGTGCGTGGCCTCCGTGGTGATGTGCGACTCCATCACCGACTTGACCTGGCTGGAGGGCAGGCTGGAAACCCAGCCCGGTAGCTGCGAGTGCCAGACCAGGTTGTGTCCGCGCACCCGCATGCCGTGCGACTGGGCGAAGTTCAGGATCTGGTCGCCGGGCCCGAAGTTGTAGGACCCGTTCGACGGTTCGGTCGTGTCCCACTTCATCTCGTTGCCCGGGGTCACCATGTCGAACTGCGCCGTCGCGACACTCATCTCGCCGCTGATGCCCAGATCTCCGGCCGTCAGCGCGGTACCGAAGTACCGCCCGTTCGTCTCGGCCAAACCCTTCAGCGTCGTCGCCGCCCGCGCCGGCACAGCGACGCCGAACGCCATCACGATCGCCACCACCGCGATGGCCACCAAGGCGGCTCGGCCGCCGAGCCGGGCACCCCCGTGTCTGTACGTGCTTTCACTCACGGTCACATTCGACCTCCATTCCGAATGAGAATCTCCCTCCGCTCACTGCGCGGAGTCGTACTCCGGTGGGCGGGCGCGACCTCGCGTCGGCGGCCGCCCACCGGCGAACGGGGGATCCGGGTCAGGCCGGGTCGTCAGCGGGGAGTGAAGTCCTGGTTGGAACCGGCCGCGTTCTTGCACGGCCACTGATCCAGCTGCTG
>NZ_JBFAJC010000096.1:0-18967 GCF_040655075.1 Actinoallomurus sp. NPDC050550 | reverse complement strand
GCAGCGCTGAACGCGCTGTCGCTCTACTACGGCGACCGCATCACCCTCCACTAGAAGTGATCACCGGCCCGCCCACAAAGATCCGGACAGTCCCGAGTCAGCTGGACACACCTGATTCCGCGGTTGATGTTGTCGGGGATGGCCTGCTGGATGGCGGGGATGTGGGCGAGCATGGCCGGGTCGTCGGCGATCCGGTCACCCAGGTTTTTCAGAACGCGCAGGACGAATGTGGCGTATTCGCTGGTTTCGGTGGTGCGGGCGGCGCGGCGTGCGGCGCGTCGCTGTTTGTCCGGGTTCGGGTTGGTCATTGTCGATAGGCCCTTCTGCTCTGGCCGCCACGTTGTGGCGGCCAGAGCGCGGGGTATGGGGGAGAGGGGCCGTCGAGGAGGCGGGTCACCTCCTCCGGGCCCAGCGCCTTGTCCATGGGGTGATCCTAGGACCGACGCTCGGCATCCACACCTCGTCGGTTCCGCCTGCGACGGTGTCCCAAGACCATTCGCTGTGGATGTGCTCGTCGGGAGGCGGCATCACGAAGCGGCGACGTCTACAGGCTGAGGATCACGGTGGAGTAGCCGTCCGAAAGTTGGTCTTCCAGCCCGGCGGCCGCGCTCTCGCTGTCGGCTTCGGCGATCGCGGCCAAGCTGGGGGTGAGCGCGGAGAGGGCGCCGAAGCCGGTCTTCTGGAACCGGGGAAGCTCGCTGGTGCTGACGATGCCGGGCGGGATGAGTGGAACCTCGACGGAGCTGTGCTGGAGTCCTGTCGTGGCATCGTAGGTGCGAAACAGCAGACGGTGGTTGGGCCGGTCGTCGGTGATCACGGCGTACACCTGGCCGTTTCTGGCGGCGAGGACTCCGGGGAGCGTCTGGGCGGCGGCGAGCCGTACGGTCCACAGCACTCTGCCGTCGGACAGGCTGATGGCCTCCGGTCCGCCCTCCCTGGCAGTTCCGTAGCCGACGCCGTTGTGGATGTCGTCAAGCTCGATCCGCTCAGTGCTGGAGATCTGCCTGATCTGACGGCCGGAGTCCTCGTCCAGCACTGGGATGGCGCCGGGCGCGGAGGCCGGCACCACCTGGTCAGGGCCGGACTGCAGCGGCCGCAGGACGTCGAGGTCGCCGCGCTGCCAGAGCCGCCGCCCAGATCGCAGGTCGTAGGTCTGCAGTTGCCGATCGTCCGACACGGTCAGCGTACGGGTCCCGATGGCCGGCCACTCCTTGAGCAGCGTGGTGCCGCTCGGCTGGACCGCGTTCCAGTGCACCGCGCCGGTCCGGGCGTCGACCGCGTCGATCCGCTGCCCGGAGATCAGCAGTAGCAGTCCGGCCGTACGCGTCGGCCACAACTGCGGCGCCAGTGCTGCCACGGCCGCTCCGACGTCGCGGTGCCAGGCGACCTTGCCCTTCCTGGCGTCGACGCGGACCAGCAGTCCGTCGGCCCACAGCACCGAAAGCGTGTCGGTGCCTCCGTCCGAGGTGAGGCCGACCACGGAGTGACCGGCGCGGCGGTAGGTCCAGTATGCACGGCCCACTGCGGCCAGGCCGTCGGTCGGGCCGGTGATGGCAGGCCACCCGGTGACCGTGAGCGCCGAGTTCCGGCTCACGATCGCCAGACTGCCCGACAGGGTCACCGGACCGGTGGCGGTCGCCGCAACGTGCATCGGGCCGATGTCGGGAGCCGCGGGATATGCGGTCGTCGGCCTCGGGAACTGTTCGCCGTAGGCAGGCGACCCCGGCCAGGCGGCCCAGGTGCCGACGCCCGCGACCAGCACGGCGGCCGCAGCCCCTACCGCCAGCCCGCGCCTGGACAGCCCCATATATCCCCTCCCATAGAAAAGATCCCGACGAGTTAGCAGGTGCCCGCCGATCGGCGAGCCCACAAATGAGTGTGCGACCGCGTGATCCGATCGTGGAAGTTCGCTGGTCCATCCGGGACGCCCGGGACAGGACCGGCGCATCTACCAGCACTTTCTTCAACGAGTCGGGACGGCTTCGTCGAACGACCCGAGCTGCGGCAGTACTTCACTGACGGGGTGAGCTGCCCGCCGGACGGCCCGATCGCGGTACGCGTCCGGGCCATCGCCAAGGTGACGCGGGCCTGCTCACCCGGGGCCAGTTCCACACGTGCGAAGCCGGCCAACTGGAGCAGGGGACGGGTGACCTGGGCGACCGGGTCGCCCAGGTAGAGCTGGGCCACTTCGGCTCCACGCCGGTCGCCGGTGTTGCGTACCGTGCAGGCGATCTCGACCTCGCCGTCTGTGGCGATCTCGTCGGAGCTTAGCGCGAGGTCGGTGTAGGCGAACGTGGTGTACGACAGGCCGTGTCCGAAGGGGAAGGCGGGTGTGGGGTCGAGGTTGCTGACGCCCTCGCTGTTGCCGCCGAGCGGCGGGTGCAGGTACGTGCCGGGCTGGCCACCCGGCGACGCGGGGATCTGGACCGGCAGCCTGCCGGATGGGTTGATCCGTCCGCTGAGCACGCCGGCGAGGGCGGCGCCGCCCTCCTCGCCGGGGAAGAACGCCTGGACCGCGGCGACGACGCGGCCGGTGTAGGCGCCGAGGGCGTACGGCCGACCGGAGACGACGATCAGGATGACCGGGGTCCCGGTGGCGAGGAGCGCCTCGACGAGTTCGTCCTGGACGCCGGGCAGGGACAGGTCGGGCGCGTCGCAGCCCTCGCCGGAGGTGCCGCGGCCGAACAGGCCCGCGCGGTCGCCGACGACGGCGACGCACACCTCGGCGTCGTGGGCGGCCGCCACCGCCGCGTCGATGCCGGAGCGGTCCTCGTCCTTCACCGGGCACCCCGGCGCGTAGCGTACGTCGGTGTCGGGCAGCTCAGAGCCCCGACAAACGCGTTCTTCCCCTGGCGCTGTGGACCTTCCAGGGCCAGTTCACGGTCAACGTGCCCGCCGTACTGGCCGCCGTCCTCCTGTCGACTCTGCCCGTCCTCGCGCTGTACGTCGTCGGCCGCCGCCAGCTGATCGGCGGGCTCACCGCCGGCTTCGGCAAGTAGGCGGCGTCGGTGGGCTGATTGACACCGGTCGCGCGGATGCGGAGGGCGCGAGCCTGGAGTATGTTCAGCCCTGTAATACTTTTGGTCGCCCAACCAAGGTCTCGCCGCAGAAGGGAAGCCCGATCGATGACCGGTGCATCGATTGCCCGAATGTGCCGAGATGTCCCAGTGCGATCAGAGGCGAGTGGCGCCGCTTCAGCCGACGGTGCGAGCCTCATCGGGATCATCCATGTCGTCGAAGCTGGCGAGGATCTTCTCGCACAGCATGCGCAACTGGTTCCGCTCGTAGGGCGCCAAGGGGCCGAGCACATGATCGTGAATGGTGCGCGTGTACTCGGGCCGCGCTTCGTTCATTGCCTGACGGCCCTGTTCGGTAAGGGTGGCGGTGCTGCCGCGACCGTCGGTGGGATCGCTGTCGCGGATGACCCAGCCCGCCTGCTCAAGTCGGGTCACGGCATGGGTGATCCGGCTGGGCTTGCTGCGGGTGGCGGCGGCCAGCTCGCTCATGCGCAGCCGCTGACCGGGGGCGAGCCTGAGCTGCACCAGCAGTTCGAAGTAGCTGGGCGGCATGCCGGCACGATGCTGCACCCGCTGCTCCAGAGCTTCGCGCACCCGCTCACCGGCATAGGAGAATGCCTCCCACACCCCGCGCTGGCCGTTGAGACAGGGCGCTGCCGCCGGCGGTGTGTCACCCGGGTCGCCGTCGGACGCGGAGTTCTCGGCCCAGGCGGCCAGCGCTTCCATCGCCGGGCGCAACCCTTCGCCGCGCGGTGTCAGGGCGTAGACCGAGCCCTCGCTGCCGGAGGCGTGTGCGACCAGTCCTGCCCGGCGGAGTTCGGTGAGCCGTTCGGTGAGGACGCGGTGCGACAGGCCGGGCAGGGAGGCGGCCAGCAGGCTGAACCGGGTCGGCCCCTGCAGCAGCACATCGATGATCTGGCCGGTCCACCGTTTGCCCAGCAGCGCGAACACCGTTCCGGTGCGCGGGGCGACATGCGAGGGGGCGTCCGCGTGGCGTGGCATGGCGCCAGCGTACGTCCACGCCTCACGCATCCAATGAAGTTATAAAAAGTAACTCGATGCTTCTGGTCACGGCGAGATCCAGCCGTGCCCGGAAACACTGACTCTGGAAAGGGATTCCATGCTGTTCACCACCGCTGAGGTCGAGTATCTGACAGGCCAACGACTCGGGCGACTGGCCACCGCACAGCCGGACGGCACGCTGCAGGTCAGCCCGGTCGGGTTCCGTTACAACAGCCGTACGGACACGATCGACATCGCTGGGCACGGGATGGCGCGCAGCCGGAAGTTCCGCAACGTCGCCGACAACGGCCGGGTCGCCTTCGTGGTGGACGACGTCGTCTCGGTCGATCCGTGGCGGCCGCGGTTCTTGGAGATCCGCGGGCACGCCGAGGCGATCGCCGAACCCACCGATTCCGCCTACGATGCCGCCCCCATGGGATTCGACGGAGCGATCATTCGGATTCACCCCGAGCGCCTCATCAGCTTCGGCCTCGGCGACCCGAACCTCGACGTCCGGCCGGGTTCGATCAACGCCCGAAACGTCGGCTGACACCAGCAATGCGGATGAGGCGGTCTCGTAAGGTCAGTGGGGTTCGGCGGGGCTGGTGTTGTGCTCGTGGATCAGGCGCAGCGCTTCGTCGCGGTCGCGTCGGTCGAGGGCGTCGACGAGGGCACGGTGCAGTTCCTGTCGCTGAGCGATGTACTCGGCGAGGGGCTGGTCACCGGCGGGAAGCACGGACAGCGTGTGTCCCTCAATGAGGTCGAGAAGACTGGTGTAGAGCGAGCTGAGCAGGGCGTTCGGGCTGATCGCGGCGATCGTTGCGTGCAGGCGCCAGTTGGCGTGGACGAAGGCGCCCGGGTCGGCGTCGCTGACCGCCCGTTCCATGGCGGAGATGTGCTCACGGAGTCCGGCGATGTCGGCCGGCGAGGCGTGCCAAAGAGCGTCCTCGATCAGCAGCGGATCGAGAGCATCGCGAATGCGTACGGCGTTGGCGACATCGTTCTGCTGCGCGTCCAGGGCCAGGACGGCGTTGCCGAGGCGGGCCATCGGGGACTGCTCGGCACTGAACAGACCCCCGCCGGGACCCGGTTTGACAGTGACCAGACCGCGGGACTGCAACAGACGCAGTGCCTCATTGAACGTGCCGACCGACACGTCGCACAGCGTCCGTAGCTCTTCCTTCGTGCCGAGACGTGAGCCGGGCGGCACGCTCTCAACAAGCTCGGCGACCTGCTCCGCCGCTCGTTCGGCGCGGCCCAGAGCCGTGGAGCGGGCCGCGCTCTCGCCGCCCCTGCCGCCGCGAGACACGGCGGAACCGGTGGGTACAGAGCCGCTCCGCCGTCGGGCGATTTCGCCGCTGGAGGCCGACGTGCCGGTCTTCACGTGCGTGGAACGTTCAGGTGTGGCGGTCAAGACGCTCCCAACGTATTCATCATGCTCGTTTCGCTCTGGCCTCTTGACGCCCTGAATCACGTCGGCCAACATCAGAGTAATCATCATGCTGAATTGCTGGTGGATGAGCAAGAGCCCGTTGTCGCCGCCGGGCGGTCCGAAGTTCCGCCAGCCGGTGAGCGCCCCGCGCAACTGCCTTCTGCCCCTTGAGTTCGGGAGTCATACCGTGCGTATCGCCAACCTCTCGGGTCGCCTGGTGCTGATCCGCGATGGCCGGGCCGTCGATGTCGAGCGGGCCAGTGGTGGCCGCTTTTCGGCCGAACCGCAAGCCGTCTACGAGCGGTGGGAGGAGTTCCGTTCCTGGGTCGCACACGCGGACCTGCCGACCGGGGAGACCTTCGAGCCGGCCGCGCTCGGCTCGCCCGCCCCGGCGCCCCGGCAGACACTTGCGATCGGACTCAACTACCGAGACCACGCGGCCGAGTCCGGTTTCGCGGCTCCCGAGGGACTGCCGCCCGTCTTCACGAAGTTCGCCACCAGCATCACCGGGCCCATCACCCAGGTGACGCTGCCGCCCGACGGTCATACCGACTGGGAGGCCGAGCTGGTGGCCGTCCTGGGTCGCCGCGCCGAGCGCGTCTCGGAAGCGGACGCCTGGAGTCATATCGCCGGGCTGGCGGTAGGGCAGGACATCTCCGAGCGTGTCGTACAACTGGCCGGCCCGGCACCGCAGTTCAGCCTGGGCAAGTCGTACCCCGGCTTCGCGCCCATCGGCCCATGGCTGGTCACGCCGGAGGAGTTCGACGATCCCGACGACCTCGAGCTTCGCTGCACGATCAACGGTGAAGAGGTCCAGAAGGGCCGCACGCGCGACCTGATCTTCTCCGTGCCGACCCTGATCGCCAGGCTTTCCGCAGTGCTGCCGCTGCTCCCCGGAGATGTCATCTTCACCGGCACCCCGGCCGGTGTGGGCCTGGGACGCGACCCGCAACGCTGGCTCGCTCCGGGGGACGAGCTCGTCAGCACGGTCGAAGGCATCGGCGAACTGCGCCAGACCTTCGTCGCCTGAGCAGCAGACTCAAGGCCCGACGGACCACAGGGAGCCCCCATGGCACTGCACCGCCTGACCTCCATCACCATGGGGGTCCCCAACGTCGCCGAGACAGCCGCCTACTACACCGACTTCGGCCTCGCCCACGTAGGCGACGGCTGGTTCGCCACCCGTGATGCCGGCCGCCAGCTCCGTATCGTGACGGCACCCGTCCGACGCCTCGTCGAGGTCCGCGTCGGCGCCGACACCCGCGACGACCTGGCCGCGGTCGCCTCCCGCCTGCGCCGTCTCGGCATCGACAGCGACACCGACGGGCCGACACTGACCGCCTACGACCAGGCCACCGCCGTACGTGCCGTGCTGGAGGTGACCCCTCGACTGGTCCAGGAGCCCGTACCGGCCACCGCGTACAACGGGCCCGGCCGCACTGAGCGCACCGGCGCCCGCGCGCCCGGCGTCCTGCGAACCGATCGGGTACGGCCGCGCAAGCTCGGTCACGCCGTCATCGCGACCCCCGACTTCGACGCCACCACCGCTTTCTTCCGCGAGGGTCTCGGTTTCAAGGCGTCCGACTACATCAAGGACCGTGGAGCGTTCCTGCGCTGCTCCACGGACCACCACAACGTCCTCGTCCTGGCCGCACCGGTCACCTTCCTGCACCATTCCTCCTGGCAGGTCGACGACATCGACGAGGTGGGCCGAGGGGCCGCCGCCATGCTCGAAGACCACCCCGACCGGCACATCTGGGGCCTGGGCCGCCACCATGCCGGCTCCAACTTCTTCTGGTACCTCAAGGACCCGGCCGGCAACTTCAGCGAGTACTACTCCGACATGGACTGCATCGTCGACGACCAGCTGTGGACACCGGAGGTCTTCGAAGGCGCCAAAGGCCTGTTCAACTGGGGGCCACCGCCCCCGCCTTCCTTCCTCGCCCCGGAGGATCTCGCCGCTCTGATGACCGGCACCCACAGTGGGACGAGCTAGACGGTATCGACGGCATTGCCGAGATTCGGCCCGCCATGTGATCGGCACCGACGGGGCAACCAGCTCTGTTCCCTCGGGCTCAGTGCATCGAACAGCGGCTGACCTGTGTTCTATCGCCGGTGCTGCAAGCCAATCCCAAGCTATCGTTCGTCGTCGACGACGTGGTCGGCTTCAGGCCGCGGCGGGCCCGCTTCGTCGAGAGTCGTCTGCGGCGGAGGAGAGTAACGGAGAGGGCGATGGTCACACGCGTATCTCCCGGGCTACCGGGCGTTCACCCGGCGGCGCGCTCCACCAGTTCTTGGACGCGCTGTGGCGCATAGATGCCGTCCACCAAGAGCTCTGCCAGGCCGAGAATGCCGGCGTTGGGATCGAGCTCGCTGCGGACGATCTGCAGGTTGCGGGTGGCCAGGGGGAGTGAACGCCGATAGACCACCTCGCGGATGCCGGCGAACAACTGCTCGTCGGTGTGGGCGAGCTGGCCGCCGATGGCGATGACGCGTGGGTTGAAGAGATTGACGGTGTCGGCTATCGCGCCGCCGAGGATGCGGGCCGCGCGCCGGGCCAGCCGTACGGCGACGAGATCGCCACTGCGGATCAGCCGTACGGCGTCGTTGACCGTGGTGACCTCACGGCCGGCGTCCTGGAGGTCGCGGACGAGAGCCCAGCCCCCGGCGTAGGCCTCCACGCAGCCTGCGTTGCCGCATCGGCAGATCGGCGGCTCGGTGACGTCCTCGACGGTCACCTCGGTGTGACCGACATCGCCGGCGGCGCCGTCCGCTCCCCGGTGGACCTGACCGCCGGCGATAAGTCCGGTGCCGACCCCCGTACCGATCTTGACCATGAGCAGGTGCGCCACGTCGGGATAGCGCAGGCGCTGCTCGCCGACGGCCATCGCGTTGACGTCCTTGTCGACCAGGACCGGGCAGTCGTAACGACGGGTGAACCATCCGGGGATGTCGTAACGGTCCCAGCCGGTCATTATGGGCGGGCTGACCACCCGGCCGGTGGCGAAGTCCACGGGGCCGGGAACATCGATTCCCACCCCGAGCACGTTCTCCTCGGTCTGCCGGGTCTCCTCGAGCATCTTCGTGAACAGCCCGTGCACGAGAGTGAGGACGGCCTCCGGCCCGCTTGTCACATCGGCGTCGGCCGCCCGCTCTGCGCGGACCGCGCCGCCGAGATCGCACAGAGCGGCGCGCAGCCCGGTCGCGCCGACATCGGCCACCAGGAGCACACCACGGTCGCGGTTGACGACGAACTGGCTGGCCGGTCGGCCTCGGGTGCGGGCCTCCTCCGGTGCCGGGACCAGTAGCCCCGCCGCGAGGAGGCTGTCGAGACGCTGGTTGACGGCCGTCCGGGACAGTCCGCTGAGGCGCATAACGTCGGCTTTGGTCAGACCGCCACGGACATCACGGAACAGGCCGAACACCTCACCGTGACTGACCCCCGCTCGCAAGGCGGCGACGTTAACCCTATCCACAAGATCACCTTACCGGCGTGCTGTTGGAGACGAGAGTATGTCATCTTACGACTTTTAAAGTCGAAACAGGGGTTGTCTGGATCCTGAAGTCACCGTATGTTCGTCGCACTGAAGGCGAAAGGAGCGCTCCGATGCGAGTGCAGAAGACGGCATGCCGGATCACGGCGGTGACGGCCGTGGTGACCGCCGGTGTACTAGGGCTGGGTGCCTGCGGTTCCGGCGGCTCGAGCGCCTCCGGCGGCGGCGCGAAGGTCGCCGCCGTGATCAAGGGACTGGACAACCCGTTCTTCCAGACCATGAAGCAGGGGATCGACGAGCAGGCCCGGACGGGCGGGGTCTCGACGACCGTGCAGGCCGCGAACGCGATCACCGACACGACGGGGCAGGCGGAAAAGCTCACTGCTCTCGCCGGCCAGCCCTACTCCTGCTTCATCGTCAACCCGATCTCCGGCACCAACCTGGTTCAGGGCCTCGCCAAGATCGCCGCGGTCAAGAAGACGATCGTCAACATCGACAGCCCGATCGACGCCAAGGCGGCCAAGAGCGCGAAGGCGACTCCGGCCACGTACATCGGCACCGACAACGTCCAGGCCGGCAAGATGGCCGGTGAGCAGATGGCCCGGCTGGTCAACGCCGGAGGCGACGTCGCCGTCATCGGTGGCATCGCCGGAGACGTCACCAGTGGCGCGCGGGTCACGGGGTTCGGGCAGGGCATCGGCCCGAAACTGAAGATCGTCCAGACTGTCGCCGCGGACTGGGACCGGCAAACCGCCCTCACGGCGGCGACCAACGTCCTGCGCGCTCATCCCAATTTGACCGGCTTCTTCGTCGCCAACGACGACATGGGGCTCGGCGTGGCGCGGGCCATCGCCAACGCCGGCAAGACCGGCAAGGTGAAGGTCATCAGCGTCGACGGCATCAAAGACGCCCTGAACGCGGTCAAGAGCGGTTCGCTCGACGCCACCGTCGCGCAGTATCCGTACGCGATCGGCTTGATGGGCGTCGAGGCATGCCAGGCCGCCGCTAAAGGCAAGACGCTGCCCGCGGACGTCAAGGCCCCGGTCGAACTGGTCACCAAAGACAACGCCGACAAGGCCCTGGCCGCTACGCCCAAGCCGTTCGGCTCCTATGACGACCCGTTCAAGGCACTCGGCAAGTAAGGGCGATCACCCGTCCCAGGCGGGAGCATCACGCCCGGGACGCCGTCGCGATTAGAAGGACGGAAATGACAGACGTACAGCTCGCGGTGCCCGGCCGCGACGCCTGGTCGACGCGACTACGGGACATCGGTTTCTGGGCCGAATGGGCGGCTCTCATCGGACTCGTCGTCCTCGTCGTCGTCTTCCAGAGCCTCAACTCCACATTCCTGAGCACCGGCAACGTCCAGTCCATGCTGGTGGCCGCCGCGATCCTGATCATCCTGGCGGTCGGCCAGACATTCGTGATCAGCACCGCCGGCATCGACCTGTCGGTCGCCTCCACCATGACCCTCGGCGCAGTCGTGTTCGGCCAGGCCTACACGAGTGGCTGGGGACTGCCGCTGTCCGCAGTCGTCGCCGTCGTCGCCTCGGCCGTGCTCGGCGTGGTCAACGGCACGCTCATCGCCCGGGGGAGGATCGCCGACTTCATCGTCACACTCGGGACGCTCTCGGCCGCCTCCGGCCTTGCGCTGATCCTGTCCAACGGCAAGCCGGTGACCATCGTGGACCCGTTTCTGCTGCGGCTGTCCACCGGCGGCGTCGGGATCTTCGGGTGGTCGTTCATCATCGCGGCGGTCGTCGCCGTCCTCGCGCACGTGATGCTCTTTCACAGCCGCTTCGGCACGCATGTGCTGGCGACCGGCGGCGCACCGGAGTCGGCCACGGCCATGGGCATCAGCACCCGGCGAATCAAGATCGCCGTCTACACGATCTCAGGAACCCTGGCCGGACTGGGCGCGATCCTGCTGGTAGCCAGAGTCGGAGCCGCCGAGCCGGCCGCCAACACCGCCTTCCTGCTCAACTCCGTCGCCGCCGTCGTGCTCGGCGGGGTCAGCCTCTTCGGCGGACGCGGCACCATCACCGGCCCGGTCATCGGCGCGTTGCTGCTGACGGCACTGGTCAACGGGCTCACGCTGCTGGGGGTCTCTCAGTTCTACCAGCCCCTCGCCGTCGGCATCGTCGTGGTGCTGGCCGCGCTCATGACGAGGTTCCAGCGATGACCGTTCAGCCAAAGCCGGCCGACGCGGCCGGAGACACCCTGCTCGAATGCGAGAACGTCTCCCTGTCCTTCGGCAACGTTCACGCCCTCGTCGAGGCATCACTCACCCTGCGCACAGGGGAGATCACCGCCCTGGTGGGCGACAACGGCGCGGGCAAGTCGACCCTGGTCCGCTGCATCTCCGGGATCCACCGGCCCGACGGCGGCCGCGTGCTCCTTGACGGCCGACCGACCGACTTCCGGTCCCCGGAGGACGCGCATACGGCCGGCATCGAGACCGTCCACCAGAATCTCGCGCTCGTCGAGGACCTCACCGTCTGGCAGAACCTGTTCCTCAACCGGGAGCTCGTCCGGCGGCTGGGACCGATCGCCATCCTCGATCGCCGGGCCATGCAGTCCCGCGCGCAGGAAATGGTGTCCACCCTGGCGGTGAACGTCCCGGCGGTGCGGTCGCGCGTCCGGCGGCTGTCCGGCGGCCAGCGCCAGGCGGTGGCCATCTGCCGGGCGGCCGGCTTCAGCTCCCGGCTGGTCATCATGGACGAGCCCACTGCCGCCCTCGGCGTCCAGGAGACCGCCCGGGTGGAGGAGCTCATCCTCAGGCTCCGCGACGAGGGACACGCCATCCTGCTGATCAGCCACGACTTCGCGCAGGTCATGCGCCTCAGCGACCAGGTGTGGGTCATGCGAGCCGGCCGCTGTGTCGGAGGCCGCCGTGTGTCCGACACGACGGGCGAGGAGATCGTCGCCCTCGTCACCGGCGCCAAGAGCCACTGATCCCGTTCCGCTATCACCCCAGAAGGAACCCATCCGTATGACGGCGCAGACCGCAGTAAACCCGATCGGCGTGCACGCCCTCGTCTGGGCCGGTGACACCTCACCCTCGTCGCTGACCTACGCGATCGAGAAGACCAATGCGACGGGCTTCGACCTGCTCGAGCTCTCCCTGCACGACTCGGCGAACCTCGACGTCGAGGCGGCACGCGAGAAGCTCGAGGCCGAAGGCCTGGGCGTGGCCTGCTCCCGCGGCCTGGCCTTCGACGCCGACATTTCAAGCGAGGACGTCGCCGTCGTCGAACGCGGCGAGAAACTGCTCCAGGACTCCCTCGCCGTCACCAACCGGCTCGGCGGCACGCACTTCACCGGCGCGCTCTACAGCGCGCTCGGCAAATACGACAAGCCGCTCAGCGATGCAGGTCGCCGCAACGTCGTGGCCGTGCTGCGGCGGCTCGCGCAGGAGGCCCGCCGGCGCGACATGACCCTCGGCGTCGAGATCTGTAACCGCTACGAGACCAACGTCGTCAACACCGCACACGACGCTCTCGTCCTCGCCGATGACATCGGCGAGGACAACGTGCTCATCCACCTCGACACCTACCACATGAACATCGAGGAGGACGACCTGGTCCGACCCGTACACGAGGTCGGGGACCGGCTCGGCTACGTGCATATCGGTGAGAACCATCGCGGCTATCTCGGCTCCGGGCACCTGGACTTCACCTCGTTCTTCCACGCCCTGGCCGACATCGGCTACCGAGGCCCCATCACATTCGAGTCCTTCTCCTCCGCCGTGGTGATGGCCGGCCTGTCCAGTGACCTGGCCATCTGGCGCAACCTCTGGTCGGACGGGGAGGACCTGGCACGCCACGCCCGCGCGTTCATCGCCGGCCACCTAGCCGCAGGCCAGGACCGGCGATGACCCTGGAGGAGCTCACGACACGCGCCCGTTCGCTCACCACAGGCGGGCACCGTGTCGTCCTGGGCGTCACCGGACCCCCCGGAGCCGGCAAGACAACCTTCGCCCAGTACTTGGTCAGGCTGTTGCGCCGGACGCCTCTCGACGGAGGGGAACCGGGCCAATGGGTGGCGCACGTGCCGATGGACGGCTTCCACCTCGCCGACGTCGAGCTCGACCGCCTCGGGCGGCGTGACCGCAAAGGCGCCCCGGACACGTTCGACGCCGCCGGTTACGCCGCCCTGCTCCGTCGGCTCCGCGCGGACGAGGACGAGGTGGTCTACGCACCCGCCTTCGAACGCGAACTCGAGCAGCCGATCGCCGGCAGCATCCCTGTGCCACGCGCCGCCCGGTTCATCGTCACTGAAGGCAACTACCTTCTGCTCGGCGACGTCCACTGGACGCGCGTACGGCAGCAACTCGACGAGGTCTGGTACTGCGACCTGGACACGGACGAACGCCTACGCCGCCTCATCGCCCGCCACGAACGCTTCGGCAAGGACCACGAAGCGGCGGTGGCCTGGGCGACGGGTACAGACCAACGCAACGCCGATCTCATCGCCGAAACCCGGCAACACGCCGACCTCGTCATTCCCGCCCCGCTCCTTCGCACGATCGACGATCGGTGAGGGACTGCATCTACGGCGACACCGACAGCGAGCCCGGGAGTCGGCTTGGGCGTTATCCGCCGGGCTGGTCGTATCCGATGCCAGGCGCGGTTGGTGCACGCAGCATTCCGTCCGGGCCGACCGCAGGCTCGCGGATGACAGGGTTGGCGTAGACGAGGGACTCGTAGTAGGTGGTGTTGGGGATGGCCATGCATAGGTGAGCGTTGACGATTCCCGGGCCGTGGACCTCGGCCCGGAGTTGGAAGCTGTCGGCGAGGTGTGCGATCCGCATCGCGCCGGTGATGCCGCCCTTGTACTGTGCGCTGGTCCGTACGCATCCTGCGGCGTCGGCCTTGATGAAGTCGGCGACGTTCAAATGTGCGCCGTCGGATGTCTCGGCGAGCAGGAGGGGTATGGTGACGCGTTCGGCGAGCCAGCGGTACGCGGTCACGTTGAACTCGCGCATCGGCTCTTCGTACCAGGTGTAGCCGGCCTCGGACAGTGCCCGTCCGACGTAGACGGCGTCCATGAGGTCGAACCCGGCGGAGCCGTCGTACATCAGGGGGACCGCGTCACCGACGTGTGCCCGCAGCTTGTGGCACAGTTCCGCGTCCGCGCGTGGGTCGCCCCAGGCGTGTAGCTTGATGGCGGTGTAGCCCGCCTCAAGGCACTGGTCGGCGATGTCGAGGTATTCCTCCACGCAGGAGAACGTCACCGTGCTGGCGTAGGCGGGTATGGCGTCGCGGTAGGTGCCCAGCAGTCGGTGAACGGGAAGGCCCGCCGCCTTTCCCGCCAGGTCCCAGAGCGCGATGTCGACCAGGCCGAGGGCGTAGATGGGGAATTCCTCGATCCGGTCCAGCTCCCACATACGCTGCCACAGCAGCTCGCGCCACAGCGGATCGTGGCCGAGCAGGTCTTGGCGGATGCGGCGCTCGATCAGGTCGGCGACGATCAGTCCCCGCCGTGTGTGTGCCTCTCCGGTCATGCCCGTGTCGGTGTGGATGCGCAGGATGCCGCCGGTCACCGGCCCTTCGGAGCCGGGAAGTCCGGTGCGCCAGCGGAAGGGCGGCTGGGCGGGTAGGTCGACCAGCTCGAGGGTCACGTCGGTGATTCGCATATCGTCCTTCGTCCGGGGGAGTGCGCTGGTCAGGAGGAGGCACCGTCCGAAGGGAAGATGCGGTGCCGGATCTCCTGCTGGAACTGGTGTTGCGTCATATCGACGTGCTCGGCCATGAGCGTCACGGCCTGCTCCTGGTCCCCGGACGCGATCGCCTCGGCGATCGCCAGGTGCTGCTCGGCGGCCACCGCCAGTGATCCGCCTGCGACTCCCGCCAGCCCGATCAGGCTGACCTGCCGCTGGAGTCGCTGTATCGAGTCGACGGTCGCGGAAAGGAACATGTTCGACGCCGCGATGCCGATGCCGGCGTGGAACATCTCGTCGGCCCGGCCGAACGCCTCGATGTCGTTCTGTGCTGCCGCGTCCGACGACTGCTGAGCTGCTTCGCGTAGCGCCCTCACCTGGGTCGGGGTCGCCCGTTGTGCGGCCAGCCGCGTGGTGGTGGCCTCAATGTGGCGGCGGAACTCGAACAACTCGTCCACCTGCCCGAGGTCGGCCGGCAGGAAGTGGGAGAACGACTCCTGCCACAGGGAGCCTTCCGGCTCGGCGACGAAGATCCCCCGGCCTTTCTGTACGGACAGCCGTCCCAGGGCGGAGAGGGTCTTCACCGCTTCCCTGACGATCGTCCTGCTCATCTGGATGGCGTCGGCCAGGTCCTTCTCCGTTGGCAGGCGGTCGCCTGGGGCGAGCTGCTCCCGGACGATGTATTCGAGGATGCGCTCCGCGGCGATCTCGTAACCAGGGCGGTAGCCACCCGAGTCCGGCTGCTGCGTAGCGGGTGACGATGGATCGGATCTGGTCAACCTCTCTCCTCAATCTCCTGGGTGCTCGCCGCGTCGGAGCATCGGTGTCCCGGACACCATACAGTCGCCGATGTTTCATATCTATGTTGTCACGCCGCCTAGTGAAGCACATTCATGGGGTTGACGCGATGAGCTCCCCCGTCCACACTCGTCTCACTCGTGATCCGGCTATCGCTACCGGTCATGACCAGCGACGGTTCCGTGCGTCGACCTGAGCTCGATCAGCCGGCGACGACTCAGGGCGGTGTCGGGAACCGGACGAAACGCGCTCAGGCGCCACTAGAAAATCTGATCTATCTCGTTCAACCAGTCATCGGAAGGGTGCTCGTATGCGGATTCATCTGGGCGTACGGCTAGGGTCGAAGCAGATCAAGATGTGCCGGAGGCCCTTGGCCGCGGTCGTGGGACTGCTTCTCGGCGCGTCGGCCGCTTGCGGCGGGGGAGGTTCTGGCGGCGGCAAGGTGGAACTCACCTACCGAATTTGGGACAAGAACCAGCAGCCGGCCATGCAGCAGATCGTCGAGCGGTTCCAGGCGTCGCACCCGAACATCCACGTGACCGTCCAGCTCACCGCAAGCGCGGAGTACTGGACGAAGATGCAGGCCGATGCGACGGGCGGCAGCGCGCCGGACGTGTTCTGGATGAACGGCCCGCACGCCCAGCTCTACGCCTCGAACGGGGTGCTCCTCCCGCTGTCGGACAGGCTCAAGCGGGACGGCGTCGACCTGGTCAACTATCCCACGACGCTGACCAGCCTCTACGCCTACCACGGGACGCAGTACGGAATCCCGAAGGACTTCGACACCATCGGGCTCTGGTACAACAAGAAGCTCTTCGACGCCGCCGGGGTGAAGTACCCCGACGATAAATGGACGTGGCAGAACGTCGCCGACGCCGCGCGGAAGCTGACCAACGCCTCGAAGGGCGTGTACGGGATCGCCGCCCCGGCCTTCGGCCAGGAGAACTACTACAACACCATCTTTCAGGCCGGCGGGTACGTCATCTCGCCCGACGGCAAGTCCTCCGGCTACGACCAGCCCGCCGCCATCTCCGGGCTGCGCTTCTGGACAGACCTGGTCAAACAGGGCCTCTCCCCGTCGCTGAAGTCGATGACGGACACGTTCCCGGCCCAGCTGTTCGAGTCCGGCAAGATCGGCATGTACTACGCCGGGTCCTGGGACGTGAGCGAGTTCGCCAAGACCGACGCCATCAAGAACGACATCGACGTCACCGTCCTGCCCAAGGGGAACAAGCGGGCTGTCGTGATCCACGGTCTGGCCAACGTCGTGTACGCCAAGACCAAGCATCCCAAGGAGGCGACACAGTTCGTCGAGTTCCTGGGGTCGAAGGAGGCCGCGCAGATCCAGGCGCAGTCCGGTGTGGTGATCCCCGCCTTCAACGGCACGCAGGAGGCCTGGATGAAATCCACGCCCCAGTACCACCTCCAGTCCTACCTGGATGAGGTCGCCTACGCGGTATCGCTGCCGACGTCGAAGAACACCGACGCGTGGCAGACCCAGGAGCCCGCGATTTTCGCTCCGGCCTGGTCCGGGACGAAGGACGTCGCGACCGCGGCGCACGAGATGGCGACGGCGATGAACGCGGCGCTGCAGAAGGAAAAGTGATGCCCGCTGCGAGCACGACCGCCCCGCGCCCGGCGACGCGGGGCGGGAGGCCCAGGCCGGGGCGGGCTCCCGGCCGCCGCGCCGAACAGGGTTGGGCGTACCTCATGGTCGCGCCGATGACCATCGGTCTCGCGGTCTTCTACCTGTGGCCCATCGCGCAGACCTTCTACTACAGCTTCACCAAGTCCGGCCCCTTCGGGGGCCACGCCTGGACGGGAACGGCCAACTACCGGGCCCTGATCCACGAACCGTCGGTGGGCCAGGCCCTGGCCAACACGTTCCTCTACACCGCCATCCAACTGGCCGGAATCCCGCTCGCGATCCTGGTCGCCGCGTTGCTGAACCAACGCGGGCTACGAGGCCGCTCGGTGTACCGGACGCTGTACTTCCTGCCCGTCGTCACCATGCCCGTCGCCGTCGCGATGCTCTGGAGGTGGATGTACAACGGAGACTACGGCCTGGTGAACTACCTCCTGTCAACAGTCGGCGTGCACGGGACGTACTGGGCGTCGAATCCCTCGGTCGCGATGTACGCGCTGGCCGCGATCGGCATCTGGATCTCTCTCGGCTACAACATGGTCATCTTTCTCGCCGGCCTCCAGGGCATCCCCGCCGACTACTACGAGGCCGCCGCGATCGACGGAGCCGGCCCGGCCCGGTCGTTCTTCCGGATCACCGTGCCGCTGCTGAGCCCCAGCATCTTCTTCGCCACGGTCCTCACGGTGATCAACTCACTGCAGATGTTCGACCTGGCCTACATGATGATGGCGACCCCAGGCAGCAACGCCGGCGCTGCGAATCCGGCGCTCCCGCGGGTCCGCACCGTCTCCTACCTCTTCTATCAGAAGGCGTTCGTCGAGCATGACCTTGGATTCGGCGCCGCGATCGCCTTCGTCCTGCTGGCCCTCATCCTCGTCATGACGCTGATCCAGTTCCGGTTGCAGAAAAGGTGGGTGCACTATGCGTGAGGATGCCGCGGCCGCCGGGGGCGTACGGCGTCGTGTGGGCATGGCGGCGACCCACCTGGTGCTCATCGCCGGCGCGGTCGTGATGGTCGGCCCGTTCGCCTGGGAACTGCTCACGTCGCTGAAGACGTTCAGCGAGACGACGCACGTCCCCCTGACGTTTCTGCCACACCACTGGCAGTGGTCCAACTACAGCCGTGTGTTCCACGTCCTCCCCTTCGGGCGGATGTTCCTCAACACGGTCATCATGACCTTGGGGCGGACCGTGGGGCAGGTGGTGTTCTGTTCCCTGGCCGCGTACGCGTTCGCGCGCATGCGGTTCCGGGGCAACAACCTGCTGTTCGGCCTGTTCCTGTCGGTGCTGATGGTGCCGAGCCAGCTCTTCTTGATCCCGCAGTACGTCATTGTCCAGAAACTCGGGTGGGTCAACACGCTGCCGGGGCTGATCGTGCCCGGCATGTTCAGCGCCTTCGGCACCTTCCTGCTCCGGCAGTTCTTCCTGTCGCTGCCACGAGACATCGAAGAGGCGGCCCGTCTCGACGGCGCGAACCCATTCCAGATCTTCTGGCGTATCGCACTTCCCCTGGCCAGGCCCGGCCTGCTGGCGCTGACGATCCTCACGGTGCTGTGGTCGTGGAACGACCTGATGTATCCGCTCGTCGTCACCACCGATTCGGCGAAGATGCCCCTGTCGGCCGGCCTGGCGACCTTGCAGGGCGAGCACTACACCGACTACTCGCTCCTCATGGCAGGTTCCCTCCTGGCCACCGTGCCGATGATCGCCGCCTTCATCATCCTGCAGCGGCACTTCATCCGGGGCATCGCATTCACCGGCAGCAAGGGTTGAGTTCCGCCGATCGGGATCCGGTCGCCAGGCCTCTGAACGGGCACCGCAACGAAAGACATCCCAGGAGCTAGTGATGTCAAGCAGCCCGTTCCAGATGATGCGGCCAGGCGGTCGCCTCGTCGTAGAGGGCACCGGTTTTGAGGC
>NZ_JBFAJC010000095.1:0-19094 GCF_040655075.1 Actinoallomurus sp. NPDC050550 | reverse complement strand
CCGCCGTCTACCTCGGCGGAACCACTTTCGACGGGGAACAACCCATCCACTGGGCCCCAAGCACCTCACCCACAATCAATCAAACCGTATCTACTGGGACTGTCTGAAATGGGCTGAAGTCCGCCGCTACGTGGGCCTGGAATTCCTCGCCGAAGCGCGTCTCCGCGTGATCAGCGGCGACCCGCCGTACGAGAACACCACCCAACAAGCAATCACCGCTTAACCTGCAACAACGGATCACGCGGAGGTCGACGCATACACCACTCCGCTAACGTGACCAAGGATTAATGAATTGAGCAGACCGAAGGTGCGAGACGGTGCGAACAGGCAAGGGCTGTGGCGCGGGCGGCGCCTGAGGCCCTGGATCGCACGCGGGACCAGTCTGGTTGTCCTGATCTGTCTGCTCCAGGGCGTTTCGAGTCCTTCGCATGCGTCCGCACACAAGCCTGCTGAGCATGTCCCTCAGGTCGCGCGTGGTTCGCAGACACCACCGGCAGCGTCGTCGAAAGACGTACCCGCCCCTATATCGGCCGACATACGCTCAGCCCTCCCCGCATCGTCTTTGAGAAGCCGTCGAATTGCCAAGAGCGGGGTCCGCGCTCGTAGAGCCGGGTGCCCGCCGACGTCAATCATTTGCATCGAGAACAGCCTTCCTGGCAACCCGCCCAGCCAATGGGATATCACCGGAGCAGGTTCCCCCAATATCCAGGGATATGCCACTCAAATTAGTGTCGCCCACGGGGAGACCATACAATTCAAGGTGCTGACTCCCGCGACCGCCTATCACCTGGACATCTATCGCATGGGCTACTACAGCGGCCTGGGAGCGCGCCTGATCGCTACGGTTCAGCCGTCCGCCGCCCTGCCGCAGACGCAGCCGGCTTGTCTGACCGACAGCACGACCGGCCTGATCGACTGTGGCAACTGGGCGGTATCGGCCTCATGGGATGTGCCGGCGAGCGCGGTCTCCGGTGTCTACATCGCGAAGCTGGTGCGTGATGACGTGGCCGGTGAGGCCAGCCAGATGATCTTCGTCGTCAGGGACGACACACGTCACTCGGATTTTCTGGTGCAGACGTCTGATGCCACGTGGCAGGCGTACAACTCCTACGGCGGCAACAGCCTCTATACAGGTGCCCCGGCGGGGCGGGCGTTCAAGGTGAGCTACAACCGTCCGTTCAACACTCGGGAGAGCTCTGTTTACAGCTGGTTCTTCGATTCCGAATATCCGATGGTCAGATGGCTCGAGGCGAACGCGTTCGACGTGAGCTACACCACCGACGTGGACACCGCCATGCGGCCGGCGCAGATTCTCGGGCACAAGGTCTTCATGTCCTCCGGCCATGACGAATACTGGTCCAACGAGATGCGGACCAACGTGCAGAACGCTCGCGACAACGGCGTGAACCTCACCTTCTTCTCCGGAAACGAGATGTTCTGGAAGACCAGGTGGGAGAACAGCATCGCGGACGGCACCTCGTTCAGGACACTCGTCTGCTACAAGGAGACGCTCGCGAACAACACGAGGCTCGATCCGACTTCGACGTGGACGGGGACGTGGCGAGATCCGCGTTACTCCCCGCCGGCGGACGGAGGGCGACCGGAGAACGCGCTGACAGGCACGCTGTACATGGTCAACCAGGTCGTCAACGATTCGATACGGGTCCCCGCTGCGTTCAGCGACATGCGGTTGTGGCGCAACACGTCGATCGCCAGTCTTTCTCCCGGCCAGACGGCGACCTTTCCCGCAGGAACGCTGGGGTATGAGTTCGACGAGGCGCCCGACGACGCAACCGTACCGCCCGGACTGGTCAGGTTCTCGAGCACGACCGTGACCACGGCCACCCAATACCTGCTCGACTACGGGAGCCAGTACGGCGCTGGGAGCGCCACACACAGCCTGGTGCTCTACCGGGCTCCGAGCGGAGCGCTCGTCTTCGGAGCGGGGACCACCCAGTGGGCGTGGGGGCTCGACGCATTTCACGATCGGGCCGGAACCCCCACGGACATCAATATGCAGCAGGCGACGGTCAACCTCTTCGCTGACATGGGCACTCAGCCGGCCAGCCTCCAGCCCGGCCTGGTGCCGGCGACCCAGTCGACGGACACGTCTCCACCGACGTCAACGATCACCAATCCGTCGAGCGGTGCCGGTGTGGCCACGGGAAGGGTGGTCACGATTCAGGGAACGGCCAGCGATACCGGGGGCGGCGTCGTCGGGGGTGTGGAAGTCTCGTTCGACGGCACACGATGGTTCAAGGCGACCGGCCGAAGCGCCTGGCAGTACCAATGGACGCCCACCGGCAACGGACCCGTGACGATCAGCGTTCGCGCAGTCGATGATATCGGCAACATCCAGACGAATCCGACCACAGTGAATGTGACCGTAGGCGGGACATGTTGCACGCTTTGGTCGTCGACGACTGTCCCGGACGTGGACGCGAGCACCGATACCCAGTCCGTAGAAGTAGGGGTGAAGTTCACGGCCACCACCTCTGGCCAAATCACCGGAATAAGGTTCTACAAGGGCGCGGCCAACACGGGGACGCACGTCGGCCATCTATGGAGTTCTACCGGGACGCTACTCGCGGAAGCAACGTTTACCAATGAAACAGCAAGTGGCTGGCAGCAGGTGAATTTCTCCACCCCGGTGACAATTAGTGTGAACACCACGTATGTCGCGTCTTATCATACGCCAGGCCACTATGCCATGTCGCGGCCGTACTTCACAAATCCATACAATAACTATCCTTTGACCGCGCCGGCGAGCGCTGATTCCGGCGGGAACGGTGTGTACGCCTACGGCGCCACGAGCGCGTTCCCCACAGGGACCTACCAGTCCACCAACTACTGGGTCGACGTGGTGTTCACGCCAAGGTTCAGCCTGTGGGACGACACGGCTGTTCCCGCCGTCCCGTCGAATCCCGATACTCAGCCGATCACCCTCGGAGTGAAGTTCACGGCGTCCGCGAACGGTTTCATCAGTGGTATCCGGTTCTACAAGGGCTCGTCGAACACGGGGACTCACGTGGGAAGTTTGTGGAGTTCGAGCGGAACGTTGCTGGCGAGTGCGACCTTCACCGGTGAGTCGGCATCGGGCTGGCAGCAGGTGAACTTCTCCAGCCCGGTGGGGGTGACGGCGAATACTACGTATGTCGCATCTTACTTCACGCCGTCGGGTTTTTATTCTGTGACGCGGCCGTATTTCACCAGTGCGTACACCAACGCTCCTTTGACCGCGCCGGCGAGCGCTGATTCTGGCGGGAACGGCGTGTACGCCTACGGCGCCACGAACACATTCCCCACAGGGACCTACCAGTCCACCAACTATTGGGTCGACGTGGTGTTCACGCCAACGTCCAGCCTGTGGGACGACACGGCTGTTCCCTCCGTCCCGTCGAATCCCGATACTCAGCCGGTTACCCTCGGAGTGAAGTTCACGGCGTCCGTGAACGGTTTCATCAGTGGTATCCGGTTCTACAAGGGCTCGTTGAACACGGGGACTCACGTGGGAAGTTTGTGGAGTTCGAGCGGGACGTTGCTGGCGAATGCGACCTTCACCAACGAAACAGCAAGCGGCTGGCAACAGGTGAACTTCTCCACCCCGGTGCCGGTGACGGCGAATACTACGTATATCGCGTCTTATTTCACGTCTTCGGGTTATTATTCTGTGACGCGGCCGTATTTCACCAGTGCGTACACCAACGCTCCTTTGACCGCGCCGGCGAGCGCTGATTCCGGTGGGAACGGCGTGTACGCCTACGGCGCCACGAACACATTCCCCACAGGGACCTACCAGACCACCAACTACTGGGTCGACGTGCTGTTCGTAGCATCGAGCTAACGTTTAGTTAGTCCGGGATCAAGGTCTTGGGTTCCGGGCGATCCGTGATGAGCGAGGCGACGAGTTCGGCCATCGTCATCGCCCTCACCTTTGGCGCGACGAGCACGAGCACGGGAACCCGCGCCGGCCGCGCGGCGGGAGCGGCCGTCACGTAACCGTGGTACCGGAACGTGTGCAGCACGTCGGGCCGGGTGTGGCGGAACCGGCCGACGAAGCCGCACGAACGCCGCCGCGTTGGCCGCGGGCATCAGCCGGCCTGCCGAGCGGGCCGAAAACCGAGGTGAACGACCGGCACGCCCGCGGCGCGGAGGGCGTCCTCATGCGGACCGCCCTCGAACATCACCATTGCCGGCCGATGGGCCGCATCGGCGATTTTATGAACACTTCCGCCCGCCGTCGCGCGATGGTACGAGCGATGGTTTCCCGCTGCGGGTTGGTGCCCGCTTGTTGCCTAGGTGCCTGTGTCGCCCCTCATAGGGTGTCGGCCGGCTCAAAAGCTTTGTCAGGCACAATACATTAATTGACGCGAGCGCGCATCGATCGCTCGGCGTGGATACATAGAATTGAATATCAGAGGGATTTGCCGGCGAACTCTGTCCTTTGTCTTAATTGAGGGATCTTTTGTCGATCGCGCGAATTCGGAGGCATCCATGAGTTGGCACGACGTTGCATTGGCGCCAGGCGTGGTAGCTGCGCCGTCTCCGTGCGAATCGTCCCGGTTCGGCATCAAGGTCGACCGTGTCTCCGTCTCCGCGGCATCGGCGGCCACGCTTGACGACGTGCTGGACACGCTCCATGCCTCAACGGCGGATGTCGTGATCCTGCGTTATCCGGCCGACCGAATGAGGTGGTTCGCGGCCCTGACCGAACTCGATCGGACCGCCATCATCGCCGACAATCTCGTCGGGTGGAGACTCGTCACGGGCAAGGGACGGCGCCCTCCGCCGCCGCGCGGCCTTGAGATCGTCGATAGCGTGACCGCCGCGGCTATGGATGCCATGGTCGCCGACGCCTTCCGTGGTTACAGCAACCACTATCTCGCCAATCCACTCTTCGATTCCGAACTGGCGCTCGCGGGTTACCAGGAATGGGCTCGCAGGGAGATCAGGAGCGGTGTCGTCGCTCTCCGGAACACCGGTTACAACGAAGATGGGCCCACGATGCTCGGTTTCCTTACCTATGGGGATGCGAGCGGCGTCGCCGAGTTCGCGCTCGGCGGCATGGTCTCCGGCGCCCAGGGGGCCGGACTCTACGCCCACCTGCTCGGCGGAATGGAGGGCCGGGCGGAGGCGCGCGGGCTCGGAGGCGTGGTCTGCACGACCCAAAGCAGCAATGTCCGAGTGCAGCGTCGCTGGGCCGACTACGGCTTCGAGCCTGTGCTCAGTGTTTTCACCGTCCACCTTCTCCGTCGCGGATTGCTGGGAACGGGGAAAGAAGAGGACGAATGACTCTGTCCGAAAGCTCGGCTATGCCGTTCAATCGCACCTATGTAGCGAGGCCCTGGAGATGAGTGCTCTCCTCTCAGGCCACCTTCCGCTACCAGCCGTTGCACGGAACGCCCGCGGGACTCCGGTACGGACGCGTGGCGCCGGGCGGATGCGACGTCACCGGGGACGTCGCGGACCCGCTCGTCCGGCTACCGCTCTTCGCCGCGATGAACGAGGCGGAGTTGGACTGCGTCGTCGAGACCGTCGTCTCGTACTCCAGGTCGCGATGATGCGTATGGCCGAGGAAGCACGCCTCAGGCGCTGAGGGCCTCATCACGTGGACCTCCCTCGAACATCACGAGCACGCTCGTGTCGACGCCCCGGCCGCACAGGCCGTCGGCGAGCAGGACGAGCTGCTTCTCCGTACCGCCGAGGCCGAGCTGGCCGATGAGCAGGTACACGCGACCTGGCCGGGCTGCGGGCACACCGCCGGCATCGGCCTGCGCTGAGACCGCGACGCCCGTTTCGGAACCGTTCCGCACTGTCATGGCCGGTCGCACTCATCCGCGGGAAGAAGGCGCCGACAGCGCCCACCGCCTTTGCCGAACGGCGTCACATATGTCGCCATGGTCCGACGTTGCCGCGTTTCCGGAACGTCCAGGTCCGATTTATCGCGTAACTCAACGGTGGGCTCAGCAGGATTATCAGCGCCTGCGCCATCATCAGGGGAAGTCCGGCGAACTCCACTAGAAGAGGCAGGCCGATGACGGACGCGCCGAGAAAGCTCAACCCGACCGCGTAGAAGCGCAGGTAGCCGGACAACCAGCCCTCACCGGAGACTTTGAAGACGATCAGGCGGTACAGCGGATAGACGATCATCGTGGTGCCGAAATGGCCGATCACGATCAATAAAAGATAGGGCACCGCATTATTGGCGACCAGCAACCCCAGGCCAAGAAGAGCGTAGTACATGAACTCGTCGATGGGAGCAATCGTCGGCGGCCGGTCGGTTGAGAGTTGAGGTGGCCACGGCGGGCGCCCCCCGGTGTGGAGCGCCGGATGCCGCCGACACGGCGGGATCATCGTTCTATCTAGCGATCGGGGGGCGCCGCCGATATCGCTTCAGTGATCCAGATCGGTCCGTCAGCACACTCCGCCCGCGGGCCTTCCGCTGGTTCGAGCCTCGTGCGGAGCACCGTCATCCATTTGCCGTTCACCTTGCCGAAGGGACCCCGGCTGCCCGAACCTCGGGTTCATCGTGGACGGCCCCTACCACCCGGGAGACTCCCTCTTCGTCCCCACCGACGAGGTCGACACCCTGCTGGTCCCGGCATCCGGCCCCTGGGTGAAGATCGGCGATGCCATCACCTTCGTCCGCGGCGTCCGGCCGGCCCGGGCGTTCCCGATCCACGACATCCAGCAGCAAGCTTGTCGGCCTTGTCCAGCCCCAGCATTGAAAGATAGGCGAAGAGCGGCAGCCGTAAGGACGCCCGCAGGTGCGGCGTGCAGAGGTTGGTAGTGGAACGCCCCGCCACGCTCTCGCTCCTTGGCCGCAAATCGCCCAGGCTTTGCCTCGTGCATGTGCCCTTCGATCTGTTGTCGCGAGCTGGACCGCGTCGTGGAGAGCACGCGTCTCGTACTACGGGCCGTGATGGCGCGATGGCGGGCGCTAGCTAGGAGAGGACGTCGGATCGCAGGTCTACCGTCTCCTCAGCGGCCGCCCGGTCGATCTCGCTGCGGATGACGTATGTGGGGCGGCCCATGCCACACGCGTGTACACGGCCCAGATACTCGCCGAGCACCCCGATTCCGAGTATCTGGGCGCTCGAGAAGAGTGCGATCATCGAGGCCACGCTGGTGAATCCCGCGACAGTGATCGCGCCGGTGAGGTAGCTCCACAACACGATGCCGACCAGGAGCAGCCCGAACGCCCCGACTACCAGGCCGAGGCCGCTGACGAATCGCAGTGGTGCCGTACTGTAACCGACGAGCAGGTTGACCGCATGACGCATCAGGCTTGACAGGGTGTAGCCGGACCGTCCGGACATGCGGTGGTCCATACGCACGTCGACGCATCCGATACGGGTGGTGCCCCAGGACAGGGCCACATCGATCGACGCATGCGGGCCGGTCAGGCCGTCGAAGCCGTCGCGAAGGAACATGCGGAACGCCCGGAAGGCGCTGATGGACCTGGCGTCCGGGACCCCGAGCGGGCCGGACAGCGTCATTTTCACCAGCTGGGACGCGAGACTGCGGGCCAGCCCGTGCTCCTCCTCCCGTGGGCATGCGTAAACGAGATCGATGTCATCCGTGAGCGCGGCGAGCAGGCGCGGTACTTCCTCCGGCAGGTGCTGAAGATCGTCGTCCATCGTCACGATGATGTCGTGACGGGCGGCGCGCACGCCGGCGATCAGGGCGTTGTGCTGGCCGTAGTTGCGTGCCAGCTGAATCGCTCGAACCTCCCGGTGGCTGCGCGCCAGATCGGCGGCGACGTCCCATGTGTCGTCTGGGCTGCCGTCGACGACCAGAACGATTTCGTGTTCGATGGCCGCGCCTGGAAGGACGGCGGCGAGCCGGGCGACGAGCTCTGGCAGCGTCTGTGCCGACCGGTAGCATGGGACGACGACGGAAACGAACATGAGCACCTCACGGAGCTGGTTAGAGCCGGCTCGATCTCAGTGCAGCATTTCCGGTTCTGGCCGGGATCTACTGTCGCCGGATGGGAATTGATCAATTAATTCCGCGTGCTGACCTCTTCCTTTACTTCCAAAGCTTAAATGGCGGATTTCTGGCACTGGCGACGCAAAGAGGTAAGGTGACCGGTTTGTTCGCAAGCCAGGTTTGAATATCCGGTCTACCGCACGGTCGTTCTTCCAGGCGACCGAATCGTGGCCGACGGGATTGATCCGGTTTTGTGTCGCCCGCTGGCAGCTCTCCTTATTTCGGTGGCATGCCTAATACTTCTGGTCGAAGTTCTCGCTGTCCCGGTGTTAGTGGCGCAGATAATCGCCATTATCTGGACGCCGCCGCCCGCGCCTATGTAACGCTGATCGATATCTGCGGCGACATGCTCCAGGTCGCCCGCGACCGGGAGCTTCGCTCATCGCGACCGGCCGGACGAACACTTCCGGGGACGTCCCATCAACCGCCTCCGAGATCGCACTCGAAAGCAGCCTGGCCCGCACCCGGCTAAAGATCAATTACACGAACAACGATCTTGGACGCGGCACAACTAGGGCCACGCGGTGGTCAGAGGCGTTCGACGTTGTCCGAGATCGGCAGCACACCGCGGGTGTCCAACAGCAGGCGGGCCTTGGCCGTGATCAGGTCCAGGTCGAAGGCCCGGTGCGGCTGCAGGAGGATGGCGAGGTCGGTGCCCTCCAGCGCGGTGTCCAAGTCCGCGCAGCGCGTCACCTCCACCCCGTCGACCGACCACTCGTCCACGAGCGGGTCGACGTAACGGATCCTCGCTCCGGAGGCGTGCAGCCGGCGGGCCAGCGGGCGGGCCGGCGACTCGCGGTCGTCGGCGATGTCCGGCTTGTAGGTCACGCCGAGCAGCGCGATGCCCGCTTCGCTGACGCAGTGCCCATGCCGGTGCAGCAGCCGCGCGGCGCGCTCGGCGACGTAAGTGGGCATCCGGTCGTTGATCTGCTGGGCGAGCTCGGCGAACTGGAACTGGTAGCCGAGCCGCCGCACGCGATGCGACAGGTAGCTCGGGTCGATCGGGATACAGTGCCCCCCGACACCGGGACCGGGCCGGAACGCCTCGTAGCCGAACGGCTTGGTGGCCGCCGCCGCGATGGTCTCCCAGACGTCGATCCCGAGCTCGTCGCAGAACATCGCGATCTCGTTGACCAGGCCGATGTTGACCTGACGATAGGTGTTCTCCAGCAGCTTGGCCATCTCGGCCTCGCGGGTGCCGCGGACCGGCACGATCTGCTCCACGAACTTGCCGTAGAAGGACACCGCCCGGTCTAGGCAGGCGGGCGTGAGCCCGCCGACGATCTTCGGTGTGTTGCGCAGACCGAAGACGGGATTGCCCGGGTCGATGCGCTCCGGCGAGTAGGCCAGGTGGAAGTCGGTGCCCGCGATGAGCCCGCTCTTCTCCAGCAGCGGCTGCACGACCTCCTCCGTCGTGCCCGGCCAGGTCGTCGATTCCAGGACGACGAGCGTGCCCGGCGACAGCCGTCCGGCGACCATCTCCGCGGCTCCGACCACGGCGCTCAGATCGGGCCGCCGGTCGCGGTCGAGGGGCGTGGGAACGCAGATGAGCACGGTGCCGGCCCCGGCCAGCACCTCGTGATCGGTCGTCGCGCGGAACCCCTGGGCGACCAGCCCCGCGACCTCCCCATCGGAGAGGTCGTCGACATGGGAGACGCCCGCGTTCAGGCGGCCGACGAGGCGCTCGTCGACGTCGACACCCACGACGCGCATCCCGCTTCGCGACACCTCACGGACGATCGGCATTCCGACGTAGCCGAGCCCGATCACGGCGAGGTCCCATTCGACCGCTCGATCGTCCCGTGGCTGGTTCATCGCGCCTCACTGGAGCATTACCTACGGTCAGCAGCTGCATGCTAATCGTGATGATCTGTGAGGTCGCTGATCGACACGCCCCCACCCGACCGGCGGATCCGGGTGGCCGCTCCGGCCGTCATCCGGGCCGCGGCGATCTCGGCCGGGAGCATGATGGGACCATGTCAACGCGTGATCTCGTCGTTCTCGGCACCGCCAGCGCCGTGCCCACCCGGGCCCGCAACCACAACGGCTACCTGCTGCGCTGGGACGGTCACGGCATCATGTTCGATCCCGGCGAGGGCACGCAGCGGCAGATGCTGAACGCGGGCGTGAGCGCGCACGACATCCGGTGGATCTGCCTGACGCACTTCCACGGCGACCACTGTCTCGGCGTGCCCGGCGTGATCCAGCGGATCGCCCGCGACGGGGTCGAACATCCCGTACGCGCGGTGTTCCCGGCGAGCGGCAGCGTCTATTGGCGGCGGCTTCGCCACGCGGCGGTGTTCGCCGACACCGACGTCGTCGCCGAACAGCCGATCGAAGGTGACGAGGCGTGGATCGACACCGCGGACGCGCCGTTCACCCTGACCGCGCGCCGGCTCTCGCACCCTGTCGAATCCTACGGTTACCGCCTCGTGGAGCCGGACGGCTTCACCATGCTGCCCGAGAAGCTCACCGAGTACGGGCTCGGCGGCCCACTGGTCGGGGAGCTGCAACGCGTTGGACGCGTGACCGCTCCGGGCGGCCGTACGGTCACGCGGACCGAATGCAGTGTGCCCCGCCCCGGGCAGAAGGCCGCCTTCGTCATGGACACCCGGCTCTGCGACGCCATCATGCGGCTCGCTGACGGCGTCGACCTTCTGATCATCGAATCCACCTTCCTGGGGGCGGATGCCCGGCTGGCGGCCGAATATGGGCATCTCACCGCCGCGCAGGCAGGCGAGATCGCCGCGGAGTGCGGGGTGCGGCGCCTGGTCCTCACTCACTTCTCCGAGCGGTACCCCGCCGAGGATCAGCTGCGGTTCGCCGACGAGGCGGCGGCCGCGTTCGGCGGCGACATCGTGCTCGCGCGCGACCTCGACCGGGTGCCCGTGCCGCCACGCCGCCGACTCGAGCCGACATCCGGCCCCGAGACCACCTCGGTCTGACCGCCGAACGCTCTCCGCACCACGGGGCCGCTGTGCCACCACGGCAGGCACAGCGCCCGGCCACCGCGCTGCGCGGGTACGACGCCGGCGGTCAGGGCATCGCGGGGTCCCGGGGGGAGGCCGTCCGGTCGCGGAACCACGCGACCGTCCGCTCGAGCCCGGTATCCAGCGGGACCGCTCCGACGCGGGGAAAGAGACGGCGCAACCGCGCGTCGGCGGCCTGTGAGTCGCGTACGTCTCCGGTGCGTGGCGGGACGTGCACCAGTTCCACCGGCCGGCCCAGCAGGGCGGACAGCCGCTCCGTGAGTTCGAGGATCGACACCCGGGTACCGAACGCGAGGTTCACCGGCCGTGCGCTCGTCACCCGGTGAAGTACCGCGTCGGCGAGCATCGCCACGACCGTGCCGACGTACGTGAAGTCACGCGTCTGCAGGCCGTCCCCGTGGACGACCAGCGGTTCGCCCCGTAATGCGGCGTCGATGAACCTCGGTATCACGGCCGAGTAGGCATGCCCGGCCGACTGCAGAGGGCCGTAGACGTTGAAGAAACGCAGCGGCAGGACGGGCAGCCCGAAGCTGGCACCGTACGCCAGGACGTATGCCTCGGCGGCGAGCTTGCTCGCGCCGTAGGGGTTGAGCGGACGCGTGGGCAGATCCTCGTGCTTCGGCAGATCCGGCGTCGCCCCGTAGACCGACGACGAGGAGGCGGCGACCACGTGCACCGAGTTGGGGCGGCACGCCTCAAGGAGGAGCAGCGTGCCGGTGGCGTTGGCGTGGTGGCTGGCCACCGGCGCCGCCAGCGAACGCGGGATCGACGGGCGGGCGGCGAGATGCACGACCGCGTCCGCGTCTGCCACGACCTCGGCCAGCAGCCCTTGGTCCAGGATGCTGCCCTTGATGAGCTCCGCCCCGGAGCCGTCGAGGTTCTCGATACGGCCGGTGCTGAGGTCGTCGAGGGCGATGACCTTGTCGACGCCCGGCCGCGCCGTGAGCTCCCGGCACAGATTGCCGCCGATGAAGCCGGCACCGCCGGTGACCACGACCCTCACCGGACCACCTCTTCCGCGCGGGCGGGCCACCAGCCCCGCGCCTCGGCGATCGACGCGTAGATCTCCCCGATGTCGGACACCAGCCTTTGCGGGCCGAATCGTCGCGTCGTCCACGCGCGCGCCTCGTCTCCCATCTTGCGGCGCAGTGGTTCGTCCCGGAGCAGCCGCACGATGTGACAGGTGAGCTCGTGTGTGTCGCAGCGCGCGAGCAGCCCGGTCTCCTCGTGCCGTACCACTTCGGCGACACTTCCCACGTGGGTCGCGACGCAGGGCAGCCCCGCCAGCCCGGCCTCGATGAGCGAGACCGGCATGCCCTCGTTGTCGGACGTGAGGATCACCAGGTCGGCGGCGGCGTAGACCGTCTCGACATCGGCACGCCAGCCCAGCAGCGTGAACCTGCCCCGGGAGGTCTTGGCGGCGGCCTCGACCTCCGGCATGGCATCACCGCCCCCGCAGACGATGAACCGGGCCTCGGGCTGTAGGCGGCGCACCTGGCGGGCCACGCCCACCAGCCGGTCCGGCCGCTTGATCCGTGTCAGCCGGCCCACGTACGCGACGACCGGGCCGTCGCCGCGGATTCCCAGCGCCATCCGGGCCGCGGCGCGGCTGGGAAGCGGGCCGAGTGCGGCGCCCGGCGGCACCACGACATACTGCTCCGGGCGGCCGACCCCGGCGGCGAGCAACTCGTCGCGGACCCGAGCGCCGACGGCGACGAGCCGGTCCGTCATCGCGGCCGAGGCCCGCTCGGCGGCCACCACCAGTCGTGTCTTGGCGGGGGAGAAGTAGCCGTGCAGCAGGTGCCCGTGGTGCGTGTGCACGCGCGCGGGCACGCGGGTCAGCACGGCGGCGGCCCGGCCCAGCAGACCGGCCTTGGCGGTATGGGTGTGGACGATGTGCGGCCGGAACCGGCGCATCTCGGTGACGAGCGCGGCGATGGCGCGGGCGTCGTCTCCCGGCCGGATCGAACGCCCGAGCGCGGGACTCCGGTACGGAGTGACGTCGGGGGCGCGAAGGTCCAGGTAGTCGGCCTCGCCCGGTTCGACCGCCCCCGTGTAGAGACGCTGATCGAAGAGCCCGGTGTCAAGACCCCGCATGAGCTCCACCGCCTGAAGCGCCGGACCACCGACGTTCATCCGGGTGATGACCCGCATCACTCTGATCCGATTGTCAGTCACCATGCGCCCCCACACCACGAATCGATCACGGAGAGTACGTAGCCGCAACTCACCGTGCGCACAATCTGGCGTTGCTAAAGAAAAGGAAATGGGAACCACGAACCCCCGGAGGAATGCCGGGTGGCGGGGATCGCGGCCGGCATTCCGCCACGGTCATGGCGGTCCGGACAGGATGCGCCGTAGTGGCAGGTCGAGTGCCCCTTGGATCGCCGTCGCGCAGGCGCGGTATTCCTCGGCCGGGCCCTGATACGGATCGGCGATGTCCTCGTCCGGCGGACCGGGCGGAGACATGCCACGCATGCGAGCCGCCTCCCGGACGAGCGACTGCGCGCGGGCCGTGATGTCCTCGCCGGCGAGCCGATCCTGGCTGATCCGGCGGACGAGCCGGGCGAACTCCAGGATCGTGAACATCGTGGCGTGCGCTGAGGGGTGGAGGGCCGCTACGGCCGCGCGGTGCCGGCGCTCCGCGGTGAGGACGAGATCGGCCGTGGACAGCAACGGTACGGTGACGGTTCGCGCGGCAAAGCCGGCCGTCTCGCCGCCCAGGGAGCGGAGTACGGCGGCGGCGTCCGGATCGATGTCGGCTCCGTCGTGCCCATGGGTCCCGGCGCTGCTCACGAGGATGTCCCCGGATCGCGCTGCCGTCCCGAGCCTGAGCCGAGCGAGCTCCGCGGCCATGGGAGATCGGCAGATGTTGGCCGTGCAGACGAACAGCAGGTGAAATCGCTCGGGCCTCATGTGGCGTCCTCGGCGATCACGGCAGCCGGAGTTCCGCGAACACGGCGCGGTGGTCGCTGCCGGGCAGGTCGTACACCGTCACTCGCCGCACCCCGCACCGCGCGTCGGCGAGCACGTGATCGAGGGTGATCGGCGGCACCCACCACTGCCGGAAGGTCGGGATCAACCCGTTTCCGGTCTCGTTCGCGGCGTCGACGTACCCTTCGCCGATCAGCCGCCGCAGGGACGTGTGGTCGAGCGTGGCGTTGAAATCACCGGCCAGGATCCGCACGGGGCCCTGATGCTGTCCCGTGGGGAGGATGACGAAGGCGCGATTCCACTGCCCGAGTCCGGTCGGGTTCGTCGGGTGAGAGAGGTGCACGGCCATCACCTCCACGCGATGTCCTCCGGGGACGTCCAGCTCGGCATGGGGTATCGCGAGGCCGACGAGGTGCACCTGGAACATCGGGCGCGGGTGGAGCGGCCAACGTGCGTACAGGGCCGATCCCAGCGCGCTCCCGAGCGGCGTGGCGATCTTGTAGGGCAGAAGGTGTCCCAGCCCCGCCCGGTCGAAGGCGGCGCCGGCCCGGGGCGTGAACTCCTGCATGCTCAGTAGATCCGCGTGCGTGCGGCGCACGAGATCGACGAGGGCGTGGGGGTCTGCCTGCCCGAGACGGAGATTGGCCGTGAGGATCCGCAGCACCGGGCCTCCGGCCACGGGCGCGGCATTACCGACGGCGCGGGGAAGCACGGCGGCGGCGAACGCCGCCGACACCGCCAGAGCGACACCGAAGGCCTTCCAGTGACGGAACGCCAGAGTGAGGACGACGAGGACGACCGAGACGACGGCGGCATACGGCGTGAAGGTCAGGATCGGGACGAGCAGTCCGGCCAGAAGCGGCACCCTGTCGACGCCGACGAGACGGGCGACCGCCCAGCCCGCACAGATGACGAGGACCCATGTCATCGGCCGGTGGAGAATGTCGCGCGCACGCGAGCGCACCGTCGTATCGCGCGAGTCCGCAGTCATCGTGTTCATGGGAGACCCCGTCTCTCCTGGGTCGATCGGAAACAGGTCGATGTGACGCTCCGCTATGATCCATTGCTCAGAGTAACATCGATCCCTTGCTTCGACTGAGTGGCCTCGGTGGGTCGCCATGAACGTGAGCGGCCGGCGTCAGCCCGCGCGGCCGCTCACGCTTGCCCTTCGACGGTAACCACGACCTGTGACCGGTCCAACGGCCACGAGATCGTCCGGGAATGCCCTCGCTAGCCGCGGAAGTCCATCACGTTCCAGTGCGTACCCGCGTTCTGGTTGCACATCTGAGCCACGTAGCGAGGTGTGAAGCCGTACTGGTTCGCGTACGCGTTGATGCCGTCAACGGACTGGCAGATGCTCGCGGCCTGAAGCCGGCCGCCGGTCTCGGCGGCCGCGTCGGTCGACGAGGTGAGCGTGGCGGTCGCCGTGAGCGCGAGTCCCACGGCTATGCCTTGTATCTTTGTGACATTCATGATGAAAGTCCCCCCGAAATGTACATGACCTAGATCATGCTAGCCAGAGAATGATCACAATTTGGATGGCTGGCCGGTCAAAGAGTTTCCGCAACGGGAAAATATTGACCAGGCCCTCGACGTCAGGTCGAACGCTGGTTCGGCTTCCTGAGTTACCAGAAGATCCGCCGGGGTCCACAAGAGCGTGCAAGCTCTCGGGGTCGACATCCGGGACTGGATCGCCGACTGGAATACCAATCTCCGGCCGTTCGTGTGGACCAAGACGGCCGAGAAGATCCTCGGATCCCTAGCACGATTTTGCCGACGAATTTCAGGTGTTGGACACTGATAGTTGATCGGATATTCGGTGCCGGCCATGAGGCGTGATCGGCCGCGGCGCACCCGCACGTCGTACTCGGCCTGCGACAGCAGCCGCGAAGGGATGATCCGGTCAACCATCTATGGTCCGCTGACACGGACGTCGTCGCGCTGTTCGACCGGAGTGGACGGCTGGAAGAGAACCGCTGCGCAGGCGACCATGGCCGCGACGGCCAGGATTCCAGGGACCAGGAACCTCATCGGCATACGGGTGTACCGCAGCGGGTTCTCCACCAGGTGGTATGAGGCGGTCGCGATGACGGCCGTGGCGATCGCGGCCACGGTGAGACGGCCGGAGGCGGGCCACCGGGTGACGGCGGCGGAGACGAAGACCCAGATCGGCCAGTGCCAGAGGTAGAGCGAATAGCTGACCTTGCCGATGGCGACCAGCGGCCGAGAGCCGACGATTCTCGCAGGAAGACCGTCCGCGGTGAGCACGAGCGAGCCGATGAGCGCGGCCGCCGCGATCCCCGCGAGGGCCAGCTGCCAGCTGTACAGGCCGCGGTCGTCCAGGTGTGCGTTGCACCAGAGCCAGGCGAGGCACGCCCCGGCGAGGACGGCCACCGGAGTGGTCGCGCGGGCGGGCAGGCTGCGGTCGACGACCGCCGGCGAGACGGTGAGGACGGCGAGCAGCGCGCCGAGCGCCAGCGCGCCGGCGCGGCAGTCGGTGCCCAGGTAGGCGCGGTCGGGCGCTCCGGGTACGAACAGCAGGTGCATCGCGGTGTAGGCGCACACCGCGCAGAGCAGGGCGGCACACGCCAGTATCCGGCGCGAGCCGACCATGCCCATCAGCACGACGAAGACCAGCGGCCAGACCAGGTAGTACTGCTCCTCGACCGCCAGCGACCACAGGTGGTTGAGCGGCGCCCGGTCGACGGGCATCCCCCAGTATCCGACCTCGGCGAAGATCGAATACCAGTTTGAGCCGTATACCAGCGCGGCGAGTGTCTGGGAGTTGACGGTGTTGCGCATCGTCGCCCCGGCACACAGGTGCATCCATGCCTGGACGGCGATCAGCACGGCCAGCACCGCCGGGAACAGGCGGCGGGCCCGGCGGGCCCAGAACGCCGCGAGCCGGGTCGTTCCGGTACGGGCCCGTTCCGCGAGCAGCAGACGGGTGA
The DNA here is from genome assembly GCF_040655075.1 of Actinoallomurus sp. NPDC050550. NCBI lineage: Bacteria > Bacillati > Actinomycetota > Actinomycetes > Streptosporangiales > Thermomonosporaceae > Actinoallomurus > Actinoallomurus sp. NPDC050550. The sequence goes on along the minus strand of NZ_JBFAJC010000095.1, from coordinate 2,227 downwards.
TCACATAGCCCGAGATCACGAAGAACAGGTCGACGCCGAGGAACCCGCCGTGCAGCGGCAGGCCGAAGTGGTAGGCGATCACGGCGAGGACGGCCAGCGCGCGCAGCCCGTCCACCGCTGGGATGTGGGACACGCTCCGGAGCTGTCCCCGCCGACCGGCGGAGACGACCGGTGCCGTGGTCATATGGGGACCGCCCGCGCCGCGTGGAGGACCCGGTGGGTGAGCCGGTCGCGAATGGGGAAGGCCCGGTGCCGGGTTCGGCTGACGCGGGTCACTGTCGGGACGCATGGGCGTGGAGATCGGCGTAGATGGAGTTGAGGATCCATGCGGCCAGCCGGTCGCGTGCGACGGGGGTAGGGTGCGTTGTTTCGTCGTAGACGGGAATGCCGGAGATCACCGCTGGGCAGTCCCTGTCGTCGGTGCACATCTGGCCGTGCATGTCGAGCAGCCGAACGGCCGGATTGCGCTCGGCGGCGGCATGCAGCGCGGCGTTCATCGCGACCGACCAGCTCCCGTTGACGAGGTTCCAGTAAGGCTTCGGAAGGTCGCTGAGGGTCGTCAGGAACACCCGGGCCCCGCCGGCGCCCAGCACGCGGATGGCCCGGTCGATCTGTGTGTCGAACTGTGCCCGGAACACTGGATCGGTGATGGTCGTCGCGTGGTCCTGACCGGGTAGCTGCTGCGGGTTGTGGGTGTCGAAGATTCCGGATTCCAGCAGCACCGCCTGCGGATGGAACCTGGCCACCAGGCCCCGCCAGTACTCCGGCCAGTCGTTGCAGCCCGGATTGGTGATGAGCTGCCCCCTGAACAGGATCAGGATCCTGGTGGGCTGCATGATGCCGCAGCCGGCCCGGGCCGCTTTGATCACGAGATTGTGCCGGTCCGCGGAGAGGTTGGCCATCTTTTCCATCCCGATGCTGAGGATCGTGCCCCAGGAGTCCCCGACCACCAGAACGCTCAGGTCTCGGACCTCGGGTCGTACGGCCGCGTCGCCCAGCGGGGGGACCTGCGGGCTCGCCGTGAGCCTGGTGGACGGCCGTACGGAATCCGGTGGTCGGGTCGCCGCTCGGCCGGCGCCGGCCACCAACAGGTCCAACGCGCAGCAGCCGACCGCCATCGTGCGCAACATCGCCCGGCTCGTGACACCGAACACCGGCACTCTCCTCCTCGCGGAGATGAACATGGGTCATCCGGTCGCGCGGCCGACGGTCCCCCATACGGTGTTGAGGATCCAGTTGCCGAGCCGGTCGTGAGCCGGAGCGGTCGGGTGGGCGGTCTCGTCGTAGACGTCGATGCCGGCGATACGGGCGGGGCAGTCGTCGTGCACGCACAGCTGATGCCGTACGTCCAGCAGATGGACGTTGCGGCCGGTGTTGCGCCGGACCGCCGCCTCCACCTCGCGGTTCATGAGGTGAGCCGTACGACTCTGGTCGCTCTTACCGATCATCGCGGTGCCCACGAACACTGCGGCACCGTGCGCGCCCAGCAGCCCGATGGCCCGGTCCATGTTGGCCTGGTACCGCTGCCGGAATACCGGGTCGCCGAGGTCGCGCGGCCGGCCGCCGTCGATTACCTGTGGCGTCTGGTCCCAGTACGCGGTGTACAGCACCACCGCCTGTGGCCGGTACCGCTCGACCAGCCGGGGCCACTGCTCAGGCCAGCTCCTGCAGGCCGGCCGGGTCGGCACCACCCGGCCGCCTGCCGCGTCCTTGGTCGGCAGCATGATGCCGCAACCGCCCTGGGCCGCGTTCACCACGGTGTTCCCACCGGCCTTGCCCACGTTCGCCATGCCGACGCCGAGGTTGCGCGCCCAGGAGTCGCCCACCACCAGGACGGTCAGCCCCTTGACCTCCGGGGAGAGCTTCGCCGTGCCCAGCGGCGCCGCGTTCTTGAGGTCTGGGGCGCTCCGCGTAGCGTGGCCGCAGCCCGCGACCGCTCCGAGTACCGCAGCAAGCGCACCCACCTTCACCGACCTGATGATCCGCACCTTCGCCCCCCGCGCCGGCCGTCCATTCGCAAGATCAATTGGTCACGATATCACTGACAGTGACCAACCATGATCTGTCAGTCGTTGACCTTCCGGCAAAGCTCAGACCTGTAAAGCGCAATGGGCGCGGTTGAAATCGAACATCTAGTGTCTCGCGTCTGAAATTCGTTGAAGAATTGTGGGGTTGCTGGCTGGCTCGCAGGGGTCGGCCGGTGGCCGAGGTGACGTTGACGGATGAG
>NZ_JBFAJC010000094.1:0-20858 GCF_040655075.1 Actinoallomurus sp. NPDC050550 | reverse complement strand
GCTCGCGCCTGCCGCCGCGGCTCCACCCGCCCGAACCTGGCCGCGACCCGAGCGAACAATGCGTCCAACCCCGACACCCACGACTCAACGTCGCTAACCGCCACCTCTGTCACAACAGAACCATAAACCCAGAAAGCTCACTGTAGTACTAGTACTCCAGCTGTAGATGGTGATCTTCACGTTTGTTCGAGGGTTTGTCGCTGGCAGTGGCTTTGGCGGGCGCGGGCTTGGTGGCGTCGGCGGTGGCCAGATAGTCCGCGAGCTTGCGGATACTCCAATGCGTGAACGGGCGTCCCAGCACGGCCGGGCGCGTGGTGGCCGTCTCGACGATGAACTCGACATCATCGGTGCTGATCAGGCGGGGACGGCCGCCCGCCCACTTAGGGTCCAGGCAGGCCAGCCCCTCGTTGCCTCGCCGCACGATCTGGGTCAGCCTCTGACCTTCCTGATCGGTCAACCGCCGCGCCCGAACCGGCTCTGCCACCCGATGACCCCACTTCCCATAGCGACCTGGTCGCTATCGAGACTGAGGCCGACAAGCCCCGCCATCACGGACGCCGACCGGCGTGTCACCAGACCCGGTGAACGTATGTGGCCACCGCACTAGGCGCGTCCCAGGACATCCAGGGGACGAGCCCAGGGGGTTGAGGACGCAGATCGGCCTCCCATCACCGTGTGGTGAGGGGAGGCCGAGTTGTTCGCGGGGGAGAGGAGGTCACCTCTCCCGTGGCTTTGGGGCTAGGTCTTCAGTGATAGCCCCGTGTGGGCGCTTGGTCAGCTCCGGATGATGGTGCCTCGGACAGTGCCGCCGTCGCCGACCTCCACCACGGTGGCGGTGGCGGTCATGTAGATGTCGAGGAAGCCGCCGTCGGCGACCTTCTTGACCAAGGGGTTGCCGCGTTCGGCGGCCCAGACTTGGCCGCCCTTGCCGACCTCATCGACGATGGCGGTGTTGTAGACGCCGACGACGCCGCCGTCGGTGACGGTCTGGACGATGACGTCGCGGCCGCGGTCGATGACGTGGCCGGCGTCGCGGACCTCCTCGACGATGCCGTTGCCGCCGTTGACGAAGCGGACGAAGCCACCATCGGTGACCTTCTTGACGATGGCGTAGCCGTCGACGTAGACGAGGCCGCCCTTGCCGACCTCCTCCACGATGGCGGTGCCGAAGACGCGAACGACGCCGCCATTGGCGACCTTCTTGACGAAGGCGGTGCCGTCCTCTGCGACGCAGACGCGGCTGCCGACCTCCTCGAATGTGGCGGTGCCACCGTTGGGGATGCTGATGGCCCGGACCTGGCCGTCGGCGACCTTCTCGAAGAAGGTGGTGAGCTCGCCGTCGACGTGGACGCTGCCGTCGGCAGTGTCGGCGTCCTCGCAAGTGATGACGCTGCTGCCGTCGTCGAGCTTGTTGGTGATCACGTTATCGCTCATCGTGAAACTCCCTTATCCCTGTTTGTGTTGTGCCCAGACTGATGTGAGGGCCTAGGGATGACTGTGAGGGTTACAGCCGCTTCCGCAAGCGGAGCCGTTTACCGACGATCGAATCGCGAAGTGTTGGGAGTGCCCCGTCGGGACCTCGGTGATGCGCAGGTTCCGGGTGACCGGCCCGGAGTCGGAGCCACCCTGCAACCGAGCGGGCATCTGCTAACAGGGTGTGGCTAGGCAAGTGGGGGCGCGCCCTCTATGTTCCAGCCGTTGCTTCTCCCAGTTGGCGTGTGCCAGTTTCGTGCCAGATGGGTCGGTCGTCCGCTGGGACTCACGGGGACTTGCGGTGAGAAGCCCGATGCTGTGCAGGTCAGCGAACGCCCAGGTGAGAGTTCGGAGGTGGGCCTCTGCTTCCAAACTGCCTACACGGGTTCGGTTCCCGTCGCCCGCTCCCCACGTATTGGCAGAGCCGACCGCTCGATGCGTCTCTTTCAAGATTGCTGAACCCGCAACTCGCGATCAGGACATGACTATCGTCGCTTTGCAACGGATGAAATGGGTCAGTCTCTGGACAGTTCGAAGACCGTCCAGAGACTGATAGTTGGCGCTACCGCATCGGCTTCATGTAGTCGCGGTGGTCGATGGCGCAGGTGTAGCCGAGATGGGTGAGTATCTCCTTGATGATTTCACCGATTGCCACGGACCGGTGGTGACCGTACTTGCAACCGATCAGGATGACGATGTCGTCCCCGTCGAACCACCCCATTGCCCATCCCGAGGCGAGAGCCTTGATCTTTCCCACGGTGTCGCAGATGATGTCCTCCGCACCGTCGGTGTTAGCCACATGCTGTCGCACGGGCTCGTCCAGGCCGGTCATCTCCAGGAGTGTCGGGTTGTCGTCCGGCGGGTTGCGCAGAAGTGTCCTGAGGTCGAGCACGAGAGCTGCGGAGGGCACCTCCGGCATCCCCTCGGGGTACGTGAACCCGAAGGTACGGATCGTTACGGATAACCCGCTGTTGTACGGACGCCGCTTCGAGTGGCGGTCCGCCAATTGAGTGGACATAAAACATCCCCTTCAGTCCTTCTTTGTTGCCCCCAACGATGGGAGACAGCTGCGGCCCTCTTGACCGCGCGTTAAGAAACTGTCCGGAGTTGGGCCTGGATCGCACGCCCGACGACACATCGAGCTCAATACATGCACTACGTGCATCGCGCAGCCATGCACGTCATCCCCGGATCGTGCCAGATGCGTGCCAGATCGATCGGTCACCGGGCGGGACTCACGGGGGAATGACGGCGAAGGATTCACGCCACCGCAGCTCAGCGAACGCGGAGGTGAGAGCGCGGAGGTGCGCCTCTACTTCCAAGCTGGACATCTCACGGGTGACTAACTGCGTGACAACCGCGACGAACGACGACGAACACTCCCGCTCGGTGAGGGACTGTCAGAACAGCTAGCAACCCTGGGAGTGCTGGCGAAATGTCCGCATAAAACGCCTGGGGGTCAAGGGGTCGTGGGTTCAAATCCCGCCGTCCCGACATAAAGAGCAAGGTCGAGGGCCGGTTTCCGCTCAGCGGAGACCGGCCCTCGATTATTTGTCCATGGTTCGTCCGTGGGATTGAACGCCCGGCGGCCAAGACGCGGCCGTTGCGGCCGATCCTGGTGACCTTGCATGGGAGTTACCCTCGCGGGCGAGGCGGCAGGCCTTGGCCCGCCCGAAGCCGAACGCTCGTCCGGCAGGTCGGGACGTCGACCGTCGCGGGCAGGCGGCGTACACCTTGCGCACCTCACCGCCGATCCCACTCCAGCCCGCCGCACACCACCTCCCGCGTCTCCCGTCCGGCGCTGGTCGGCCTGACCCTGGTCGGCCTGACCCTGGACGGCCAGACCCTCCGCGACGGCCGCAGCGGCGACGCCGTGGTGCACCTGTTGGGCGCCGTACGCCACGACGACCAGATTGTGATCGCCCAGCGTCAGATCGCGGCCAGAAGCAACGAGATCCCTGCGTTCATCCTCCTGGTGTACAGCCGGTATTTACCGTTGGTGCGTTAGAACCGGAACCGCACGATGCGGGTGGACCGTTTGAAGCCCGGGAACAGGTTCATGAGGCGATACATGCGGCGTACGTTCGCGGGCGCCTTGGCCATCAGCATCGGTGAGTCGTTCATCGGCGCCTCGTCGACGTATTCGAGCCGTGGGTGCCAATCGGCCAGTGCGGCCGGGTCGTTGAAGCCGCAGTGGAACTGGGCGTTGTATTTGCGCGCGAGGGGGTCCCATTTCGAGGTGCGCTGCGCCCAGACCGACACCGTGTCGAACTGTATTTGGCCGGTGGGGAAGGCGTCGACGACGCTGGTCAGCAGCCGCCGGGCGTCAGCCTCAGTCAGGTAAGGCACCAGTCCCTCGGCGATCATCAGCGCCGGCCGGCCGCGGGGGATGCGTTCCAGCCAGGTCAGGTCGGTGACGCTGGAGTCGATCAGGGTGTAGTGCTCGCGCGGCGGCAGGAATTGTTTCCGCAGTTCGATGACGGCGGGGTAATCCAAGTCGTACCAGTCGACGGTGGCGGGCGGGTCGATCCGGTATACCCGGGCGTCCAGGCCGCAGCCCAGGTGCAGCATCACCGCGTCGGGATGATCGGCGAGGAAGCAGCGGGCCCAGTCGTCGTGGGCCTTGGCGCGCACCACGGCGGCGAGGCCCATCTGGCTGGTGCCGAATCGGCGCTTGTCGTAGTCGGGGTCGAGGCGGCGCATCGCCTGCTCGGCGTATTCGTCGCCGAGGATCGGGTCCGGTAGCCGGTTGTCCAGTGCTTTGGCCTTGAGCACGGGGCTGAGGGTCTTCTGCACTCCGGCGAGTTCAGTGTCCTCCACACAGCGACAGTACTCGCGTTTCACGAATTTCGTGAAGTCTGCGAATGATCCGCGTCAGGCTGTTGCCGCCGCTACTTCTTCGATTTTCAGGTAGCTCCTCTCGCGTATCGGACCCAATGGGCCACCGATGACCCGACATTGCTAAAATCTCTGAACGGTCAACGCCCGATGCACTCTTCTGAGCCCTCCGAACCTATGGGGTCGGGGGGTTTGCGCTGAATTATCGCACCGGCTGCCCGGCACGCGCTGAGGCGCGTGCCGGGCGGCCGCTGTGTGCCGGTGGCCGTGTGATCAGCGGCCCCACGCGAACTTCAGCGGAAAGGTGCCGTTGCCGACGTTGCCGAGCGTGGTTTTGTTCGCCGCGAGGTACTGGTCCAGGTACGGCGAGCGGTCACCCTGGGTCGGCACGTCCGACCGCGGGTTCTGCATGGCCAGGGCGAGCCGCGCGCCGGAGACCGCGATCGTGTGACCCGAGGGAACGTCCAGCCAGCCGGTCGAGCTGATGGTCCCGATCTGGACCCCGAGCCGATGCCCTCGCTCGAAGGTCCAGTCGGTCGCCTTCAGGTCGAATGAGATCCGTCCGCTGCGTTGCAGCAGTGCGACGTTCTCGTCGAACATCGTCGCCGTGCCGTCCGGAGCGACGTCCCACAGGCGCACCATCACGTTCCCGCTCGCGCCCGCGTTGAGCGTGATCCGCGGTGTGGCGGTGAGCCGGAGCGGTTGGGACGCGGGCGTGGACCAGGTCCAGTAGCTGGAGTCGGCGGCGGCGCTCCGCCGGGCGGCGTTCTTCTCGGCAGGAGACAGCGCCTGGAGCCGCGGGGCCCGCTCCATGTCCCAGCGGCCACGGTCCGCCGCGCCGGCAGCCGCCGAGGCACCGCCGCCGTCGTCGACGTACCGGCCGGAGGAGAGTTGCGCCTGGTACGACGTCGTGGTCACGGGCCAGGTCGGCTGGGCGCGCCAGTGGCCGCTGCTGTCCTCGATGGCGTACGCCGGGTCGGTCACCGGCGGCTTGATGCCGCGGAGGTACTGGTCGTAGAACCGCATCACCTCGTTGAACCAGCCGGCGCGGCCCTGCGACAGTCGGCCGCTCGCGTCGGTGTCGTTACCCCGGACGTGCTCCCACTGGCCGAGCCAACCGCGTTCCCGGCCCCGGTGGTCACCCAGGTACTCCGCGATGTCCTCGGGCTTGGTGTTGGGCTCGATGAAACCCTGGGTCACGAACAACGGCGTGCTGGTGCCGACCGCGTGAGCGGCCAGGTCGCGGGCGCTCCAGTATGCCGAATGCGGGTCGGGATCGTTGTTGTTGGTGATGTTGTCGCTCAGGCACTTCGGATGGGTCTTCTCGTACTCCGCGTTCGCCTTGTACTGGTCGCTGTCGTCGGCCATTGGCGGCATCGTCGCGATCGAGTTGTACGCCATCGGCGTGCCGGTCACGTTCGGACGCGGCACCCTGTTGCTGAACAGGTAGTTGTACATGTTCCAGACCGGCTCTTGCGCGACGACCGCCTTCAGGCTTCGCAGCTTGAGGTCGTTGCCCACCAACCCGGTGACGGCGTCGTAGGACTTGCCGTACATGCCCACCTTGCCGGTCGACCAGGCCTGGCTTGCCGACCATTCGATGGCGGCCCGGACGTCGGCCTGCTCCCCCGGGCCGACCCAGTCAAGGCACCCGGTGCTCCCGCCGAAGCCGCGCAGGTCGACCATCACGAAGGTGTAGCCGCGTGCCATCAGGCCGGCGCCGTTGATGAAGTCCTGAAAGCGCGCCGACGGTCCGGCCCGGTCCCACCCCTCGGGACCGGTCTGCCCGGCGTGCGCGAAGTAGGGGCCCACCGAGAGGATCACCGGCGTCTTCGCCCCGGCCGGCAGGTTCGCCGGGCGCAGCACGTCGGCGTGCAGCACGACGCCGCTGCCGTCGGAGGACGGGAAGTACGCCTGCGTCCACGCCGCCCCCTCGGGAACCCGTGGATTCTGCTCATGGGTGATCGGGGTGTCGGATGCCGCCGACCCCGGCGCGGCCTGAGCCACTGCGGGCGGACCGCCCGCGGCGAGGGTGGTGATGGTGGCCAGTGCACCGGCCGCCGCGACGGCCGACGCCTTCTTGCGAAAGTCCATACACGCTCCGCAGAAATCGGGCTCTATTGCCAGGCCCGGCTAGGTTGACTTGCGAGAGTAAAGACTTTCCGCGGAGTTGTCGCCGGTCTTGTTTCCACTCGGCATTCAGCGGTCCGGCCACACCGCCGTCGCCGTCTTCATCGCCGGTGTCGAAACCGCTGCAGCCTATCAGCAGTAATTACGCAGCGCGTTTGGAACATTACCGCTCTTCGGCACCTTCGACCCGCTGACGCAAGCGTTGACGGGGATATGACCGGTCCTGGACGTTTCAGGCTGGTGCGAAGTGCCGCGCACACACCGTGCTTCCGCTACGGGTCCACGGCTCAGGTGAATGCGGCGCGATGGTCGCGGACGAATTGCTCGAAGGTCGTCGGCTGGCGGCCAGTGAGATCGCGGACCGTCGCGGTGACGGTCTCCGCGCCGCCGTCCCGGTACGCGCGGCTCACCTCGATCAGTGCGTCGGCGTAGTACGCGGGCAGGCCGCGCTCGAGCATGGCGGCCCGAGCGTCGGCATCGGAGAGCCCGACGAAGCGGACCTGCCTGTCCAGGACCCGTGAGAGCACCTCGGCGGCGGCGTCATAGGTCAGCGCCTCGGGGCCCGTGACGGCGTAGGCGCGGCCCTCATGGCCGTCGGTGGTGAGCACGCGGGCGGCGACCCGGGCGATATCGCGGACGTCGACGAAGCTGATAGGGGCATCGGCGCGGGGCTGGGCGAACCGGCCGGCCGTCCGGATCGAAGCGGCGAACTGCCGGGTGAAATTCTGCATGTAGAAGTTCGGCCGCAGGAACGTGTAGCCCAGGCCGGAGGCCTGGAGCGCCAGCTCCGAGGGTCGGTGGAGCCGAGCGATCGGCGTCAGCTCCTCGTCGGCCCGCCAGACCGACAGCTTGACGACCCGGGGAACGCCCGCGACGGTCGCGGCCTCGATCAGGTTGAGCTCCTGGCGGGTCTGGTCACGGCCCATCGCGCCGACCAGGAACACCGCCTCGACGTCGTTCAGCGCCGGCGGGAGCGTCGCGGGCTCGCCCAGGTCGATCCGGACGGCGTCCCGACCGGCGGTGATCTCACGGTCGACGTCGCGCTGCGCGTGGTACGCGGCCCGGACCGGATGCCCGGCGGCGCACAGTGTCTCCAGAAGTGCCGAGCCCACGGTGCCGCTCGCTCCCGTCACCAAGATCATGACGGGCATGTTAGCCACGCCCACCGACAGTTCCGGCTTCCAGGACGTCGGCGTTCCCGGGGGAGTGCGATCGGTGGCATCACCCGCCGGTCGGCCTCCGGCGATAACAGCGCGATCCACGCGGCGGTGGCGGCCGAGCGTTCCATCGCCTCCAGGGCCTCGGCGCTGCGAACGGCGTCCTCGATCGTCGCACCGTGCGGGACGCCCTCGGCCACGCTGCGCAGGAAGCCGGCGGCCTCGACCACCTTGGTGTCGTCGTAGCTCATCGCGATCCCGGCTCCGGGCTGGAACCGCGCGTACTCGCCGTCGCCGGGACCCGCGAACACCGTGGTCGCCGGCTCGTTCTGATAGTCCCCGCCGGCGGAGACCACCAGCTCCCCCGCGCGCCGGAAGTCCCAGCCGACCAGCCCCGTGGTGCCGTGGACGACGAAGCCGTAGGTGTTCTGCTCCCCCACCTCGGCGCGGCCCGCCTCGAAGGTCACCCGGACCCCGGCGCGGGTCCGCAGCAGGGCGCAGACGTAGTCCTCGTTCTCCACCGCGCCGACGGGCCCGCCCGCGGCGGCGATCGCGTAGTGGCTGCCGCCGGGGGCGGCGAGCGGCCGCTCGGGCACGAAGACGGCGGTGTCGGCGACCAGCCGCTCGAGGTCGCCGAGGAGGAAGCGGACGAGGTCGACGCCGTGGGAGGCCAGGTCGCCGAGCACGCCCGAGCCGCCGTGTTCCCGCAGGAACCGCCAGGTCAGCGCGCCGGCGGGATGCGCGGCGTAGTCGGTGAGCAGGTGGACGCGGGCGTGGGTGGGCGCGCCGATGGCGCCCTCGGCGATGAGGCGGCGGGCGCGGTCGACGGCGGGGACGTTGCGGTAGTTGAACCCGACGGCCGACCGGACCCCCGCCTTGGCCACGGCCTCGGCCACCGCGCGGGCGTCCCCGGCCGTGAGGCCGACCGGCTTCTCGATCCACAGATGGCGGCCCGCCTCGGCGACCGCCACGCCGATCTCGCTGTGCAGGGCGTTCGGGGCGGTGACGCTGACCGCCTCGACCTCGGGATCCGCGAGGAGGTCCCGCCAGTCGGTGTAGCGGCGGTCGGGGACGTACCGGGACGCGAAGTCCGCCAGCTGGGCGGGCACGGTCTCGGCCACCGCCACGAGGCGCGGCCGTACGGGCAGCTCGGGATAGTGGTGGGGCAGCCGGGCGTACGCGCGGGCGTGCGCGTGCCCCATCCAGCCGGCGCCGATCACCCCGACACCGATCACCCGTTCCCTCGGACCGGCCTCCACTGTTCCTCCTCCGTTGGTCGCGGGAAGATCGCCGTTTCCGGGCGGACGGAAACGGCGACGCTCCCAGCGGGGTCTAAGGGGGTGTCCGGTGAATCTTCGTCCGGCTGCGAACAAGATCCACCGGATACCCCTAGCGCGTGTCCCGCTCGGGTGGCGTCGGGCGGCCCGACAGCTCGGCGATCTCGTGCTCGAGCTCCTGCGCGACCTTGCCGAGCTCGGCGTCCGTGGCGGCGGCGCCTTCGAGTTCGTGGCTGAGCTGCTCGAGCTCCTCGCCGCCGGCCATGAGCGCGGTGAGCTGCTCCCGGGTGATCTCGTCCTTGGCGTAGTCGCCGAGCGGACGGCCGCGGTTCAGGATGAGGAAGCTGTCGCCGACCGGGTAGGCGTGGTGCGGGTTGTGGGTGATGAAGATGACGCCGAGTCCGCGTTCCTTGGCGCGCACGATGTAGCGGAGTACGACGCCGGCCTGTTTCACGCCGAGTGCGGCGGTGGGTTCGTCCAGGATCAGGACCTTCGCGCCGAAGTAGACCGCCCGCGCGATCGCCACGCACTGGCGTTCGCCACCGGACAGGGTGCCGATCGGCTGGTCGACGTCGCGCAGGTCGATGCCCATGTTGGCCAGCTCGGACTTGGTGGTGCGCCGCATGAAGCCGATGTCGAGCCGGCTGAGCGGGCCCGCGCCCTTGCGGACCTCCGAGCCGAGGAAGAAGTTGCGCCAGACCGGCATCAGCGACACGACCGCCAGGTCCTGGTACACCGTCGCGATGCCGCGTTCGAGCGCCTCGCGCGGGGAGGCGAAGCGCACCCGCTCCCCCTCGACCTCGTACGTGCCGGCGTCGTTCTGGTGCATCCCGGCGATGATCTTGATCAGGGTGGACTTGCCGGCGCCGTTGTCGCCGAGCACGCAGGTCACCTCGCCGGCGTGGACCTCCAGCGACACGCCGGTCAGGGCGATGATGTTGCCGTAGCGCTTCTCGCAGTCCGTGAGACGCACCAGGGGCGTCTCGGTCATGGTGTCGGTCATCGCGAGGCCTCCGTTCGCCGGCGGACCCAGAGATTGAGGAGGGTGGCGCCGAGCAGCATCGCGCCGAGGAAGAACTTGAACCAGTCGGGGTTCCAGCCCGCGTACACGATGCCCTGGGTCGTCATCCCGAAGATGAACGCGCCGGTCGCGGCGCCGACGGCGGAGCCGTACCCGCCGGTCAGCAGGCAGCCGCCGATGACGGCGGCGATGATGTACAGGAACTCATTGCCGACGCCCTCACCGGACTGCACGGTGTTGAAGGAGAACAGCAGGTTCATGCCGGTGAACCAGCACAGGAATCCGACCGTCATGAACAGGCCGATCTTCACTCCCCGGACCGGGACGCCGACCGCCCGCGCGCTCGACTGCGCTCCCCCGACGGCGAAGATCCAGTTGCCGACGCGCGTCCGCAGGAGCACCCACGTGGCGATCGCGGCGAACAGCAGCCACCACAGGACGCTGATCCGCAGGGACAGCCCGCCGACGTTCCACTCCTCGGCGAAGATCTTCTGCGCTGACCCGAAGCCGTCCATATTGGAGATGTCCGGGCTGGCGACGTTGCCGGTGATCAGCTTCGTGATGGCGAGGTTCAGGCCCTGCAACATCAGGAACGTCGCCAGCGTCACGAGGAAGCTGGGGATCCCGGTCTTCATGACGAGGTAGCCGTTGAGCGCGCCGACGCCCAGCGCCAGCAGCAGCGCCACGGCGATCCCGACCCAGACGTTCAGCGTCAGCTGGAAGCTCAGCATCGAGGCGACCAGCGACGAGGTCGTCACGGCGACGCCGGCCGACAGGTCGAACTCACCGCCGATCATGAGCAGGGCGACCCCGACCGCCGGGATGCCGAGCGTCGAACTGGCGTACAGGATCGTCGCCAGGGAGTCGAGCCCGCGGAACGGCTCGGCGACGACGAAGAAGAAGACGTAGATGACGACCGCGCCGGCCAGCGAACCGGTCTCGGGCCGCGCCAGCAGGCGGGCGAGCGGCGATCGCCGGGCGAGCCGTTCGTCCGGCACGGACGGCGGCGGGGCCTCGCCGACCTGCACTGCGTGACTCATGAGCACCTCCAGGGCTCGGAGGAGTCGGGGACCGGCGACGGCCGGTCCCCGGCGCCGTCGCTACCGCGTACCACGCGAGGCGAACGTGGCGACCGCGGCGACGTTGGTCTTGTCGACGAAGTACGGCCCGGTCAGCGTCGCCTTACCGCCGCCGATGACGTTGCCGTTCGTCTTGTAGAGCCACAGCGAGTCGACCGCCAGATAGCCCTGGAGGTAGGGCTGCTGGTCGACGGCCCACTCGATCTGGCCGTCCTGGACGGACTTGACCATGGCCGGGTTCATGTCGAACGTGGCGACCTTGGCCAAGCTCCCGGCGTCCTTGACCGACTGGAGCGTGGTCAGCGCGATCGGGGCGCTGAGGGCAACGACCCGGTCGATGCTCTTGTCCTGCTTCAGCTTGGCGGCGATGGTGGACCGTACGGACGGCATGTTCGTCCCCGTGACGTACACCTTGTCGGTCTTGCCGGAGAAGCCCTTGGTCAGGCCGCCGCAGCGCGCCTCCAGGGACACCTGACCCTGCTCGTGCAGGACGCACAGGACGTGCTTGGCCCCTTCGCCGCTCAGCCGCTTGCCCGCGCTCTCCCCGGCGATGCTCTCGTCGGAGCCGAAGTACTGGAGGATCCCCATCTTCTGCCACTGGTCCAGGCCCGCGTTGATCGCGACGGTCGGGATCCCGCCGGCGACGGCCTTCTTGACGACGCCCGCCATCGCGTCCGGGTGCGCGAGGGTGACGGCGATGCCGTCGGCCTTGCTGTCGATGGCGTTCTGCACCAGGGTGGACTGCTTGTCGCCGTCCGGGTCGTTGGAGTAGATGAGCTGCACGTTGTCCTTGGCGGCGGCGGCCAGCGCGCCCTTGCGGACGATGTCCCAGAACGTGTCACCGGGTGCCTGGTGCGTGACGAGGGCGATCTTCATCCGAGGGGTGTTCGCGTGACCGGCGGCGGGGTTCTCCGCGGTCTCCTGGGCCTTCTTGCCGCCGTGGCTGCTGCACGCGCTCAAGGCGAGGACGAGCCCCGCGACGAGAATGCCCGCCCGCCTGTCTGGTCTGAACATCGCGTCTCTCCGTCTTCACTCTGTCGGGGCGGCGTTGCCTCCGAGATGGTGACGCTGCGCGGCCTTGGCCGCCTCGTAGTCGGCCCGCGCCTTCCGGGTGCTCTCCAGGGCCGAGACCTCCGCCACCGGGACGTCCCACCAGGCGTCCGAGTCGGGCGCCGGTGCCAGTGGATCGGTCTCGACATGGACCACGGTGGTGACCTTCGCCTCCTTCGCGCGTTCGAGTGCGGTACGGAACTCCTCGACGGTCGTGGCGCGCAGCACGTCCGCGCCGAGGCTCGCGGCGTTCGCCGCCAGGTCCACCGGGAGCAGCTCGCCGTCGAGCAGGCCCGTCTCCGGGTCGCGATACCGGTAGCTCGTGCCGAACCGCTGGGATCCCAGCGACTCCGACAGCGCGCCGATCGACGCGAAGCCGTGGTTCTGCACGAGCACGATCGTGAGCTTGATCCCCTCGGAGACCGCCGTGACGATCTCCTGGGCCATCATCAGGTACGACCCGTCGCCGACGAGGACGAACACCTCCCGGCCGGGGTCCGCCATCTTGATCCCCAGGCCTCCGGCGATCTCATAGCCCATGCAGGAGTAGCCGTACTCGATGTGGTACTGGCGCGGGTCGCGCGCCCGCCAGAGCATCTGCAGGTCGCCGGGCATGCTGCCGGCGGCGTTCACGACGACGTCGCGGGGGCCGGCGATCTCGTTGAGGGCACCGAGGATCTCGGTCTGCGCGGGCAGCGGCCGGTGCCCGCAGTGGTAGGCCCGGTCGACGACCCGCGCCCAGTCCTCGGCGAGCCGCCGCACGCGCTCGGCGTACGCCGCGTCGACGCGGTGTCCGGCGAGCGCCTCGGTGAGCGCGCGCAGCCCCGCCCGCGCGTCGGCGACCAGGGGGACGGCGGAGTGCTTCACGGCGTCGAACCGCGCGACGTTGAGGTTGACGAATCGTACGTCCGGGTGGGCGAAGACGGTGCGGGACGCGGTGGTGAAGTCGCTGTAGCGGGTGCCGACGCCCAGGACGACGTCGGCCTCCCGGGCGAGGGCGTTCGCGGCCGGCGTGCCCGTGGCCCCGACGCCGCCCACCGCGCAGGGGTGGTCCCACGGCACGGAGCCCTTGCCCGCCTGCGTCTCGGCGACCGGGATGCCGGTGGCGTCGGCGAAGGCCAGCAGGTCGTCCGCCGCGTCGGAGTAGGTGACGCCGCCGCCCGCGACGATCAGCGGCCGCTCGGCGCCGCGCAGCGCCTCAACCGCTCGCTCCAACTCGGCGGGCTCGGGGACCGGCCTCGGGACGTGCCAGACCCGCCGGGCGAACAGCTCCTCCGGCCAGTCGTACGCCTCGGCCTGGACGTCCTGGGGCAGGGCGAGCGTGACCGCGCCGGTCTCGGCGGGGTCGGTGAGCACCCGCATCGCGGCGAGCAGCGCCGATGGGAGCTGCTCGGGCCGGTTGATCCGATCCCAGTACCGGGACACCGGCTTGAAAGCGTCGTTGACCGACACGTCCGAGGACCGGGGATCCTCCAGCTGCTGCAGCACCGGGTCGGCGGCGCGGGTGGCGAAGATGTCGCCGGGCAGCAGCAGGACGGGGATCCGGTTGATGGTGGCCAGCGCGGCACCGGTCACCATGTTGGTCGCGCCCGGGCCGATGGAGGACGTGCACGCGAAGGTCTGCAGCCGGTCCTTCATCCGCGCGAACCCGACCGAGGCGTGGACCATGGCCTGCTCGTTGCGGGCCATGTAGTAGGGCAGCTCGGGACCGCCCGTCCGCTGTGCCTCCAGCAGTGCCTGCCCGACACCGGCGACGTTGCCGTGCCCGAAGATCCCGAAGCAGCCCGCGAAGAACCGCTGCTCCACGCCGTCCCGCTCCGACCACTGCGCGGCGAGGAACCGGACGATCGCCTGTCCTACGGTCAGCCTCATGTCTCCCTCTCGGTGGTCGAGCTGAGGGGCAGCCGGGGGTCGGTCTCCTGTCCTTCCCAGGTGCCGCGCACCCAGGCCTCGGCCGGGCCGTACCGGGCGCGGAGCCGGTTCTCGCATCGGGCGGCGGGCAGCGCGAACCGCCCATGGCCCGTGACCGTGACCGACGCGTCGCGCGGAACGTAGGCGAAGTCGGTGACGCGGGAGAAGACGTCGCGGCGCCCCCGCAGCTCGAAGGTCTCCCCGTCGCAGGCGACCCGGCACGACCCGGACAGCGGCAGCACCAGCGTCTCGTACGGGCCGGTCTCGAACGTGTGCGAGCCGTCGAGCTCGAGGACCCGCAGCGCCGAGTACGTCCAGCCGGCGGTCTCCGGAGTGACCTCCAGGGTGTACGGCCGGGCGCCGGTACTGCCCGCGGGCAGGTAGTGCTTCATCCCAGGACCTCCACGGCGGCGTCGACGGCGCGGGCGACGTCGTCGTCCGGAGGATAGAGAAGGCTGCGGCCGACGACCAGGCCCCTGACGGTCGGCAGCCGCAGTGCGCGCTGCCAGCCGGCCAGCGCGGCGTCGGGGTCGTCGGGCACCTCGCCGCCGAGCAGCAGGGCCGGCAGCGTCGAGGCGGCCATCACGCGCTCCATGTCCTCGACGACCGGGACCTTCAGCCAGGTGTACGCCGAGGTCGTCCCGAGTCCGGAGGCGATCGCGAGGGCGCGCGTCATGGCGTCGGGGGTGAGGACGTTGCGCACGCGGCCGTCGGCTCGGCGGGAGATGAACGGCTCGACCATGGCCATCAGCCGGCCGGCGGCCAGCTCCGAGACCGCACGGGCGCAGGACTCCAGCGTGCGGGCGGTCGCGGGGTCGGCGTCGTCGATGCGCAGCAGCATCTTGCCGCCGTCGAGACCCTGACCGGCGATGGCCGGTGCGTCGTAGGCGGTGAACCGGTCGTCGATCTCGAACGCCGACCCGGCCAGGCCGCCGCGGTTCATCGAGCCGATCACGACCTTCTCGTCGAGCGCGCCGAGCAGCAGCAGGTCCTCGATAACGTCCGGGGTGCCGAGCACGCCGTCGACCCCGGGACGGCCGAGGGCGAGGCAGAGCCGTTCGAGGAGGTCCCGCCGGTCGGCCATGGCCAGCGGGCGGTCACCCGCGCCGAGGGACCCGCGCGCCGGATGGTCGGCGGCCAGGATCATGAGGCGGCCGTTCGGGCCGAGAAGCGACCCGCGCCGTACCCGCCGCGCGGCCGCCTCGGCGACCGCCTCCGGCCGGGAGGCCCGGACCTCGGCCAGCGCCGCGACCCGATCGGCGAACGCTTCAATGATCATCCGCCGCCCCTTCCGGAGCACTCGGCATGGGGCCACCGGCGACGAGCTGGTCGACCTCGGGGGTGGTGGGCATCGCCGGGGAGCAGGCGAGGCGGGAGGCGACGATCGCGCCCGCGGCGTTCGCGAACCGTACGGTCCGCTCGACGTCCCAGCCGGCGAGCAGGCCGTGACACAGCGCCCCGCCGAACGCGTCGCCGGCGCCCAGCCCGTTCACGACCTCCACCTCGACCGGCGGCACCTCGACCACGTCCGTTCCGCCGGAGCCCGTGCGGCTCGCGGCCAGCACGCCCTTGGGCCCGCGCTTGACGATCGCCAGCCGGACGCCGCGGTCCAGCAGCGCCTCCGCCGCCGCGTACGGCTCGCGCTCCCCCACGGCGACCTCGCACTCCTCGACGTTGCCGACGGCGACCGTGACGTGCTCCAGAGCCTGGCCGACCCAGCCGCTCGCCTCCTCCGGCGACGACCAGAACATCGGCCGGTAGTCCAGGTCGAGCACGGTGTCCCGCTGCCGGGACCGGGCGGCCAGCGCCGCGAGCGTCGCCGTACGGCTCGGCTCCTCGCACAGGCCGGTGACGGTGGCCCAGAACACCCGCGCCGCACGAATGGCCGCCAGGTCCAGCTCCTCGGGGTGGATCTCCAGGTCGGGGGCCTTCGGGTAGCGGTAGAAGTACAGCGGGAAGTCGTCCGGCGGGAAGATCTCACAGAACGCCAACGGCGTCGGCAGCCCGGGTACGGCGGTGACGAACCGGTCGTCGACGCCGTACCCCCGCAGCGCGGTGTGGATGTACCGGCCGAACGGGTCCTCCCCGGTCCGGGTGATCACCGCCGTACGGCGGCCGTGTCGCGCGGCCGCGACCGCGACGTTCGTCGGGCTGCCACCGAGGTACTTGCCGAACGTCTCGACGTCCTCCAGGTGTACGCCCACCTGGAGCGGGTAAACGTCCACGCTGACCCGTCCCATGGTGATCAGATCGTGCGGACTCACCGAGCGGATGCACCTCCGGAACATCGGTTCCTCGGGAACCTCGCCGGGTGACCCCGGCGTGACGACGACGTTGCCGTTCGTTCACCGTCGTGGCATCCAGCCTCCGCAGGAATTCATCCCATGTCAAGAGTTTGTCCTGACATTAGGAGGTAATAGCTTTTACCAGAGGATGGTCGCCGGGCGGGGCGATGTGCGACGGAGCCCGCGTGACGGCTACCTTGTCCGGACATCGTGATGTCACAGCTTGCGGCGCTGCCGGTGAGCGGGCTTTCCAGGGGATTCCGGAGGCGCACATGGACAGAATGGCCGTGCACCGGCCGGCGGTCTCGGTCGACCGCAGCAGCCCCGTCCCCCTGTACTTCCAGGTGGCGCAGCAGCTCGAGGCGGCCATCCGCGACGGTCGCCTTCCCCCCGGAAGCCGCCTGGAGAACGAGATCCTGCTCGCCGACCGCTACGGGCTGTCCCGGCCGACGATCCGGCAGGCGATCCAGCACCTCGTCGACAAGGGCCTGCTCGTCCGCAAGCGCGGCGTCGGCACCCAGGTCGTGCAGGCACAGGTGCGGCGCTCGATCGAGCTGACCAGCCTCTACGACGACCTTCTCGCCTCCGGCCGTAGCCCCTCGACCCGCGTGCTGGAGCTCGGCACCCTGCCCGCCGACGACGAAGTGGCCGGGAAGCTCGACATCGCCCCCGGCACGGAGGTCCTGCGCCTGAGCCGGCTCCGGCTCACCGGCGACGAGCCGCTCGCCCTGCTCACCAACTACCTCCCCGTCGACCTCGTCACGCTGACGGCGGAGGACCTGGCCGCCCGCGGGCTGTACGAGTTGCTGCGCGCGGCCGGGGTCAACCTCCGCATCGCCAACCAGACGATCGGCGCGCGCGGGGCCACCGCCCCCGAGGCGCGCCTGCTCGACGAACGCCGCGGCGTACCCCTGCTGACCATGACCCGCATCGCGTACGACGACAAGGGCCGCCCGGTGGAGTACGGCACCCACGTCTACCGCGCCAGCCGCTACACCTTCGCCCTCACCCTCGTCGAACGCTGACCCCCGCGCGGGACCGGCGAGGTCGGCGCGACCGCCGCCCTCAGCGTGCCTCGGGGCCGTCCTTCGCGAGAAGCGCGTCGAAGATCAGGATGAAGAAGGACTCGAGGGCGTCGGTGGAGCGGTCGGCGCGAGCCCTGATGAGGGAGCCCTCCCAGGCGTTGACGAGGAAGCCGGCCGTGGCCCGCGGATCCAGTCCGGCACGGAGGGCGCCGGCGTCCCGGGCGTCTGTGAGCACCGCGGCGATCGCGTCCGTCCACTGGGCGAGGCTCTGACGGACGGCCTCGCGGATGACGTCGCTGTGGTCGGCGATCTCCGTGCCGAAGTTGCCGATGAGGCACCCACGCGTGAAGTCGTAGCGCACGACGGCGTCGCGGAGCGCCTCGAAATGCGCGCGTAGCCGGGCCAGCGGCTCGCCCTCGCCGCCGGTCAGCTCGTGCAGGGGCCGCCCTGCGCCGTACCGCTCCAGGGCCACGACGGCGAGCGCCTCCTTGCTGTCGAAGTGGTTGTAGAACGACCCCTTCGGCACGCCCGCCGCATCGGTGATCACTTTCACGCCGGCCGCGTTGTACCCCTGGACGTGGAACTGCTCCAGTGCCGCTTCGACGATCTCCTCGCGTACGCCACGTCTGCCCATGACGACCCACCTCCGCAGCAAATATGGCCGGTCGTCTCAACCCTGTCAACCCAGGTGGGGCCGCTTGACATCCTTTAAGACGACCGGTCATATTGAAGCAGTCGGGTGAGCATGGCGGCCTGAGCCGCCGTATTCGAAAGAGGGAAGTCATGAAGATCGAAAATTCGGTGGCGGTCGTGACCGGTGGCAACCGGGGGTTCGGCCGGCATCTCGTCGCCCAGCTCCTCGACCGTGGGGCCAAGGTGTACGCCGCCGCCCGGCGGCCCGAGACGGTGGACGTGCCCGGTGCCGTACCGCTGCGGCTGGACCTCACCGATCCGGCGTCGGTACAGGAGGCGGCCAGGGTGGCCACGGACACGACGCTCCTGATCAACAACGCCGGCATCTCCACCAGGTCGTCCCTGATCGACGGCGATCTCGAGGACATCAGGCGTGAGATGGACACGCACTACCTCGGCACGCTGGGCGTGATCCGTACGTTCGCTCCGATCATCGAGGCCAACGGCGGCGGCGCCATCCTGAACATCCTGTCCGTGCTCTCCTGGGTGCACATTCCGGCGTCCGGCGCGTACTCCGCGGCCAAGGCCGCCGAATGGGCGATGACCAACGCCGTACGCCAGGAGCTCGCGCCGAAGGGGATCCGGGTCGCCGGGCTACATGTCGGCTACATGGAGACCGACATGACCTCCACCATCACGGCCGACAAGTCCGATCCGGCGGTGATTGCCAAGGTCGCGCTCGACGGACTCGCCGCGGACACCGCGGAGATCATCGCTGACGATCTCAGCCGGGGCGTCAAGCAGAATCTGGCCGCGCCCATCACGGCCTGACCGCTCCCCGCCCACCGGTAGCACCGGTTTTCCTATTTTCCGAAACTTTCCTCGCTGATTTTTCCTTTTTGACGCGCTCTCGGACTTTCCTCGCACCTGACGGGTGATCCGATGGAGGACGCGAAATCGAGGGGAAACGCGCCCTTGACGCCTAATAGTCCGCGTTTTAGCCTCTGGGGCAATCGATTTCCGAAGTTTCCTACATCCTCCTCCACCGCTCGCACCGATGGACGTCCGCTCGACGTCCGCTCCCCCGTCAGGCGGCGGGGACGTTCTGGCTCCGCGGCAGACGCGACGGCCGGAACCGCCACGCCGCGATCGAAGTTAGCGAGGATCCGATGTACCAGCGAACACTCCGCGCCGCCGTGACGGCGGCGCTGGCGGCCGCCGCCCTGGCGGTGGCCGGCCCGGTCACGCCCGCGCACGCCGCGGGAACGACCTTGGTGGTGAACGCCGCGGCACCGTACCGGCCCGTCACGCATGTCGCGTCGGGCGGCCTCTACGCTCTCGCCGAGAACAACCGGCCGGCCGACTCGACGCTGCTGCCCATCGCGATGAACACCCTCACCCAGCCCGCTCCCGGCGTCGGCCAGAAGCCCAACGGTCAGCCACCGGGCTGCGACTCGCTGCTCGTCGCGCCGCAGGCCGACCGGGTCGGTGCCGCCGAGTTCGTCCGGATGCCCGACATCTACCCCGACTTCCCGTACAAGTGGGTGAGCTGGTCGGACTGGCTGTCCAAGGTGGACACCATGGTCAAGAAGCGGCTGGCGGCCACCTCCGTGAGCAACATCGCCGGGTGGGAGCTCTGGAACGAGCCCGACGGGACGTGGAACACCGCGAGTGCCGGAGACTTCAACGCCGGCTGGGTGCGCACATACCAGGAGGTGCGCTCCCTCGACTCGCTGACCCCGATCGTCGGCCCGAGCCTGTCGTCCTGGAAGGCCTCCTACATGCAGTCCTTCCTCAGTTATGCCAAGGACCGGGGCGCGCTGCCCGACGTCGTCTCCTGGCACGAATGGAACGCCGCGAACATCGCGTCGGAGGTCGCGGCCTACCGCGCCATGGAATCGTCACTCGGCATCAGCCCACGGCGCATCTCCATCAACGAATACGCGTGGACGAACGAGGTCGATGTGCCCGGCCGCGTGTCCAGCTACATCGCGAAGTTCGAGCGGGCCGGCGTCGAGTCGGCCGACCGCGCCTTCTGGTACGAGTACGGCACCGTCAACGGCCTCGTGACGAACAACCAGCCGACCGGCAGCTGGTGGCTGTACAAGTGGTATGGCGACATGGCCGGCACCATGGTCACCACCACCCCGGCCGACCAGACCGGCCTGGACGGATTCGCCGCCTTCGATCCCACCCGCAAGATCGTCAATGTGGCCTTCGGTAACGCGTCGGGCACGAACGACGTGCGCGTCTCGGGCCTGTCCTCGCTCGGCCAGACCGTCCGGGTGCATCTGGAGTCCACACCGGCCTCCGGGCGGTTCACCGCCGTGTCCGCGCCCACCGACATCTCGACGGCGACGTACACGGTCACCAATGGCGCCATCACCGTGCCGGTGCCGAACATGGACGCGGGCAGCGCCTACCACCTGGTCGTCGAGCCCACCAGCGGGGTGCCCGCCTACCAGCACCGTTACGAGGCCGAGAACGCCTCGGTCTTCCGGGCGCAGCGGCTCACCGCCGGCACCGCCTCGGCCGGCGGCTACGTCGGCCGGATCGACAACACGGGAGACCCGCGCACCGACAGTTACGTGGACTTCGTCGTGAACGTGCCGACCGCCCGCACGTACACGATGACGATCGGATACGCCAACGGCACCGGCGCGACGTCGACGCAGGGGCTGGCCTACGACGGCGGCGCCTGGCACACCGTCAGTTATCCGCCGACCGCCGGATGGGGTCGGTTCGGCTCCACCGTCGCCACCACGGTCGACCTGCACGCCGGATACAACGTCATCCGGCTGGCGAAGGGCGCTCCGTACTTCGCCGGCGGTACGGGCTACGCGGAACTGGACTACATCCAGCTCGACTGACGTCACACCGCACGAGCCGTGGGGGGGGGGCGGGGGGGGGCCCACCACGGCGCGGGGGGGGGGCGCGCGGGGGCCGGGGAACGGCCCCCGCACGGGAGAGCGGCGGGGT
>NZ_JBFAJC010000093.1:0-23039 GCF_040655075.1 Actinoallomurus sp. NPDC050550 | reverse complement strand
CGGGTGTTGGGGGTGGTGCGGGGTTCGGCGGTGAATCAGGACGGTGCGAGTAATGGGTTGACGGCGCCGAATGGTCCGTCGCAGGAGCGGGTGATCGGTGCGGCGTTGGCGAGTGCGGGGTTGGGTCCTGGTGATGTGGATGTGGTGGAGGCGCACGGTACCGGTACGACTTTGGGTGATCCGATTGAGGCGAGCGCTTTGCTGGCGGCGTATGGGCGGGGTCGGGATCGTGCGTTGTTGGTGGGGTCGGTGAAGTCGAATATCGGGCATACGCAGGCGGCTGCTGGTGTGGCGGGTGTGATCAAGATGGTGTTGGCGATGCGGTGTGGTGTGGTGCCGGCGTCGTTGCACGTCGATGAGCCGTCGCGGCATGTGGATTGGTCGTCGGGTGCGGTGGAGTTGGTGACCGAAGCGGTCGAGTGGCCGGGCACGGATCGTCCCCGCCGCGCGGGGGTGTCCTCATTCGGCTTCTCCGGCACCAACGCGCATCTGATCCTGGAACAGCCTCCCGAGGCGGATGAGCCGGCCCTCCGGGACGACGTCCTCAACGGTCCGGTGCCGTGGGTGATCTCGGCGAGAGGTGACGCGGCGCTGCGCGCACAGGCCGCCGCGCTGGCGGAACGGATCGGTGACACCGATCTGCCGGTGGCCGACGTGGGCTGGTCGCTGATCGCGACGCGGTCGGTGTTCGAGCACCGCGCGGTGGTGGTGGGGCAGAGCCGAGAGGAGTCGCTGGCGGCACTCGAGGCGCTGGCGCGGAACGAGGCGCACCCCCACGTGGTGGCCGGGGCGGCCGGCGCGGTCGGTCCGGGGCCGGTGCTGGTGTTCCCGGGGCAGGGGTCGCAGTGGGCCGGGATGGGCGCACGCCTCCTCGAGACCTCGCCGGTGTTCGCGTCCCGGATCGCCGAGTGCGAGCAGGCCCTGTCTCCCTACGTGGACTGGTCGTTGACCGAGGTGCTGCGGGGAGACGGGGCCGGCCTCTCGCGGGTGGACGTGGTGCAGCCGGTGCTGTGGGCCGTCATGGTCGCCCTCGCCGCCGTGTGGGCCGAGTACGGCGTCACCCCGGCGGCGGTGGTCGGGCACAGCCAGGGCGAGATCGCCGCCGCCTGCGTCGCCGGAGCGCTGTCGATCGAGGACGCCGCCAGGATCGTCGCCGTACGGAGCCGGGCGCTGCGGAAGCTGTCCGGCCACGGCGCCATGGCCTCCCTCGGCGTGGGCGAGCAGCGGGCGACCGACCTGCTCGCCGAGGTGGACGGTGTGGAGGAGGTGGGCGTGGCCGCGGTCAACGGGCCGGCATCCACGGTGATCTCCGGCCCGCCCGAGCAGGTGGCCGCAGTGGTGGCCGCCGCCCAGGAGCGGGCGTGGCGTGGCCGCATGATCGACGTGGACTACGCCTCCCACGGCCCGCAGGTCGACCAGATCACCGACGAGCTGGACCGGGCGCTGGCCGGTATCGAGCCGGCCGTCGCTCCGGTGGCGTTCTACTCCACCGTCACCGGTGCCCGCGCGGATACGGCGACCTTCGACACCGCGTACTGGATCACCAACCTGCGACGGCCCGTCCGTTTCGCCGACGCCGTGGGCGCCCTGCTCGGGGACGGATACCGGGTGTTCATCGAGGTCGCTCCGCACCCGGTGCTGAGCGTGGGGATGGAGGAGTGCTTCGAACACGCCGAGGTCGCCGCCACCGCGGTGCCGACCCTGCGTCGCGACGAAGGCGACCTTTCGCGGATCGCCTGCTCGCTCGGTCACGCGCACGTCAGCGGGCTCCGCGTGGATTGGGCGCCCTGGTTCGGCGGGGACCCCGCTCCGCAGGTCGTTCGCCTGCCGACGTACGCGTTCCAGCGGGAGCGGTTCTGGCTGTCCGGCACGACTGGTGGGCCGGACGTGACCGACCTGGGGCTGGCCCCGACGGGGCACCCGGTGCTCGGCGCGGTCATGGAACCTCCCGAGGGGGACGGCCGCGTGCTCACCGGCCGGCTGTCGCGGCAGACGCTGCCCTGGCTGGAGGACCATGAGGTGCTGGGCACCGTGTTGATGCCGGGCGCGGGACAGCTGGAGTGGGTGCTGCGAGCGGCGGACGAGGTGGGCTGCGGCGTGGTGGACGAACTCGTGCTGCAGGCACCGATGGCGGTGCCGGACTCCGGTGCTCTCAGCGTCCAGGTCGTCGTCGGCGGGGCCGAGCAGGACGGGCGTCGCGAGGTCCGGGTGTACTCCCGTCCGGACGCCGCATGGGTGTGCCACGCGGCCGGCGTGCTCGCCCCAGAGCCGGTACGCCCGGCCGAGGCGTCGGACGGGCCATGGCCGCCGGCCGGCGCCGAGCCGATCGACGTCTCCGACCTGTACGAACGTACCGCGGCGGCCGGTTACGGATACGGTCCCGCCTTCCAGGGACTGCACGCGGTGTGGCGGCACGGCCGCGACCTGCTGGCCGAGGTCGAACTGCCGGAGGCCGTGGAGGACCGCGACGGGTTCGGCCTCCATCCGGTGCTGCTGGACGCGGCACTGCACGCCTTGTCGCTGATCGGCAGGTTCGGCGCCGGCGAGGTGTGGCTGCCCTTCAGCTGGAGCGGGGTGTCGCTGCACGCCGTCGCGGCGACCTCGGTACGGGTCCGGTTGTCCCCGCTGGGGGAGGGGCTCGACGAGGGAGTGCGGCTGACCGTCACCGATCCGGCCGGCGCCCCCGTGCTGGAGGTGGCTTCCGTCGTCCTGCGGCCGGCGACCGCCGAGCAGCTTCGCATCGCAGGGGGAGGCGAAGCGGACGGACTCTTCACGGTGGAGTGGACCGAGATGCCCGTACCGCCCTCCGGCGACCCCCGGGCCGAGGACTGGGCGTGGCTGCGCCCGAACGGGGCACGCCCCGGCGACGCTCTGGCGGCACTGGCCGACGGCGCGTCGATGCCTCCCGTCGTCCTCGCCGAGGCGACGGTGGTGGAGGAGGTCCTGGAACTCGTACGGGACTGGCTCGCCCAGGCACCGCTGGACGATTCCCGGCTGGTGATCGTCACTGATGGGGCGCGGGACGGAACGGACCCGATGGGCTCCGCGATCGGGGGACTCGTCCGCTGTGCTCAGCTGGAGAACCCGGGCCGGTTCCTCCTGCTCGATCGTGGCACCGTCACCGAGACCGGCCGCGTGCTGACGGCGGTCCGGTGGGCGATGGACATGGACGAGCCGCAGATCGCCGTGAGCGAGGGCCGGGTGCTCGTGCCGCGCCTGGTGCGTGCCGGCGTCGCCTCCGAGCTGGTGGCTCCGGCGGGCGAACGGGCCTGGCGGCTGGGCACCCGGGGGGCCGCCACGCTGGAGGACGTCGCGGTCGTGCCGTGCCCGGAGGTGCTCGAGCCCCTCGGCGACGGTCAGGTACGGGTGGAGGTGCACGCCGCCGGGATCAACTTCCGCGATGTGCTCATCGCCCTCGGCATGTACCCCGACGAGGGCGTCTTCCGCGGCAGCGAGGGTGCCGGCGTGGTGGCCGGCGTAGGGCCCGGCGTGACGGGCGTGGCGGTGGGCGATCGGGTGTTCGGGCTGTTCGAGGGCGCGTTCGGGCCGCTGGCGGTGGCGGATGCCCGCATGGTGGTGCCGGTGCCGGAGAGCTGGGACCTCCGGGAGGCCGCAGGTGTGCCGGTGGCCTTCCTGACGGCGTGGTACGGGCTCGTAGACCTGGGCGGGCTGCGGGCCGGGGAGTCGGTCCTGATACACGCGGCGACCGGTGGCGTGGGGATGGCGGCGGTGCGGATCGCCCGGCACCTGGGCGCGGAGGTGTTCGCCACGGCCGGTCCCGGCAAGCAGCAGGTGCTCGCGGAGATGGGGATCGATGAGGCGCATCGTGCCTCCTCCCGCGACCTGGCGTTCGAGGACGTGGTGCGCCGGGCGACGGGTGGCCGCGGCGTCGACGTGGTGCTCAACGCGCTGGCCGGTGAGTTCACCGACGCCTCGCTGCGGCTGCTGGCAGGGGGCGGCCGGTTCATCGAGATGGGCAAGACCGACATCCGCCGTCCCGAGGGCGTGACGTATCGGGCCTTCGATCTCGTCCGTGACGCCGGTCCCGATCGGGTGGGAGAGATGCTGGCGACCCTACGAGAGCTGTTCGTCTCGGGGAGGCTGCGACCGCTGCCGGTGCGGGCGTGGCCGTTGGCGCGGGCGCGCGAGGCGTTCCGCTTCATGAGCCAGGCTCGCCACACCGGCAAGCTGGTGCTGGAGGTGCCCGCGGACATCGATTCCGAGGGAACGGTGATCGTCACCGGCGGGACCGGGACGTTGGGCGCGATGGTGGCTGAACACCTCGTCCGGGCGTGGGGCATGAGGCGCCTCGTCCTCGTCGGCCGCCGCGGCCCCGACGCGCCCGGTGCGGAGGAATTGGTGGCGAGGCTGGGCGGGCTGGGAGCCCACGTCCAGGTCATGGCGGCCGACGTGAGTGATCGGGCGGCGGTCGAGCACCTGGTGGCCGGGATCGATCCGGCGCACCCGTTGACCGGCGTCGTGCACGCCGCCGGGGTGATCGACGACGGACTGGTGACGTCCCTGACACCGGAGCGGTTCGCCGCGGTCTGGAGGGCCAAGGCGACCGCCGCCGCGAACCTTCACGCGGTGACCGCGGGCCTGCGGCTGGGCCTGTTCGTGGTGTTCTCCTCGGCGGCCGCCGTGCTGGGCAGCCCGGGACAGGCCAATTACGCGGCCGCGAACGCGTACTGTGACGCGCTCACGAGGCAGCGGCACGCGACCGGCCTGCCGGGAGTCTCGATCGGCTGGGGTCTGTGGGAGTCGGTCAGCGGGATGACCGGGCACGTGACCGAGGCGGACCTCGCCCGGATGCGCCGCGACGGGTTCACCCCCCTCCGCGACGAACAGGGCCTGGCGCTCCTGGACGCCGCCCACCGGCACGGGAGCCCCCACCTGGTGGCCGTCGACCTCGACACACGCGCCCTGGCGGCCCGGCCGCCCGAGATCGTACCTGCCATGCTGCGCGCGCTGACCGCCAAGACCGGGGGAAGAAGACCGTCGGCGGCGAGCGGCGCCACCGACCGGCCTTCCGACCTCAAGGGCCGGCTGGCCGGAATGTCGGTCACCGAACAGCACCGCACCCTGCTCACTCTGGTCGGCTCGCACGCCGCGACGGTGCTGGGACACCGCGATCCGGGCGCCGTGCGTGCGGATACGCCGTTCAAGGAACTCGGCTTCGACTCCCTCACGGCGGTCGAACTGCGGAACCGGCTCGCGACGGCCACCGGCCTGCGTCTGCCCGCCGCCCTGATCTTCGACTATCCGCAGGCCGACGCATTGGCCGACCACCTGCGTCAGAGGCTGGTCCCCGATGCCGCGGAACCGGAGGTGACGGACGCCGTCAACCCGGTCCTCTACGAACTCGGCCGGATCGAGAACACTCTCTCCGGCCTCGACCTGGACGCGGAGGCCCGCAGCAGCATCGCCAAACGCCTCACCGGACTGCTGGCCTCGCTGAACGAAGGCGTCGGCGGTGGTTCCGCCGTGACGGACCTCGACCTCCTCGAGTCCGCATCGGATGACGAGATGTTCGAGCTCATCGACCGTGAACTGTGACCTTGAGGAGTAGAGGATCGATGTCGGAGACCGAGGACAGGCTTCGCCAGTATCTCAAGCGCGTCACGGTCGACCTCGGGCAGACCCGGCAGCGCTTACGCGAGATGGAGGAGCGCCACCAGGAGCCGGTGGCCATCGTCGCGATGGCCTGCCGTTTCCCCGGTGGGGTGACGAGCCCGGAAGAACTGTGGGAGCTGGTCACGTCGGGGCGGGACGCGATCGGCGGGTTCCCCACCAATCGCGGTTGGGACCTGGAGCGGCTGTACCACCCCGATCCCGACCACCCCGGCACGTCCTACGTGCGTGAGGGCGGGTTCCTCCACGACGCGGATCTGTTCGACGCCGCCTTGTTCGGGATCAGCCCGCGTGAGGCGCTCGCGATGGACCCCCAACAGCGGGTGCTGCTCGAGGTCTCCTGGGAACTGCTCGAACGGGCCGGAATCGCCCCGGCCTCCCTCAAGGTCACCCCGACGGGTGTGTATGTCGGCGCGGGCGTTCCCGGATTCGGCACGCCGCACATCGACCACGGGTCCGAGGGGTACCTGGTGACGGGTAACGCCCTGAGCGTGCTGTCGGGCCGGGTGTCGTACACGCTCGGGCTGGAGGGCCCGGCCCTCACCGTGGACACCGCCTGCTCGTCGTCCCTGGTGGCGCTGCATCTCGCGTGTCACGCCCTTCGGCAGGGCGAATGCACGCTGGCGCTGGCCGGTGGGGTGACCGTGATGGCCACTCCCAACATGTTCACCGAGTTCTCGCGGCAGCGCGCCTTGTCACCCGATGGCCGGTGCAAGCCGTTCGCGATGGCGGCCGATGGCACGGGCTTCTCCGAAGGCGTCGGCCTGGTCCTGCTGGAACGGCTCTCGGACGCACGCCGCAACGGCCACCGGGTACTGGCGGTGGTGCGCGGATCGGCCGTCAACCAGGACGGCACCAGCAACGGCCTGACCGCGCCCAACGGCCCCTCGCAGCAACGGGTGATCAGGCGTGCCCTGGCCGCCGCCGGACTGTCCGCGGCCGAGGTGGACGTGGTCGAGGCGCACGGCACCGGCACCAGGCTGGGCGACCCGCTCGAGGCCCAAGCGCTCCTGGCGACCTACGGGCAGGGCCGGCCGGCCGAACGGCCCTTGCTGCTCGGGTCGGTCAAATCCAACATCGGCCACACCCAGGGCGCCGCGGGAGTGGCCGGCGTCATCAAGATGGTCATGGCCATGCGGCACGGCGCCCTGCCCGCCTCCCTTCACGTCGATCGGCTGACCGAGCACGTCGACTGGTCCTCCGGCGCGGTGTCGCCGGTGACCGAGGCGGTGGAGTGGGCGCGCGCCGACCACCCGCGGCGCGCCGGTGTGTCCGCCTTCGGCATGTCGGGGACGAACGCCCACCTGATCCTGGAGGAGGGGCCGGAGCCCGCCGTACGAACCGGGCCGGCCGGTCCGCTCGCGGAGCGCCCCGGCTCCTTCATCGTGCCGTGGGTGGTGTCCGCGCGAAGCGAGGTCGCGCTGCGGGCCCAGGCGGCGACGCTCGTGGAGTGGGTGACCGGAGGCCACGAGTGGTCGCCGGCCGATGTGGGCTGGTCGCTGAGCACGGCGCGGTCGGTGTTCGAGCACCGGGCCGTGATCCTCGGAGAGGACCGCGACGAACTGGTCGCCGGGATGACCGCGCTCGCGCGGGGCGAGGCGCACCCGGGTCTCGTGACGGACGTGGCGGACGGTGCCGCCGTCGGACCCGTGCTGGTGTTCCCCGGCCAGGGCGGCCAGTGGGCGGGGATGGGCGCGGAGCTGCTGGAGTCCTCGCCGGTGTTCGCGGCCCGGATCGCCGAGTGTGAGCGGGCTCTTTCCCCGTATGTGGACTGGTCGCTGACCGAGGTGCTGCGCGACGGTGCGGGCGCGGGTCTGGATCGGGTCGATGTGGTGCAGCCCGCTCTGTGGGCGGTCATGGTCGCCCTGGCCGCGCTCTGGGCTCACCACGGCGTCAGGCCCGCGGCCGTGGTCGGGCATTCCCAAGGAGAGATCGCCGCCGCCTGCGTCGCCGGCGCGCTGTCGCTGGAGGAGGGCGCGCGGATCGTCGCGGTGCGCAGCAAGGCCCTGCGCCGCCTGTCCGGCCACGGCACCATGGCCTCCCTGGGAGTCGGCGCCGAGGACGCCGCGCGCCTTCTCGACCAGGCGAAGGACGTGACGGTCGCGGCCGTGAACGGGCCGTCCTCCACGGTGATCTCCGGATTTCCGGACCAGGTGGCCGCCGTGGTCGCCGCCGCGCAGGAACAGGGGCTCCGTGCCCGCCTCATCGACGTCGACTACGCCTCCCACGGCCCGCAGGTCGACCAGATCACCGACGAACTCACCGCGGACCTGGCCGGGATCCAGCCCACCCCCTCCACAGTGGCGTTCTACTCCACCGTCACCGGCACCCGTACCGACACCACCACCCTCGACACCGACTACTGGATCACCAACCTCCGCCGGCCCGTCCGCTTCGCCGACACGGTCGAGGCGCTGCTGGACGACGGATACCGGACCTTCATCGAGGTCGGCCCGCACCCCCTGCTGACGGTAAATCTCCAGGAGTGCCTGGAGCGGGCGGGGATCGACGGCGTCACCGTGCCGACGCTGCGCCGTGACCACGGTGACGCGGCCCAGCTGATGCGGGCGACCGCACAGGCGTTCGCCGCAGGGGTCGAGGTGGACCGCAGCACGTGGTTCCCCGCCTCCGCCGAGTGCGGGATCGTCGACCTGCCGACCTACGCCTTCCAGCGCGAGCGCTTCTGGCTGGCCGGCGGAACCGATGGAATGGACGCCACGGGCCTGGGGCTGACCCCGGCCGGACACCCCCTGCTCGGCGCCGCGGTCGAGCTCGCCGATGGGGACGGGTACGTCCTCACCGGGCGGCTGTCGCGGCAGAGCGTCGCCTGGCTGACCGATCACGAGCTTCTGGGCACCGTTCTGCTGCCGGGCGCGCTGCTGGTCGAGTGGGCGCTGCGAGCCGCTGACGGGGTCGGTTGCGCGGGGGTGGACGAGCTCACCCTTCAGGCACCGCTTCTGCTGCCGGAGACGGGAGCGTTGCGGATCCAGGTGACCGTGGGCGCCGTCGGCGACGGCGGACGGCGCGAGGTTCGCGTCCATTCGCGGCCCGACGACGACCCGGAGGCCGAATGGGCATGCCACGCCATCGGGACGCTTACCTCCGAACCCGTCCCCGAGGCGGAGCCGCTCGGCGGGGCGTGGCCGCCGGCGGGCGCCGAACCGGCGGACATCGGTGACTTCTACCAGCGCGTCGCGGCGCTCGGCTATACGTACGGGCCGGCGTTCCGGGGACTCCGCGCGGCCTGGCGGCACGGGCGGGATCTGCTGGCCGAGGTGGTCTTGCCCGAAGCGGCCGGGACGCATGACGGGTTCGGCATCCACCCGGTGCTGCTGGACGCGGCGCTGCACCCGGTGTTCCTGACGGGCATGCTCGACGACGGAGCGGCCTGGGTCCCGTTCACCTGGGAAGGGGTGTCTCTGCACGCGGTAGGGGCCGGCACGGTACGGGTCCGGCTGTCGCCCCTCGGGAAGGAACTCGACCAGGGGTTCCGGCTGCTGGTGACCGACCCGGCAGGCGACCCGGTGCTCAGCGTCGATGCGGTACGGATGCGCCCCGCCGACCCCGACCTGCGGAACGCGGCCGCGCGAAGGACGCGTGGGCTGTTCGCTCTCGACTGGATCCCCCTTCCCGGTGCCCTCGCGCCGTCCGCATCAGCGGGTGCCGATTGCGCGATCATCGCCTCCGGCCCCACGGCCCCCGCCGATGGGGCGTCCGAGGCGGTGTGCCACCCGACCCTGCAGGCGCTGGCGGCGGCGGTCGACGCGGGGTCCGCACCTCCTCGTCTCACCCTGGCCGAGGTGCCCGTCCCCGGAGGCACCGACCCGGCCGGGGCAGGGCTCGCGGTCGCGCGGGAGACGCTGAGGCTGGCGCAGGACTGGCTGGCCGAACCCGGCCTGGGGGACGGCCACTTCGTGGTCGTCACGCGTGACGCGGTCA
Organism: Actinoallomurus sp. NPDC050550; assembly: GCF_040655075.1. NCBI lineage: Bacteria > Bacillati > Actinomycetota > Actinomycetes > Streptosporangiales > Thermomonosporaceae > Actinoallomurus > Actinoallomurus sp. NPDC050550. Next base: position 13,469 of record NZ_JBFAJC010000093.1, on the reverse strand, counting down.
CCGCCACGTCGGACGACCGCGTCTGCGACCCGCCCGCCGCCGCGGCCTGGGGGCTCGTCCGCAGCGCGCAGTCGGAGAACCCCGATCGGTTCATCCTGCTCGACGCCGACGCCGACACTGATGTGACGCGGCTCATCGGGGCGGCGTCGGAGGCGGTGAAGGCGGGCGAGTCGCAGGTGGCGATACGTGAGGGGCGGCTGCTGGTCCCCCGCCTGAGGCGTGCGGCCGCGGAGGACGACGGCGACCGGAGCCTCGACCCAGACGGCACCGTGCTCATCACCGGAGGCACCGGCACGCTGGGCGGTCTCGTCGCCGAGCACCTGGTACGCAGTGGTGAGACCGGGCGTCTGCTCCTGCTGAGCCGCCGGGGCATGGACGCCCCCGGCGCGCAGGACCTCGCGGACCGGCTGGCCGAGCTGGGCGCCGAGGTACGGATCGCGGCCGTGGATGTCACCGACGCGGAGGCACTCGCCGACACGATCCGCAGGATCGACCCGGCACATCCGCTCACCGGCGTCATCCATGCCGCCGGAGTACTCGACGACGCGATGGTCACGGCACAGACGCCCGAGAGCCTGGCCCGCGTCTGGGCGACCAAGGCCACCGCCGCGGCGAACCTCCACCGCGCGACGGCGGACGTGCCCCTCGCGATGTTCGTGCTGTTCTCCTCGGCCGCCGCCGTCATGGGCAGCCCCGGGCAGTCGAACTACGCGGCGGCCAACGCCTTCTGCGACGCGCTCGCGGCCCATCGCCGGGAACGAGGCCTGGCCGGGCTGTCGGTGGCGTGGGGCCTGTGGGCCGACGCCAGCGGCATGACCGGTCATCTGTCCGAATCCGGGCTGGTGGCCCGGATGAGCCGCGCGGGCATCACCCCGATGCCCGCCGGCCAGGGTCTCGCCCTCCTTGACGCGGCGCGCCGGTCCGGTACCGGGTTCCTGGTCGCCGCCGGCATGGATGTCCGCCGACTGGCGGACGGTCCGGTCCCGGTGGTGTTGCGCGGACTGGTCGCGCCCGGGCGGCGCCGGGCGGCCGCCGACGGCGCCGGACCGGCCTTGGCCGGCCGGCTGGCGGCGCTGGAGGCCGACAGGCGGTCGGAGGCGGTGCTGGATGTGGTGCGTGAGCAGGTCGCGGTGGTGCTCGGCCACGGGTCGGCGGGCGACGTGGGCGTGGAGGCCAGCTTCCGGAACCTGGGCTTTGACTCGCTGACCGCCGTCGAGCTGCGGAACCGGCTGGCGACGGTGACGGGACTGCGGTTGCCGGCGACGCTGGCTTTCGACCACCCCACGCCACGCACGCTGGCGGAGCATCTGTGCGCCCGGTTGACCGGTGAGGGCGTCGCCCCTGTCACCCGGGTCACCTCGGTGGCCCGGACGGACGAGCCGATCGCGATCGTTTCGATGGCCTGCCGGTATCCGGGTGGTGTCGGCTCGCCGGAGGACCTGTGGGACCTGGTCACGTCGGGCCGGGACGCCATCGGCTCCTTCCCGGAGGACCGGGGCTGGAACCTGGAGACGTTGTTCGCCCCGGGCCCGGACCGGCCCGGCACCAGCCACACCCGCCAAGGCGGGTTCCTGTACGACGCCGGCGAGTTCGACGCCGGGTTCTTCGGGATCAGTCCGCGGGAGGCGCTGGCGTCGGATCCGCAGCAGCGGCTGCTACTGGAGACGGCGTGGGAGGCACTCGAACGTGCGGGCATCGATCCGGCCTCGCTGAAGGGCTCCTCGACCGGCGTGTACGCCGGGGCGATGTACCACGACTACGCCGACGGACTCACCGGCGCCGACGCGGCGATGGAGGGATACGAATGGCTGACCGGTTCGGGCAGCGTCATCTCCGGACGGACGGCGTTCACCTTCGGTTTCGAGGGGCCGGCGGTGACGGTGGATACGGCGTGTTCGTCGTCGTTGGTGGCGATGCATTTGGCGTGCAACGCGTTGCGGGCGGGGGAGTGTGACCTCGCGCTCGCCGGCGGCGTGACCGTGATGGCGACGCCGAGCCCGTTCGTCGGCTTCTCCCGGCAGCGGGGGCTGGCGCCCGATGGCCGGTGCAAGTCGTTCGCGGCGTCGGCGGACGGCACCGCCATCTCCGAGGGTGCTGGTCTGGTGTTGTTGGAGCGGTTGTCGGATGCGCGGCGTAATGGTCGTCGGGTGTTGGGGGTGGTGCGGGGTTCGGCGGTGAATCAGGACGGTGCGAGTAATGGGTTGACGGCGCCGAATGGTCCGTCGCAGGAGCGGGTGATTGGTGCGGCGTTGGCGAGTGCGGGGTTGGGTCCGGGTGATGTGGATGTGGTGGAGGCGCACGGTACCGGTACGACGTTGGGTGATCCGATTGAGGCGAACGCGTTGCTGGCGGCGTATGGGCGGGGTCGGGATCGTGCGTTGCTGGTGGGGTCGGTGAAGTCGAATATCGGGCACACTCAGGCGGCTGCGGGTGTGGCGGGTGTGATCAAGATGGTGCTGGCGATGCGGCGTGGGGTGGTGCCGGCGTCGTTGCACGTCGATGAGCCATCGCCGCACGTGGATTGGTCCTCGGGTGCGGTGGAGTTGGTGACCGAAGCGGTGGAGTGGCCGGGCACGGGTCGTCCCCGCCGCGCGGGGGTGTCCTCATTCGGTGCCTCCGGCACCAACGCCCACGTGATCCTCGAAGAGGCTCCCGAGCCGGTGGAGCAGCCGGAGCCGGCACCGATGGCCGGCGTTCTGCCGTGGGTGATCTCCGCCCGGGGCCCTGAGGCGTTGCGCGGACAGGCCGCCGCGCTGGCCGCGCGGATCGGCGACGACCCGCAGGCCGACCCCGCCGACGTGGCATGGTCCCTGGTCACCACCAGGTCGACGTTCGACGACCGCGCCGTCATCGTCGGCGATGACCGGGACCGGCTGCTCTCGGGCCTGGACGCACTCGCCACCGGCCGCCCTCACCCCGGCCTGGTGGAGCCCGCGGAACGGGTCACTGGGAAGACGGTGTTCTTGTTCAGTGGTCAGGGGAGTCAGCGGGTGGGGATGGGTGCGGGGTTGTATGGGCGGTTTGCGGTGTTCGCGGATGCGTTTGATGAGGTGTGTGGGCGGTTGGATCCGGTGTTGGGGTGTTCGTTGCGGGATGTGGTGTTCGAGGGTCGGGGTGGGGTGTTGGATCACACGACGTGTGCGCAGGCGGGGTTGTTCGCGGTGCAGGTGGGGTTGGCGCGGTTGCTGGGTTCGTTTGGTGTGGTGCCGGATGTGGTGATCGGTCATTCGATTGGTGAGGTGGCGGCGGCGTATGTGGCGGGGGTTTTTGATTTGGGTGATGCGTGTCGGTTGGTGGGGGCGCGTGCGGTGTTGATGGGGGGGTTGCCGGTGGGTGGGGGGATGGTGGCGGTTGAGGCGAGTGAGGAGGAGGTGGCGGCTGATGTGGCGGCGTTGGGTGGTCGGGTGTCGGTGGCGGCGGTGAATGGTCCGGTGGCGACGGTGGTGTCGGGTCCGGTGGAGTTGGTGGCGAGGGTTGGTGCGGTGTGGGCGGGGCGGGGGCGCAAGACGAAGGTTTTGTCGGTTAGTCATGGGTTTCATTCGGCGTTGATGGATCCGATGTTGGGGGAGTTTGGGGCGGCGATTGAGGGGGTGGTGTTTCGGGTTCCGGTGGTTCCGTTGGTGAGCAATGTGTCGGGGTTGCGGGCGGGGGAGGAGGTCGCTTCGCCGGGGTATTGGGTGCGGCAGGTTCGTGAGGCGGTGCGGTTCGGTCCGGCGGTCGGGCGTGTCGCTGGTGAGGCGGGGGTGTTCGTTGAGTTGGGGCCGGACCCGGTGTTGACCACCGCCGCCCAGCAAGTCCTCGATCACCTCGCCGACAGCGACCCCGAGCCGGCCGGCGACCGGCCGGGGCCGTTCCTGCTGTCCGCGCTCAGCCGTAAGCAGCCGGAGGTCCAGGGCCTGTGCCACGCGCTCGCCCGGCTGCACGCCGCCGGTCGGTCCGTCGACTGGAGTACGTGGTTCTCCGACGAGCCGGCCCGCCGCCGCGTCGAGCTGCCCACTTACGCGTTCCAGCGCGAAAGGTACTGGCTGCGGGGCGACCGGACCGCCGCGGAGGTCGATACGGCCGTGTCGCGGCGTCTCGAACACGGGCTGCTGCGGGCGGCGACGCCCCTCGCCGACGGCGGACTGCTGCTGACGGGCCGGTTATCCGCGACCGGCGACACGGACTGGCTGGCCGATCACCAAGTCCTGGGCACCGTGCTGGTGCCCGGTGCGGTCCTGGCGGAATGGGCGCTACGCGCCGCCGATGAGAGCGGCTGCGCCGGTGTGGAGGAGCTCGTCCTCCAGACGCCACTGGTCCTGCCGCCCTCGGGCGATGTGGCAGTGCAGGTCGTCGTGGGGTCGCCCGGGGCCGACGCACGACGTGAGATACGGGTCTATTCGCGGCCGGGTGACTCCGGCGCGTCGGCCGACGCGCCGTGGACGTGTCACGCCACGGGTCTGCTCACGGCCGAGATGAGCGCGCCGCCCGAGCCGTTGGACGGCCGGTGGCCGCCCGCGGGAGCCGAACGGCTGAGCACCGACGACTTCTATCGTGAGGTCGCCGCAGCAGGCTACGAGTACGGCGCGGCGTTCCAAGGGGTGCGGGCGGTATGGCGGAACGGCGCGGATCTGTTCGCCACGGTGGAACTGCCGGACAGCGTCCACGATCCCGAGCGATTCGGTATCCACCCTGTCCTCTTGGACGCCACACTCCACGCCGGGCTCCTGGACGAGCGACTCGAGGAGGGTGAGGTGTTGTTGCCCTTCCTGTGGAACGGTGTCCGGCTGTGGGCGGAAAAGGCGACGTGTGTCCGCGTTCGCCTCACTCTCCCCGACACGGAGAAGGGGCGTGACGGAGTCCGCGTCACGGTCGCCGACACGACCGGCGCACCTGTCCTGAGCATCGGCTCGCTGGTGACGCGTCCCGTGCCCGCCGGCCGGCCGGCGTTCCCGGGTGGGAACCGTACCGACGGACTGTTCGCCGTGGACTGGGCGCCGCTGCCCGCGACGAGCACTGAGACGGAGCAGGACGACTGGGCGGTCCTCGGCGACGACGAGCCGGCCCTGGACGGGATCGGCCGGCGGCCGGGCCGCCCAGACCAGGTGGCGCCGGCCGAGGCCGGGCCGCGGGCGCACTACCAGGACCTGGAGGCCCTCACCGCGGCGGTCCGCACCGGCGCCCCGATCGCCCCGATCATCCTGACCTTCGTGCGCCCCACCGGCGCCGGTCCCGCTGACGGCCTGGCCGCGTCGGAGACGGCGCTCGAGCTGCTCCAGGGCTGGCTGGCCGAACCCGCACTGGCCGGTGCCCGGCTCGTGCTGGTGACCCGGGGGGCGGTCATGACCGACGCGGCCGACGCCGGCCCCGATCCCGCGAGTGCCGCCGTATGGGGCCTCACGCGGACCGCGCAGGCGGAGCATCCCGGACGATTCCTGCTGGTCGACATGGACGAGGGCGCGTCCGGCACCGGACTCGCGGAGGCCGCGGCGCGCGCGGTACGAGCCGATGAGAGCGAGGTCGCGATCCGGTCGGATCAGGTCCTGGTCCCCCGGCTGGTGCCCGCCGACCGCCGACGGGACCTGGTGGTCCCGGACGGCGTACGCGCCTGGCGGCTGGCGGTGGCGGAACCCGGTACCGTCGACAACCTCGTGCCGGTGCCGTGCCCGGAGGTGCTCGAGCCGCCGGTGGCCGGTCAGGTTCGGGTCGACGTGCGCGCGGCCGGCATCAACTTCCGTGACGTGCTGGTCGGCCTCGGCATGGTTCCCGGCCACACCGAGGTCGGCGGCGAGGGCGCCGGCGTCGTGACCGCCGTGGGGCCCGGGGTGATGGACCTGGCCGTGGGCGACCGTGTCATGGGGCTGTTCGCGGGGGCGTTCGGCCCGGTGACGGTCGCCGACGCGCGGATGGTGGGTCCGGTCCCCGCGGGATGGGGATGGCGGGAGGCCGCGGCGGCGCCGGTGGCGTTCCTGACAGCCTGGTACGGCCTGGTGGAACTGGCCGGGCTGCGGCCCGGCGAGTCGGTTCTGATCCACACCGCGACCGGAGGCGTGGGAATGGCCGCGGTGCAGATCGCCCGGCACCTCGGCGCGGAGGTGTACACGACGGCGAGCCCCGGCAAGCATCCGGTGCTCGAGGAGATGGGCGTCGACGCGGCGCATCGCGCCTCCTCACGCGACCTCGGCTTCGAGGCGGCGATTCGGGAGGCGACCGGCGGACGCGGCGTGGACGTGGTCCTCAACAGCCTGGCCGGTGAGTTCACCGATGCGTCGCTGCGGCTGCTCGCACCCGGCGGCAGGTTCATCGAGATGGGCAAGACCGACATCCGCGAATCGGCTGAGGTCACCGCAGAACACCCTGACGTGCGATACGAGGTGTTCGACCTGGTCGGCGACGCCGGGCCCGACCTGATCCGCCGGATGCTCGCCACGCTGGCCACGCTGTTCGACGCCGGGACCCTCCGCCCGGCGCCGGTGCGGGCCTGGCCGCTGATGCGGGCGCGGCAGGCGCTCCGGTACCTCGGCCAGGCGCGGCATGTCGGCAAACTGGTCCTCGACGTTCCAGCCTCGCTGGACCCGGACGGCACCGTGCTGATCACAGGCGGTACCGGGACACTGGGCGGACTCGTCGCCGAGCGCTTCGTCCGCACCAGAGGCGTGAAGCGGCTGGTGCTCGTCGGGCGCCGTGGCCTCGACGCCCCCGGCGCGCACGATCTGGTGACCCGCCTCACGGAGCTGGGCGGTGACGTACGGGTCGTCGCGGCCGACGTCGGAGATCCGGCCGCGGTGGCGGACCTGATCAAGGGCATCGACCCGCGGCATCCGCTGACCGGCGTCGTGCACGCGGCGGGGGTCGTCGCCGACGCTGTGGTCACTTCTCAGTCACGGGAGCACCTCGCGCGCGTCTGGTCGGCGAAGGCCGCGGCCGCCCACCATCTCCACGCCGCCACCGCCGATCTGGAGCCGGCACTGTTCGTGACGTTCTCGTCGACCGCGGCGGCCCTGGGCAGCCCGGGACAGGCGAACTACGCCGCCGCCAACGCCTTCTGCGACGCGCTCGCCGCTCATCACCAGGTCACCGGCAGGCCCGGCCTGTCGATCGGATGGGGGCTGTGGGCGGAGACGAGCGGCATGACCGCGGGGCTGAGCGCCGCGGACCTCGAGCGGATGGCCCGCGCGGGCGTCGGCGCGCTCACCACGGACCAGGCCCTGAGCCTTCTGGACGCCGCCGACCGGTACGGCGACCCCCACCTGCTCGCGGTGAATCTGGACCTGCGCGCGCTGACCGCCCAGCCCGCCGACACGCTGCCCCCGGCTCTGCGGGCCCTGGCCGGCGGTGAGGGCCGGATACGGCCCACCGCCGTCGCGGCGGACCCACGCTCCGGCGACCGGCCCACCCGGCTGGCCGGCCTGTCCGAGACCGAACAGCAGGGCGTGCTGCTCGACCTCGTTCGCAGCCACGTCGCTGCCGTGCTCGGACACTCCGACCCGGAGTCCGTCCAGGCCGACGCGTCGTTCAAGGATCTGGGATTCGACTCGCTGACAGCGGTCGAACTGCGCAACCGCCTGTCCTCCGCCACCGGACTGCGGTTGCCGCCCGCGCTGATCTTCGACTATCCGCAGGCGCGTGTCCTGGCCGACCACCTACGGCGGCGGATGCGCCCGGAGGACGACGCCACGCCGGGCGTCACGGACGTCGAACCGGTCCTCGGCGAACTGGCCCGTCTGGAGAGCACGTTGCAGGACCTGGTCCTGAACGACGGCGACTCCACCGCGGTCACGGCTCGCCTGGAGTCACTGGTGGCGAAGTGGAAGGCGACGCTCACTCCGTCGAACGGCGGCAGCGCCGCCGAGCGACTGGAGGTCGCGTCGACCGACCAGGTCCTCGACTTCATCGACAACGAGCTCGGACTCTCATGACGCGGAAGGCTGGTGACCTCGAATGACGAGCGAACAGAAGCTGGTCGACTACCTCAAGCGCGTCGCCGCCGACCTGCACGACACTCGCCGGCGCCTGCAGGAGGTGGAAGAGCACAACGCCGAGCCGGTGGCCGTCGTCGGCATGGCGTGCCGTTTCCCCGGCGGAGTGCGCTCGCCCGAGGACCTGTGGGAGCTCGTCGCCTCGGGACGAGACGCGATCGGCCCGTTCCCGACGAATCGCGGCTGGGACCTGGACGGCCTTTACCATCCCGACCCCGACCACCCCGGCACCTGCTACGTACGCGACGGTGGCCTCCTCGACGACGCGGACCAGTTCGACGCCGCCTTCTTCGGGATCAGCCCGCGTGAGGCGCTGGCAGCCAACCCCCAGCAGCGGCTGCTCCTCGAAGTCTCCTGGGAACTGCTGGAACGCGCCGGGATCGACCCGCTCTCGCTGAAGGGCACTCCGACCGGGGTCTACGTCGGGACCGCCACCACGGGTAACGCACCGCGAGGGACCGGTGCGGACCGGGCGTCCGAGGGATACGCGGGCAACGCCCCGAGTGTGCTCTCGGGGCGCGTCGCGTACACCCTCGGACTCGAAGGTCCGGCTCTGACGGTCGAGACGGCCTGCTCCTCGGCCCTGGTCGGCATGCATCTCGCGGCTCAGGCGCTGCGGCAGGGCGACTGCACGCTGGCCCTGGCCGGAGGCGTCACGGTGATGGTCACCCCCGAGGTGTTCACCGGCTTCTCCCGGCAGCGCGGTCTGTCTCCCGACGGCCGCTGCAAGGCGTTCGCCGCGTCGGCGGACGGTACGGGCTGGGGCGAGGGCGTCGGCATGGTCCTGCTGGAGCGGCTGTCCGACGCGCGGCGCAACGGTCACCGCGTCCTCGCGGTCATCAGAGGGTCCGCGGTCAACCAGGACGGTGCCAGCAACGGCATGACCGCACCGAACGGGCCCTCACAGCGCAGGGTGATTCGCCAGGCGCTGTCGAACGCTTGGCTGTCGGCGTCGGAGATCGACGCCGTCGAGGCGCACGGCACCGGCACGAGTCTCGGCGACCCGATCGAAGCCGACGCGCTCCTGGCGACCTACGGGCAGAACCGGCCCGAGGACCGCCCCCTCTGGCTCGGGTCCGTCAAGTCGAACATCGGACACACCCAGGGTGCCGCCGGAGCGGCGGGCGTGATCAAGATGGTCATGGCGCTGCGGAACGGCGTTCTGCCGCCCACCCTTCACGCCGGCGAACCGACCCCGCACGTGGACTGGTCCACCGGCACGATGCGGCTGCTGACCGAGCGGACCGACTGGCCCGGCACCGGACGCCCGCGCCGAGCGGGGGTCTCGTCATTCGGGATCTCCGGCACCAACGCCCACCTCATCCTCGAGCACGATCCCGAAGCGGCCGGACCGATCCCGCCGACCGGCGCCTCCGACGGCCCGGTCCCGTGGGTGTTGTCGGCCCGCGGCGAGACCGCGCTGCGCGCGCGGGCCGCAGCGCTCCTGGACCGGGCCGACGACGCCGGTACATCTCCCGTCGATGTGGGTTGGTCGTTGGTGGCGACGCGGTCGGTGTTCGAGGATCGTGCGGTGGTGGTGGGTGTGGATCCGCGGGCGGGGCTGGAGGCGCTGGCCGAGGGTGTGGCGCATCCGGATGTGGTGGTGGGGCGGGCGCGTGGGTTGGGGCGGGGTCCGGTGCTGGTGTTTCCGGGTCAGGGGTCGCAGTGGGCGGGGATGGGCGCGGAGTTGCTGGAGTCCTCGCCGGTGTTCGCGGCCCGGATCGCCGAGTGTGAGCGGGCTCTTTCCCCGTATGTGGACTGGTCGCTGACCGAGGTGCTGCGCGACAGCGACGGTGCGGGCGCGGGCGTTGGTTTGGATCGGGTCGATGTGGTGCAGCCCGCTCTGTGGGCGGTCATGGTCGCCCTGGCCGCGCTCTGGGCTCACCACGGCCTCAGACCCGCGGCCGTGGTCGGGCACAGCCAAGGAGAGATCGCCGCTGCCTGCGTCGCCGGCGCACTGACACTGGAAGAAGGCGCCCGGATCGTCGCCGTACGGAGCCGGGCGCTGCGCCGGCTGTCCGGTCACGGCACCATGGCCTCGCTGGCCATCAGCCACGACCAAACCCAAGAACTCATCACCGACCAGAGCCACCACGGTGTCGTGATCGCCGCCACCAACGGCCCGCACTCCACCGTCATCTCCGGCCCGCCCGATCACCTGGCCGCCATCGTCACCACCGCCCAAAGGCAAGGACACCGGGCCCGCCTCATCGACGTCGACTACGCCTCCCACGGCCCCCAAATCGACCAGATCACCGACCAGCTCACCACCGACCTAGCCGGAATCCAGCCCACCACCGCCACCACCGCGTTCTACTCCACCATCACCGCCACACCCACCGACACCACCACCCTGAACACCGACTACTGGATCACCAACCTCCGCCAACCCGTCCGCTTCACCGACACCATCAACGCACTCCTCACCGACGGATACCGCCTGTTCATCGAAGCCTCCCCCCACCCCGTCCTCACACCCAGCATCCAAGAATCCTTCGAAGAAGCCGGGATCACGGCGGTGACGGTCCCCACGCTCCGCCGGAACCAGGGGGACCGGGCGCAACTGCTTCGTGCCGTGGCGGAGGCGTTCACGGCGGGGGCCGAGGTCGACTGGACGCCGTGGTTCCCGACCGATCCGGCCCCTCGCATCGTCGACCTGCCCACCTACCCGTTCCAGCGCCGGCGTTTCTGGCTCGCCGGCGGCCCGGACGGCGGGGACCCGGCGGGGCTCGGGTTCAGCGCGGCCGGACACCCGATTCTGGGCGCCTCCGTCGACCTCGCGGACGGAGGCGCCTACCTGCTGACCGGTCGCATCCCCGGCTCTGCCGGTTCCTGGCTGAGCGACCACATGGTGTCCGGAACGCCGCTGGTGGCCGGGTCGGTCCTGGTGGAGTGGGCTCTGCGGGCGGCCGACGGCGTCGGGTCCGCCCAGGTCGAGGAACTGACTCTGGAGGAACCGCTCGTGCTGCCGCGCACTGGGGCACTGCGCGTCCAGGTGGTGGTCGGCGCGGCGGACGACCACGGTCACCGGGAGATACAGATCTTCTCCCGCCCCGACGACGAGGTCGCCGGCGGATGGGTGTGCCATGCGTCCGGAGTCCTCGGTCCCGACGCCGCCGACCCGGCCGGCCCGCCGGCGGGATCGTGGCCTCCAGCGGGTGCGGAACCGATCGCCACCGAAGGACTCTACGAGCGTGCCGCGGCGGTCGGGTACGAGTACGGGCCCGCCTTCCAAGGTGTCCGGGCGGCCTGGCGTCATGGAGACGACCTGCTGGCGGAGGTGGAACTGCCCGAGGCCGCGGGCGACGACGACGGTTTCGGCATCCACCCCGCGCTGCTGGACGCGGCCCTGCACCCGGTCCTGCTCGCCGGCCGGGCCGACGACGGAGACGTGTGGCTGCCGTTCGCGTGGAGCGGGGTGTCGCTGCACGCGAACGGCGCCAGGACCGTACGGGTCCGGCTGACCCCCGACGAGGAACAGGCGGAGCGTTCACTACGACTGCTCGTCACCGATCCGGCCGGCGCGCCCGTCCTCAGCGTGGACGCGCTCCGGATGCGCCCGGCCGATCCTCGACGGCTCCGAGCCATCGCCGGACGCGCGGCCGGCGGCCTGTTCACCTTGGAGTGGTCGCCCCTGCAGCCGGCCGGGGCGGCGAGCCCCGGCGCCGATCGGGTGGTCCTCGCTCCGGGAACAGGACAGGACGTCGTCACGGCGGCGCTCGACGCCGACGCCCCGGCGGGCTCGGTCGTCCTTGCCGAGGTGACCGTCCTCGACGGTGACGCCGCCGAGGATGGCGGGGCGACGGTCGCCCGCGTTCTGGAGGCGATGCAGGTGTGGCTGGCCGAGGCGCGCCTGGCCGACGTCCGCCTCGCATTCGTCACCCGCGGACGGCTGACCGAGGCAGGAGTCCGGGGCCTGGTCCGCAGCGCCCAGTTGGAGCATCCGGGCCGTTTCCTGCTCGTGGAGGCCGACGGTGACGGCGGCCTGGCGGAGGTGGCCGAGGCCGTCCGGCAGGCGGTGGACGCCGACGAGGACCAGGTGATGCTCCACGCGGGCCGGGTGCTCGTGCCCCGGTTGGCGCACGCGAGCGGTGACGGAGACGGGACGTCGCCGGTGCCCGGCACCGGGACGGTCGTGGTGACCGGCGGGACCGGAATGATCGGCGGCCGGGTCGCCGAGCATCTCGTACGGGACCATGGAGCGCGGCGCCTGCTGCTGCTCTCCCGGCAGGGTCCTCAGGCACCGGGCGCGGCCGGGCTGTACGAGCGTCTCTCGGCCCTCGGAGCGCACATCGAGATACGGGCGGTGGACGTCGCCGACCGGCAGGCGCTGCAGGAGGAACTGGAGCGGATACCGGCCGAGCACCCGCTCGCCGGGGTGGTCCACGCCGCCGGAGTCCTCGACGACGCGGTCGTCACCGCCCAGAGCGCGGACCGCCTGGAGCGCGTGTGGCGACCGAAGGCTCTGGGCGCGTGGAACCTCCACGAGGTGACGCGGGAGACGCCGCTCACGTTCTTCTGGGTCTTCTCGTCCGCGGCCGGGGTGGTGGGCAACCCGGGACAGGCCGGCTATGCCGCCGCCAACGCGTTCTGCGACGCGCTGGTGGCCCACCGGCAGGACACCGGCCTGCCCGGCATGGCCGTGGCCTGGGGCCTCTGGGCCGACGCCAGCGACATGACCGGCCATCTGACCGGCGCCGACCTGACCAGGCTACGCGGAATGCGGCCGCTGTCGGCCGAGCGCGGACTCGCCTTGCTGGACGCCGCCTGGCGGTCCGGGGCCGCCCAGGTCGTGGCCGCCGACGTCGACGTGAGGGGCATGTCCCACGACGAACTGCCGCCTGCGCTGCGCGATCTGGCCGGCCGGACCAGGCGGCGAGCCGCCACGGACGGCGGCGCCCCCGGGCTGGCCGCACGGCTGGCAGGGCTGGACGAGGCGGCACGCCTCGACCTGCTCGCGGGGATCGTACGCGAGCGCGTGGCGGTCGTGCTGGGCCATCGGTCGCCGGACGAGGTGGACGAGGACGCCAGCTTCAAGGACCTCGGCTTCGACTCGCTGACGGCGGTGGAGCTGCGCAACCGGCTGGCGGCGGCGACCGGGCTGCGCCTACCGGCGACCCTCGCGTTCGACCATCCCAGCCCAGGGGCGCTCGCCCGGTACCTGCGGACGCGGCTGGACGGCGAGCCCACTGCGGCGGCCGCACCGACGCGTATGGCGGCCCGGACGGACGAGCCGATCGCGATCGTGTCCATGGCCTGCCGGTATCCGGGCGGTGTCGGCTCGCCGGAGGACCTATGGGACCTGGTCGCCTCCGGAAGGGACGCGATCGGTGACTTCCCCACCGGACGCGGCTGGGACCTGGAACGGCTCTTCGCCCCGGGCCCGGACCGGCCCGGCACCAGCCACACCCGCCAAGGCGGGTTCCTGTACGACGCCGGCGAGTTCGACGCCGGGTTCTTCGGGATCAGTCCGCGGGAGGCGCTGGCGTCGGATCCGCAGCAGCGGCTGCT
>NZ_JBFAJC010000092.1:0-25011 GCF_040655075.1 Actinoallomurus sp. NPDC050550 | reverse complement strand
TCTTCTCACCCCGCTCGTGGTACGCCGCGTGCCGTTCGGCCAGGGTCATGTTCCACACGACGCGCACACACCCGAACGTGCGGTTGAACACCGCCACTTGTTCGGGGTCCGGGTAGGCCCGGCACTTGTACGCCGTCCGCATGACCGCAACATTACACATGCCACGTGAAGGTGTAAGGCGAATGGCGAATGTTGGCGGACTCCGTTCTTGGACCACCCCGGCTCCGCTGGGCGCTCCTGGGGGAGTCCGGTTTCCTTCCCGGCCTGAGGGCCAGGGCATCCCGCCCCTGCCCGTCAACGGACCTTCGTGCTCCCGTCACCCGGCCGACGGCCGGAACCGGACCTTGGTGTGGAGCACACGCGCGGGATACGGTCCTTAGACGCGGGAGGGGAACTCATGACTCAACGACGAGTCGCCACGCCGGTCTCCGACACCGACACCATCGCCAGCCCCGACACCTACGTGCGGGGCGTGCCGTACGACGCGCTGGCCCGGCTCCGGGGCTCGACGCCGGTCGCGTGGATCGAGGAGAGACCGGCCGACGGCAGGCCGGCCGGGCCCGGGTACTGGGCGGTGCTCCGGCACGCCGACGCGTGCCAGGTCCTCCGCAACCCCAAGCTCTTCTCCGTACGCGGCGCGGCGGACAAGGATCTCGGCCACGGGCGCGGCCGGCCCCCGGCCGAGAATCCTCCCGCGCGGTCACGGCTCCGCAGGCGGCTCCCGAAGGCGTTCGGCGCGCGCACCATCGCCTGCCTGCCCGAACGCATCGACTCCCGGGCGTACGCCCTCGTGGACGCGGTGGCCGAGAAGGGCGAGGCGGACTTCGCCGCGGAGATCGCGGCGGACCTGCCCCTGCTGGCCTTCGCCGACCTCGTCGGGATCCCCGAGTCGGACCGATGGCTGCTCGCCGACTGGTCCGCCCGCGCCACCCATCGTCCGGTCGCCGGATACCCGGCCGGACACGCCGCCGAGACGCCCTTCGACCCGGCGGCGTCCACCGGCATGGCCCGCCGGGCGGTCGCCGCACGGCCGCACGACTCCGAGGTGAAGACCGCGCCGCACGACCCGGCCGGCCCGGAGGCGGAGACCGCACTGCCCGACCTGCGCCTCTACGCCGGTGAGCTCGCCGACTACAAGCGGCGGCATCCCGGCGACGACCTCATGACCGCCCTCGTCGACCAGGCCGGCGGCAAGACCGGCCCGGACCCGGTGGAGGAGTTCGAGAGCCTCTTCCGGCTGTTCGCCGCGGCCGGGGACGACGCCGTGCAGGGCGGGCTGCCCGGCGGCATGGTCGCCCTGCTGAAGAATCCGGCCGAGACGGCGCGGCTGCACGCCGATCCGAGCCTCCTCGAGTCCGCCGTCGAGGAGATGCTGCGGTGGTGGTCCCCCGTCATGTGCGTCGGGCGTACGGCCACGGCCGACACCGTCGTCGGCAACGTCCCGGTCCGCAAGGGCGAACGGCTCGTGGTGTGGGTCTCATCGGCCAACCGCGACGAGGAGGTGTTCGGCGAGCCCACCCGGTTCGACGTGGCACGCGCCCCGAACGACCACCTCGCGCTCGGCCACGGCCCGCGCGCCTGCCTCGGCGCGCACCTGGTCCGGATGCAGATGCGCGCGATGTTCACGGCCGTCCTCGACCGCTTCGACGACATCGAGCCGGCAGGCGAGGCCAGGCGGCTGCGCTCGAACGTCCACAACGGCATCAAGCACCTGCCGATCCGCTGGCGGCCGAAGCCCCGCCGCTAGGGCGTGTCCAGCGCCGAGGGCGTCAAGGCCGTCGGATCAGGAGCCCTCGTGGGTCAGGTGGGTGCTCAACCACTCCAGGGCGCCCGGCGTGACCCGCTTCCAGGTGTGCGGGTTGTGCCCGCCGCCCGGGACCAAGATCTTGTCGGTGCTCATGGGCGCGGCCGCCACCTGGAGGAACTTCCGTGCCTCTCCGAAGTCGCGCTCACCGTCCGGGCTCGAGGTCACGAGCACGGAGATCGGCGGCGGCGGGAGGTGCTGCAGCCGCCAGATCAGGCTGTTGTCCGACTTCACCTGCTTGCTGCCGCCGTACAGGTCGCCGGTCTGCCAGTCCTGCCGCGGGTAGAAGTAGCCGGCCATCGAGACCGCAGCGGTGAACCGGTCGGACCGCATCATGGCCAGCTTGACCGCGCAGTAGCCGCCGGTCGAGTCGCCCATCACGCCCCAACCGCGGTAGCCGGCCGCCACCCGGTACGTCGACATGATGCTTTCGGGCACGTCCTGGGAGTAGAACGTCAGCACCTGCGGTCCGCCGGGAACGTCCGTGCACTCGGTGTCCCTCGGCATCACCGAGGTCGGCGACGGGCGCATCATCACGATCACCATCGGCTGCACCTTGCCGGAGTTCATCTCCTTGGTGGCGATCGCCGGGACGCCCAGCCGGGTGATGAGCTGCTCCGGGACGCCCGGGAAGCCCGTGAAGTCGTACATCACTGGGAAGTGGCGCTTGTCGTACTTCTTCTGGAAGTACTGCGGCGGCAGGTAGACGTACGCCTGAGTGGTCAGGCCGGTGCGGTCGCCCCTGATCTGGACCTGCTCGATCTGGCCGTCCTTGGCGGGGTCCGCCTTCTTCTTCTGGCCGATGGTCGTCGCCTGGCGGGCCAGCGGCCGTCCGGTCCCCTGCGGCTTGCTCTCCGTGCCGCCGTTGTTCGGCCGCACACTGACGCCCTGGTTGTTCGTGCCCATCAGGTCGGACCACGAGGCGTAGAACAGGAAGTAGTTGTTCACCCCGGCGAGCAGCACC
The DNA here is from genome assembly GCF_040655075.1 of Actinoallomurus sp. NPDC050550. NCBI lineage: Bacteria > Bacillati > Actinomycetota > Actinomycetes > Streptosporangiales > Thermomonosporaceae > Actinoallomurus > Actinoallomurus sp. NPDC050550. Next base: position 22,243 of record NZ_JBFAJC010000092.1, on the reverse strand, counting down.
ATGATCAGCGTGACCTGGGCGGTCAGGAACAGCCCGATCCGGGCCAGGAACGCGCCGATGCCGGATCCGGCGAACTTCGGCCACCACCAGATGATCGCGGCCGTCGTGATCACGGCCACCACGATCAGAAAACCGAAGAAGCCCCCGCTCGTCAGTCCCACTGGTGTCCTCTCAGATCCGGCGCGCCCACTGACCGAACGGGCCCGAAGTTAAGGAAGTTCTCAGCATGGCTCGATGCCGTACTCAGCCGAACACGGTACTGCGAACGACCGTCTTCTATCTCAAGATGCCTAGAGTGCCGGAAAAGTTGCCTTGGCACCCTAAATCGGCCGTGAATCCGCCCAGTGTCGACGCTGGAGGGCTATCGGCCGGTAAATCATAGGGTTCACGGCGGCACGCGTACTCCTCCCGGCGTACACGCGATGCCGACCACCACCCGATGTCCCGACGGGCGCCCGCATCTTACGCTCCGAGTGTGAGTACAACGACCCGATGGCGGCCCGGCGCACTGCCGGTGTTCGTGATCCCGCTGCTCGTGGGCCTCATCCAGGTGGTGGGGTCCACGGGCGCCGACCGGCACATGAACTACCCGGCCGTGCAGCTGGACGCGCCGGGGTACGCCCTGCTCGTCGCCGGGCCGGCCGCCCTCCTCGCGCGGCGGCGCCTGCCCGTCACCGCCCTCGCGGTCGTCCTGGCGCTCACCGACTGCTATGTCCTGCGCGGGTACGTCTTCGGGCCGGTGTTCCTCAGCCTCGTGGTCGCCATCGTGGCGGCGGTGAGCGCCGGGCGCCGGACCGGCGCCTGGATCGTCACCGGCGCCGGGTTCGCGCTGCTCAACGCGCTGGGCTTCCTGGTGCCGTTCGGGCCATTCCGGCTCAAGGAGTGGACCGCCGCGCACGCCCTCGTCATGCTGACCTGGCTGCTGCTGGTCCTGACCGGGGCCGAACTGGTGCGCATCCGCAGCGAACGGGCGGCCGAGGCCCGGCGCACCCGGGCGGAAGAGGAACGCCGGCGGGCCAGCGAGGAACGACTGCGCATCGCGCGTGAACTCCACGACGTGCTCGCGCACAACATCTCGATGATCAACGTCCAGGCGGGAGTCGCCCTGCACCTCATCGACGAACGCCCCGAGCAGGCGCGCACGGCCCTGGCCGCGATCAAGGAGGCCAGCAAGGAGGCGCTGAGCGAGGTCCGATCCGTGCTCGGGGTCCTGCGGCAGGTGGACGAGGACGCGCCGAGAGCACCGGCCGCGGGCCTGGCCCGGCTGGACGACCTCGTCTCCCGCGCGCGGGCTGCGGGAATCACCGTGCACACCCGGACGGACGGGCGGCCGTATCCGCTGCCCGCCGGGATCGACCTGGCGGCGTTCCGCATCGTGCAGGAGGCGCTGACGAACGTCACCCGGCACGCGGGGCCGGGGGTGACCGCCACCGTGCGGGTCACGTACGGTGACGGGGAGCTCCGGCTGGAGATCGAGGACGACGGCCGGGGCGCCCCCGGCGACCTGCCCGGCGGCGGCGACGGCCTCCCGGGCATGCGCGAACGCGTCGCCGCCCTCGGCGGGGACATCGTGGCGGGGCCGCGCCCGGGGACCGGAGGATTCCGGGTTCACGCGACGCTCCCGGTGCCCGAAGAGGGAAGGCTCTCGGAGCCCGTAGACGGAACGACCGCGGGAACCTCCGCCATGGACAAGGAGCACGAGTGATCCGGGTACTCCTCGCCGACGACCAGGCCCTCGTCCGGGCCGGATTCCGCGCCCTCCTCGACGCCCAGCCGGACGTCGAGGTCGTCGCCGAGGCCGGCGACGGCGCCGAAGCCGTGCGCCTGACCCGACGGGAACGCCCCGACGTCGTGCTGATGGACATCCGGATGCCCGTGCTCGACGGTCTCGCCGCCACGCGGGAGATCGTCGGCGACGACCGGCTCTCGGACACCCGGGTCGTGATCCTCACGACGTTCGAACTCGACGAGTACGTCTTCGAGGCGCTGCGCGGCGGGGCCAGCGGCTTCCTGGTCAAGGACACCGAGCCCACCGACCTGATCCGCGGCGTACGCGAGGTGGCCTCCGGCGACGCCCTGCTGTCGCCGAGCGTGACCCGGCGCCTCATCGCGGAGTTCGCCGCCAAGGCGAAGAAGCCGCGGTCCGCGGTGGAACTGCGCGGCCTGACCGACCGGGAGCGCGAGGTCATGGCGCTGGTGGCCGAGGGCCTGTCCAACGAGGAGATCGCCGAGCGTCTCGTCGTGAGCCCCGCCACCGCCAAGACGCACGTGAGCCGCACCATGGTCAAGCTGCACGCGCGCGACCGCGCGCAACTCGTCGTGATGGCGTACGAGACGGGCCTGGTCAAGCCCGGGTGGCTCGACTAGGGGGCGTTCGGTGGATCTCGGTCGCGGCCGTACGCGCCCTGGCACCCGGTGCCTCGTCACTCCACTGGCGACGCGCACCGGCAGGCCACCGCCGTCCAGTTCGACGCCGCCAGAGTGGGGAGGCGGAACCAGACCGTCTTGGACTCCGCCGCGTACGACACCCCCCAGGCGGCGGCCAGCAGGACGGGCATCAGCAGCCCGCGGCCGCTGACGCTGAGGTCGCAGCCCTCCTGTGGCGCGGGCAGCGCCCTGGCGGGGTTCCGGTCGGTCACCTCCACCTGGACCGACGAGCCGTTCACCCGGCAGATCACCTCGAACGGAGTGCCCGCGTGCGTGACGGCGTTGGTCGCCAATTCGCTCGTCAGCAGTACCGCGTCGTCGATCGCGTCCTCGGCCCCCCACGCGAGAAGCGTGTCCCGGACGAACCGGCGCGCCTGCGCCACGGCGGTGCGGTCCGCCGGATAGGCCGCCCGCACAGTCGATTGCACGGGAGCTCCCTTCACGAGTCTGTCGCCTCACCTGCGCCTTACATCGTGACAGAGAGTGTTGATCGATTACTCATTGTGAGGAAAATGGCGCCCCCGGCCGCCGACACCCACCGGGTATGCGTCACCGGGATGCCGGCTGGAAGGACTTGAACGCTTTGCTGAAGCGGGCGCCGGCGGTGGAGTGGTCGCCGTCGGCGGACATGATGGCGTACTGGGTGCCGTTGGCGGCGGTGAAGCCCCGGTCGATGGCGTACAGCCTCCCGTGGCTGCCGGAGTCCCAGCTGTACTCGACGTCGCCCGCATTCCAACCGCGCTGCGTCACGGAGTGGGGCGGGTCGACCCACTGGAACCCTGGGAGGTTCTTCGGCGCCTCCTTGCCCCACCTCATCCAGTGGTCCACCGGGTCGGACGTGCCCCAGGGGATCGTGTCCACCTGGATGCGGCTCCCCGTGGCCTGGTCGATCCAGAGCTCGGACTGCGGGCTGTTGGTCTTGTGCTGCCACCCCTTGGGCACCGCCAGCGTCGCTCCGTCCTGGGTCTTGGCCAGCTTGAAGCCGGCGGGGACGGTAGGCCTGGGTGTCGTCGACGGAGATGGCGAGGACTTCTGCGGCGGGGTCGAGCTCGGATTCGGGCTGCCGGATGCGGCCGTCCTGCCGGAGGACTTGGCGTGCAACTCCATCCACGCGATGACGGCTCCCCCGACGACCAGCACGGTCACCAGGGCCAGCACCACCACCCGCGTGTTCGACCGCTTCGGCCCGTCCTGGGCCACGCCCTCCGTGGGCCGATCGTAGACGCGCACCCATGACTCGTCCTGCGGGGCCTCCGCGACGTTCGAGGCGCCGCCCGGGCTCCGTGGAGCCGGCACCGCCCCGGTCGGGTCCTGGTGGCCGCCGCTGGAGCGATCCGGGTGCCGCATCGTCGGGTCGTACCCTCGCGAGCCGGGCTCAGCCAGGGCGGCCGACGCTTCGTACGGCGGCCAGGGCTCCGAGGCCGACGGCTCGTACGGCGGCCGGGGCCCGGCGGCCGTTGGCTCGTACGGCGGCCGAGATCCGGCGGCCGTCGGCTCGTACGGTCGCTGGGACCCGGCGGCCATCGGCTCGTGCGGTCGGGACCCAGCGGCCGATGGGCCCGGCTCCTCCCGGTCCTGACCTGAGGCGGGCCCCTGGTCATCGCCATCGGTCGTGCCCGGGGCCGGCAGCGGCCGGGTGCTGTGGGCGGCGTGGGTCAGCCCCTCCGCGGCCTGGTCGGCCGTCAGGCGCTGAGCCGGGTCCTTCGCGAGCAGGCCCATGAGCACCGACGTGAGCGGGCCGGCGTAGCGCGGCTGCGGCGCCTCCTCGGAGATGATCGAGTGCAGCGCCGCCATCGCCTCGGGCCGGTGGTGCGGCGAGCGCCCCTCGACCGCGGCGTACAGCGTCGCGCCGAGCGACCACAGGTCCGAGGCCGGTGAGGTCTTCTCGCCCCGGGCCCGCTCGGGCGCGATGTAGGCCGGCGACCCCATGATCAGGCCGGCCTGGGTGAGCGTCGAGTCACCCTCCATGGTGGCGATGCCGAAGTCGGTGATGACCACGCGGGTGGTGCGGGTGATCGGATCTCCCGGGTCCCCGGCGAGCAGCACGTTGGCCGGCTTGACGTCGCGGTGGGTGATGCCCGCGTCGTGCGCCGTGCGCAGGGCCGCCAGCACCTTGCCGCCGATCTCGGCGACCTGGATCGGCGAGAGCCTGCCGTCCTCGTCGATGAGGTCCTGCAGGGAGCGCGACCGGACGAACTCCATGACGATGCACGGCCGGCCGTCCTCCTCGACGACGTCGTGCACCGTGACGATGCCCGGATGGTTGAGCCGTGCGGCCGACCGCGCCTCCCGGAGCGTGCGCTCGTACATCACCTTGTGCTCGTCGTCGCTGAGCCCGGGCGGGAACAGGACCTCCTTGACCGCGACGTCGCGCGCGAGGAGATCGTCGTGAGCGCGCCAGACCGTGCCCATGCCGCCTCTTCCGATCTGCGAGAGCAGACGGTAGCGACGGCCGAGAACGGAACCCTCCCCCAATGGCATAGCAGAGGACGATACCGATCGATGATGACGGTTCGGAATCGATTGGTGCTCTCAGAGCACAAGGGTAAGGATGATCAGACCTATCACGATCACCACGAGGACGACGGCTATGGCCAGATTGCCGTTCCGGCCCGAGAGCCAGACCGGCCGCGCGTCGTCGGTCGCGGTCTCCTCGGGCTCCGGTGGCGTCATGACCTGACCCGTGACCGGCATGTCCGAGGGCATGTCCAACGGCTCGTCAGGCTCCGTCCGGGACGCATCGGGCTCGATGTCGACCGCTCCCAGCACCTGCGTCGCGCTCGCGTTGTTCATGAGGATCCGGTCGAGCATGACCCCGACCTCGGTCGCGGTCATCCGCGTGTTCGGGTCCTTGCGGAGCAGACCCGCGATCACGGGGGCCAGGGGTCCGGCGTGCGGGGCCGGCGCGGGCTCCTCGGTGAGCACGGCCACCAGGCTCGCCATCGCCTCCGTCCGCTCGAACGGCGACTTGCCCTCGACGGCCGCGAACAGGGTCGCGCCGAGCGACCACAGGTCGGAGGCGGACACCGCCGCGCGGCCGCGGGCGCGTTCGGGCGCGATGTAGGCCGGGGAGCCGATCAGCATGCCGGTCTGGGTGAGCGTCGCGTCGCTCTGGGCCCGCGCGATGCCGAAGTCGGTGAGCACGGCGCGGATCGAGCGCGCGTCGGACACCAGCACGTTGCTGGGCTTGACGTCGCGGTGCAGGATGCCCGCCTCGTGGGCGGTCATCAGCGCGCTCAGCATCTGCCGGCCGATCTCGGCGGCGCGGCGCGGGGTGAGCGGGCCGTCCTGCTTGATCATCTGCTCGAGCGAGCGGGCCCGGATCAGCTCCATCACGATCCAGGGACGCCCGTCCTCTTCGACGACGTCGTAGACGGTCACGACGCCGGGATGGCTGAGCCGGGCGGCGGTGCGCGCCTCGCGGAAGGTCCGCTTGTGCTGGATCTCCCGCTCCTCGTCGGAGAACCCGTGCGGGAGGATCACTTCTTTGACGGCAACGTCGCGGCCTAGTGCTTCATCTCGGGCGTGCCAGACCGTCCCCATGCCACCGCGCCCCACTTCGGTGAGCAGGCGGTAACGCTGGGCAAGAAGGGGTTTTTCCGGCATAGTCCATGCACGATACCGACAGGAGGAGCGTTCATTTGGCGTGACGCTCACCTAATCCCCGGTACAAAGAAAGAATGTGCGGCAAGATGACGGGGGCGAGATGATGACGAAGGTGACCGAGGCGTGGCAGCGGGTCGGCGAGGCCGCGCCCAGCGCCCGGCAGCGGGTCATCGAAGCCGTGCCCACCGCCCTCTTCTGGTATCTCCGGGTTTCGGGCGTTTTGTCCGTTCTCGCGTGGCTGTCCTCCGGCCTGATCCAGTGGATGTCCGGCATCTGGGTGCTGCGCTCCATCAACTACTTCGGCTGGTACTCCAGCCTCCCGTACGGGCTGCTGCTCATCCTGCTGTCCGTGGGCGTGCGCCGGCGTAAGAAGGCGGCCTGGCGGATCAGCGTCGTGTTCTTCCTGCTGTTCTTCGGGGTCTGGGCACTGGCCGGGATCGCCGGCGGCGGGGGCGAGCTCGCCACGGCCGTCGCCTTCGGCGGCGTGGTGGCGCTGCTGATCGCCGCGCGCGGGCAGTTCTCCGCGCTGCCGGACCGCGCCAACCGCCGCCTCGCCCTCCTGGTGTTCACCGGGCTGCTGATCGTCGACGGCGTCATCGGCACCATCCTCGTCTTCCTCACCGACCGCGACCCCCGTGGCGCGGAGTGGACCCACGTGGTCTACACCGGGCTACAGACGCTCCTCGGCGCGGGAGTCAGCGGCCGCGAGCTCTACGTCGACGTGCCCGGCTGGGTCGACGGCATCCTCGGCGTGGGCGGCAGCGGCCTGCTCGTGATCACCGTGTGGGCGCTGTTCCGGCCGGGACGGCGACTCGCCGTGCTCACGCCCGACGAGGAGCTGCCCGCGCGCGCCCTCCTGGCCGAGTGGGGCGAGCAGGACTCCCTGGGCTACTTCGCGCTCCGCCGCGACAAGGACATCATCTTCTCCCCTAACGGCCGGGCCGCCATCTCCTACCGCGTCGAAGGCTCGGTGTCCCTGGCCAGCGGCGACCCGCTCGGCGACCCTGAGGCCTGGGACGTCGCCATCAAGGAATGGCTCCGCGAGTGCCGGGCGCACGCCTGGATCCCCGGCGTGATCGGCGCGAGCGAACGCGCCGCCGCCGCGTATGGCCGCTGTGGCCTGGACGCCCTCGAACTCGGCGACGAGGCCATCCTCGACCTGCGGGATTTCAACCTCGAGGGCCGCGACATGCGGCAGGTGCGGCAGGCCGTCCGCCGCGTCGAGCGCGCCGGCTACACCGTCCGGATCCGCCGCCACGGCGCGATCAGCCCCGAGGAGATGGCCGAGCTGATCGCCGACGGCGACCGCTGGCGCGACGGGCACACCGAGCGGGGCTTCTCCATGGCGCTCGGCCGCCTGGGCGACCCGACCGACCAGCGCTGCGTGATGGTCGAGGCGTTCGACGCGGCGGGACGCCGGCGCGGGCTGCTGAGCTTCGTGCCCTGGGGACGTCCCGGCCTGTCCTTGGACCTCATGCGGCGCGACCGCGACGCCGAGAACGGCCTGAACGAGTTCATGGTCGCCAAGCTGGCCGAGAACGCCGCCGTCGTCGGCGTCACCCGGGTCTCCCTGAACTTCGCCATGCTGCGGTCGGTGTTCGAGCGCGGCTCGGCGATCGGCGCCGGCCCCGTGGCCCGGATCGCCTACCGGCTGCTGTCTTTCGCCTCGAAGTTCTGGCAGCTGGAGTCGCTCTTCCTGGCGAACGCCAAGTACAACCCGGTGTGGACGCCGCGCTTCGTGTGCTTCGAGCAGAACCGCGAGCTGGTGCGGATCGGCCTGTCCATGGCCCGCGCGGAGGGCTTCCTGCCGACGATGTTCGGCTCCTACCTCGACACGTCGACGCCGTCCCCCGCGCTGGTGGACCGGATCAAGGCGATCGAGGAGTCCGCCGACGCAGCCCGCATGCCGACCCGGCGCCTGTCGGAGCAGGAGCGGGTGCGCCACGCCAAGCTCGAGCGCCTGCGCGCGGCCGGCATCGACCCCTATCCGCTGGGCTTCGAGCGTACGGCGACCGCCGCCGAGGTCCGGGAGCGGTTCGACGGCCTCGCCCCCGACACGCACACCGGCGAGGAGGTGGCGATCGCCGGCCGGGTCATGCTGGCCCGCGAACACGGGAAGCTGATCTTCGCCGAGCTGCGCGACGAGACCGGCGACCTGCAGGTGATGCTCTCGGCCGACGCCGTCGACACGGAGGCGCTGCGGCACTGGAAGCAGCTGGTCGACCTGGGCGACCAGGTCGGGGTGCGCGGCGAGGTCATCACCTCCCGCACCGGCGAGCTGTCCGTGCTGGCCTCCTCCTGGACCCTCACCGCCAAGTGCCTGCGCCCCCTCCCGACGGGCTTCAGCGCGCCCGGCAAGGCGGCCCTGTCCGACGAAACGCGGGTCCGGCAACGGTACGTCGACCTGATCGTCAACAGCGAGAGCCGGCGGATGCTGCGCATGCGCGGGGAGGTCATCACGGCCCTGCGCGACGGCCTGCGCCACCGCGGGTTCCTCGAGGTGGAGACGCCGATGCTGCAGCCGGTGCACGGCGGCGCGGCGGCCCGGCCGTTCACCACCAAGATGAACGCCTACAACATGGACCTCTACCTGCGGATCGCGCCCGAGCTCTACCTCAAGCGCCTGCTCGTGGGCGGCGCCGGCAAGGTGTTCGAGCTCAACCGCAACTTCCGCAACGAGGGCGTCTCCCCCCGGCACAACCCCGAGTTCACGATGCTGGAGGCGTACGAGCCGTACGGCGACTACGACACCATGGCCGCCCTCACCCGCGACCTCGTCACCGAGTCGGCCCGCGCCGCGCTCGGCACGACCGTCGTCGTCCGCGACGGCGTCGAGTACGACTTCGCCGAGCCGTGGCGGGAGGTCACCGTCTACGGCTCGGTATCCGAGGCGCTCGGTGAGCAGGTGACGGCGGGCACGTCGCTGCGCACGGTGCAGAAGCACGCCGACCGGGTCGGCCTGGCGTACGACCCGTCGTGGGAGCAGGGCAAGCTCGTCCAGGAGCTCTTCGAGGCGCTGGTGGAGCACACCCTGCAGGCGCCGACCTTCGTCCGCGACTACCCGGCCGCCACCTCCCCGCTCACGCGCCCGCACCGGGGCGATCCACGGCTCGCCGAGAAGTGGGACCTGATCGTCTTCGGCCTCGAGCTCGGGACCGCGTACTCCGAGCTCATCGACCCGATCATCCAGCGCCGCAACCTCACCGAGCAGTCGCTGCTGGCCGCCGGCGGCGACCCGGAGGCGATGGACCTCGACGAGGACTTCCTGCGCGCCCTCGAGTACGGCATGCCCCCGGCAGGAGGCATGGGCATGGGCGTCGACCGCCTGCTCATCACGCTGACCGGCCGCAACATTCGCGAGACGATCCCCTTCCCACTTCTCCGACCGGGTTCGTGAGGCGGGGAGTCCACCACCCGCCTATGCCCGTAACCGGCGATCAGCACCTCGCGAACGCCAGTACAGTCGTGACGTGAGCGACAAGGACGACAACGTCACACGGCTCCCGACGAGCGAAGTGGAGGGCTACGACGACCTCCTCGAGTTCGACGCGGACGAGTTCCTGCAAGAGTGGCAGGAGGCCGACCGCGCGGCGGTGGGGCTGCTGCGGGAGGCGCTGCCCGAGGTGGTGAGCACCACCGCTCCGGGCGAGGAACTGCGCCCCGCCGCCGAGCGCATCCGCGGCAAGCTGCGCGACTGGCCGTACCGCCACCTCGCGGCGGCCGCCGGCTGGCGCGCCGGCCCGCCCCAGGACGACGCGGTCCTGTGGCTCCAGGCCACCGGAGCGCTGATCGCCATGAACGGCGAGTCCGGGCTGGGCACCCACGAGGAGAGCGCGCTGATGACCCTGCAGCACGCCGACTGGGCGGGCGCCGTCATCGGCCTCGCCAGGGCCGGTGTCGGCGCCCGTGCCTGGCCGGCGGACCTGTTCGACTACGCGGACACCTGCGCGGAGATCGAGGGCTCCTACGACCCGGACGATCGCGAACCGGTCGAGCAGGGGTTCGAGCTGATCGTGCCGGTGTGGGAGGCGGTCGGGGCGCTCGACGAGCACCGGCGCCTCACGCCGCTCGGGCACTGGGGTCTGCCCCGCGCTCTGGCCTGGGCCTGGGAGGGCTCTCTCGACGAGGGCGCGTCCTAGCCTCGGTACGAGCTTGGGAGGGGAGGCGAGGGCCGCGCCGCCGGACCGGCGCGGCCCCCTGTCTTTCAGCCGTGGCCGAAGACCCTGCTCAAGGATGCGATTTTCCGGCCGTGGCCCACTAGATCCTGCGGTCCTCATTTGAATCGGGACTCCAGACCCACTGACGCGCCGCCGTTTTCTCGCGGCAGCGTGTAACGGCAACGGATCCGTCACCCGCCGACCTGGCCGGATCCGGACGTCCAGCGTCGACCGGAACGCCGCGGCCTCCCGGTGGTCACGCGCGGGTCGCTGCGGCCTGCCGGTGGGTCAGGCGCGGGTCGCCAGATCCTCGATGAGAAGCGGCAGGAGACGCTCCTCGCGGACCGCGCGTCCTGCCCCGGCCATCTCCGCAGCGAGCCGCTCGTCCCACGGGGCGGCCACCCGTACGCCGCTCAGCGGGTCACTCCCCGCCCGCACGGCCTCCAGATAGTCCTCGGCGCCCATCCGCCACGGCACCGCGCCGTACCGGTGAACGGCCCCGGCCGTCATGCGCAGGGCCGCCCAGTCGAAGTCGCCGTGCCACCGGATGCGGGCGCCCGCATCCGCCGCGGCGGTCAGGACACGGCGGCAGGCGACCGACACCCTGCCCTCGGTACAGACGAGCGGGGCGCACTCCGCGCCCAGCCGCGCGGCCGCCGCCCGGACCACCGCCGTGCTCTGGCAGACGAACACCTCACGCCCCTGGGGTGTCAGCGGACCGCTCATCAGCTGCTGCAGCGTGACCCGGACCGGTAGGCCGGCCGACGCCGCCTCCCCCAGCCACCGGGCGACCATGTGGTCCTCGGCCACCCGCAGGTTCAGCACCAGGACCTGGCTCGTCAGATCGTCCACGACGACACCCGCGTCATTCCAGATCCTCCGCTCGGTCGCACGACCGGACGGCGGCGCCGCCCCCTGCCACAACCGGAGGGCCCGCAACACCAGGTCGGCCAGTGGCGTGGCGTACAGGGCCGTGGCGTCCCCCGTCGCCCACTCCGCGAGCACGGGCAGCGGCACGTCGTTCGCCGGCAGCCGGTCCAGGACGGCCGCGGCGCGGGCCAGCAGATCGCCCTGCCCCTGGCTCACGAGCCGGCTGACGGTGCCGTCCCGCGACATCTGGCCGAGCCACGCCGAATACCACCCCTCGTCCGCGTGCCGGCCCCGCAGCGCGCCCTGCAGCGCCGCCGCCGGCCCCACCGGGCGTTCCGGCGCGTCGATCCGCGCGAGCGCGGCGAGCAGCCCGACGCCGTACGTCCGGCGCAGCATACGGTCGAGTTCGCCCAGCGAGGCGGTGACGCGCCGGGCCCGTCGCCCGCCGTGGTACCGCCCCGTGATCCGGTCGACGATCCGGCACTCGGCCTCAGAGGGGTCGGTGAGCCCGATCGAGCCGACCGGCTCGCCGCCGGTCTTCTCCAGCCGGCGGCGCGCCGCGGCCAGCAACCGCCGCCATTCCGCGGCCCGCAACTCGGCGAGCTCTCCCATGAGACTCAGTCTGCCCCGGCTGCCCGGCCCAGGACCGGCCCTTCCACGCCACTCGTACGGTCGCGAGGCCGGCGCACCGCCGATCCGGCTCCTACGGCGGGGGCGCGGACCCGCCCGAGGTCTCGCCGGCAGGCGGGCGCCACCGCATCGACTTTCTGGGGGCGCTCAACTGCCGGAGGAGCCCGCGCTGCCCCCGATCACGGCGGCGGACGCGTCCGCCGTGCCGACAGACGGCCGTCGCCGCATCGGCCTTCTGGGGGCGCTCAACTGCTGGAGGAGCCCGCACTGCCCCCGATCACGGCGGCCGTCGCCGCGGCCTGGACGCCCGCCTGGATCGACGCGATGACCTTCGCGACCGCGCGGCCGGCCCACTCGTCCTCGGTGATCTCCTTGACGCGCCGGCGCCGGACTTTGCCGTCGACCTCGGGGAAGGCCTTCCGGTCCAGGCGGCAGGCGTGGGCGATGGCGAGCAGGGCGCTCGACCGGTCGTCGGACGGGGCGCCGTTCAGTATGGCTTCGAGCCGGGCGTGCAGCTCCTGCCGGTGGCTCGGGTCGCGCACCGTGTAGTCCGTGTACGGGAAGAGGCCCAGCACCTTGTGCTCGCGCGCCTCCAGCACGCCCATCGCGGCGAGCCGGGCCAGGCGGCGCTTCCGGATGGTGTCCCGGCGCATCCTGCTCACCCAGCGGTCCGCCTTGCGCGGCCGGCCGTCGGCCGCGATGCGTTCCAGGAGGGCGTCGAGGTCGGGATCGCCCAAGGGAGACGGGTCGACGACCGCGATCCGGCCGTCCACGAGCTGCACGCGTTCCGCGAGCGCCAGCTCGGCCAGCAGCGCACCGGCCACGCCGCAGTCCAGCTCGGTCGCCCCGATCAACGACCGGCCATCCTGCTCCCTGCGCGTCAGCAGAAGCAGCTCATCGACCAGCGTCAGCCGCATGGTCCACCTCACCGTCTTGGGGACCCGTCGGTTCCCTACCCACCCGGCGGCAGCCGACGACTCCGGAATGTCACCGGACACTCGTTGGACGTCAGCGGCCGGCCCTGACGTTCCCCGGCCTGGAGCATGCCCGAAGCATGTCGGCTTCGCCGCCGTCGGCGGATCAGCACTCCATCGGAGGCGCGGTGCTCGCTGCGGCGGGAAGGCGGCCGTCCGCCCCGTACGGTGGGCTCGTGACGACGGCACTGGAAGAGCTGGCGGTCCGGCTGCGGGATTTCGCCGCCGCCCGGGAGTGGGAGCAGTTCCACACCCCGAAGAACCTCGCGATGGCCCTGGCCGGTGAGACCGGCGAGCTGCTCGCCGAACTGCAGTGGCTGACTCCGGAAGAGTCGGCACAGGTGATGCGTGACCCCGAGACGGCCGGGCGGGTCCGTTCGGAACTGGCCGATGTCGCGCTGTACCTGATCCGGCTGGCCGATGTGCTGGGCGTCGATCTGCTCCAGGCCGCCCGCGCCAAGCTCGACGAGAACGAGCGGCGCTATGACGCCGAGACCTATCGCGGTTCCGCCCGCAAGGCTCCCCCACTGCCCTGAGACGGCGAGCCGGTGTTCTGAGACGGCAGCGTGGAAGTGTGAGCCGGAGTTCTGAGACACCAACGGGGAGGCGGCCCCAGGTCCGCCTCCCCGCAATCAGCCGCGCGTCAGAAGACGCCCTCCCACGCGACGACGAACTGACCGGCGTAGGCGATCTTCTGCCACTGGGTCGCCTTGAGCTGGCGCTTGCCGTGCGCGGGGTCCCAGATCAGGTAGGTCGACTGGTCCCAGCGCGTGGTGTCGTCGAAGCCGTAGATGACCACGTAGTGGGCCTCGAGCTTCGGCGCCTTCGGGTACCAGCTCTTCTTGGAATAGACGGTGATGACGACCGGCCCGTTGCCGTAGAAGTAGGCACCGCGCACCCCGTTCCAGAGGTTCGCGTTCTTAATGCTCCGGTACGCCTTGTACTTCGTGCCCTTCTTGTGCCACGCCTTGTTGATGTAGTTGGTCATCTCGCGGCCCATCGCGATCGGCGAGGTAAAGCCGATCTTGTTGGTGCCCATCTTGTTCGCGAGATAGCTCTGCGTGCTCGAGGTGACCTTGACGTCCGTCTGGTAGGTCAGCGCCGAGGCGGCCGCGGCCGGGCCGCACCAGTTGCCCTTCTTCTGCTTCTGACCCTTGATGGACATGGTCTTCCAGTAGTGGGCCGCCGCCGAGACGTCCGACGGCGGCTCCGCGAGCAGCTTCCAGTGGTGACCACTGGTGGCGGAGGCCTGCTGAGCCGTTGACGGCGCCGCCTTCTGGGGAGCGGCGACGGCCACCGACGGGACGGCCGTCGCCGCGACACCGGTGGCGATCAGGACGGAAGCGACACGAGTAGCACGCGCCACGTTTCCTCCTTGGAAAGGGAGTGGAAGGGGTCTAGCTCGGAGGGAGCGTTTCACTCTGCGATCCGGCGCGACAGGGACTCAGGGATCAATTTCGGCCATGACCGTAGGCCCTATCCCACGCCATTCCAGACCCGAGCCCGTAACGGAAACCGACGACGACGAACGCGCCGAGTTACGCAAGGGCCGCGATTCTTCCGGCCCTGAAGGTGGCACTTCCCGCTCTGAAGAATGTCCGACCCGGCCGCTAGTTTCGGGGCGTGCGCCGTGATTCACTGTTCGACGTCCTGCCCGATGGGCTGCCGCCCGGCCGCCTGATAACGCCGGAGCAGAGCCGGAGGGCCGACCCCGTCCTCTGGGTCTCCGATGAGCCGCTGCCCGACGCCGGGCGGCAGTGGGCCCGGCTGTTCGCCCTCCACAAGCGGACCGGCCTCTGCCCTCTGCTCCTCGACACGCTCCGGGGCGAGCCCGGCCGGCCGTGGCACGACGGCGAGCTCGACCCTCCACTGCCGGTCAGCGCCATCGACATGCTGGCTGCCGAAGGTGTGCTGCGCCGGTTCTGGGACTCGGTCGTCCCCGAGCCCGCCGAAGGCGACGAAGATCCGGAGCCGTCCGGTCCCTGGCCCGGTCTGGCACCGCCGGGAGAGCCGGATCGGGACCCGGACACGGTGGCGGCCGAGTTCGCGGCGTGCCTCGGCTCGTCCCGCCACTGGCTGCTCGGCCTGGTGCCCGCCGCGCGCGGAGCGGACACGGTGACGCTGTGCGGCTGGACCGGGCCGCTGAACCACACCAACCACACCCAGGAGATCTCGGCGATCCTTCGCTCCTGGGAGGAGCGGTTCGGCGCCCGGGTGGTGTCCGTCGGTTTCGACACGCTCCAGGTCTCCGTGGCCGCGCCGCCCGAGACGGAGGAGCACGCCCACCAGGTCGCGACCGAGCACCTCGCCTTCTGCCCCGACAACATCTGGCAGGGCTGCGGCGACTTCGAGATCTACGCCGACGGTCTCGTCGACGAGGAGTCGTGGTCGTTCTGGTGGGACTGAGCCGACCCTCGGCGCAGGCTGGAACGCCGGGGATCGGTTGCGGGTCCGCGGTCAGGCGACCGTGCAGGCGGTTCCGTTCAGGGTGAAGGCCGACGGCGTCGCGGTGTTGCCGGAGTGGGTGGCCTGGAAACCGATGCTCGTCGACGCGCCGGCGGCCAGGGATCCGTTGTAGGAGGCGTTGGTGGCGGTGACCTGGCCTCCGGAGGAGGTGAAGGTCGCGTTCCAGCCGGACGTGAAGGTCTGGCCGCTCGGGAGGGCGAAGGCCAGGGACCAGCCGTTGATCGGCGACGTGCCGGTGTTGGTGATGGTGACGCTCTCGGTCAGGCCGGTGTTCCAGGCGTTGACCGTGGCGCTGACCCGGCAGGCACCTGTCCCGCCGCCGGGAGGCGGAGTCGACGTGTCGCCGATCAGGCCCATGAACCGCAGGGCGAGCTCGCCCATGCCCGAGCCGTAGATGTTGTGGCTGCCGCCCTGGATGCTGATCGCCTCGACAGGCGCGGTGGTGTCCGTGCCGCCGTAGCGGGTGCGGGTCCACGTCGACTGCGGGTGATCGGTGTAGCTCGGCGTCTGGCTCACGCCGAGCACGTTGGTCCACTGCTTGATCTCTTCGCCGAAGTTCGCGTAGTAGAGCGTGGTGTCGTTCGTGCCGTGCCAGAGCTGCATGCGCGGGCGGGGCCCGGTGTAGCCCAGGTACGCGCCGCGGGCCAGGTCACCCCACTGCTGCGGGGTCTTGGTCACGGTGCCGTTCGCGCAGGCGCTGTTCCACAGCGACCCGTCCGTGGTGGCGAAGCAGGCGAACGGCACCCCGGCGAACGCCGCGCCGGCCTTGAACACGTCCGGGTAGTCGCCGAGCAGCACGTTGGTCATCATCGCGCCGGAGGAGATGCCCGTGACGTACACCCGGCTCGCGTCGGCGTTCCGGTGCTGCTCCTCCCACTGGACCATCGACACGATGCCGGCCGGGTCGCTGGTGCCGTTGTGTTTCAGGGCACCCGGCGTCGACACGTCGAAGCAGTGGCCGTCCCGCGTCGCCTCCGGGTAGACGACGATGAAGCCGTACCGGTCCGCCAGGGAGGCGTACTCCGTACCCGAGTACATCGCCGAGGCCGATCCGGTGCAGTAGTGCACGGCCACGAGGATGGCCGGGTGCGCCGTCGCACTGGCCGGCACGTACTCGTACATGCGCAGGCCGGTCGGGTTGGTGCCGAAGCCGGTCACCTCGGTCAGCGACGCGGCCGACGCGCGGCGCGCCGACGCGAATCCGCCGGCCGCTGCCAGCACCACGGCGAGCAGTGTCGCCAGAATCCTCGTCCTCAGCTTCATGACCGCGTCGGTCCTCCTCACGGTGCGGCGGGCTGGGTGGGACGGCCCTGTGCGGTACGGATTCGCCGGGTACCCGGACCCGCCGAACGCTAAGAACCGTCCGCCGGGCCGGTCAACGCCGCGCGTGGAGAGGGGTCCGCCACCTGGTGTCCCGCGCGAAAGTTTCACGTCCGGCGGACCATGCCGCCCTGCCCTCTCCGGGGTCGGTCCGCGCCCCGGACCAGGCCGGACGGCCCTCACCCGGGGGACCCGCCGGTCCACCCGCCGCAGAGGTCCGTTGACAGCCCCGGGGCCGGATCTGAGCATGAGGCCACTTTGATCACCGGTGATTGGACCCCCGATGAGGCTTCGCCTGCGCCCCGTCCTGTCCGCGACGGTGGCCGCGCTCGCCGCGGCCGTCTCCCTTACCGGGCCCGGTGCGCCGGACGCCGGCGCGGACGCCACACCCGTGAAGGTCTCCGTGAACGCCCGTGGCGGTCTGGCGACGATGCCCGGCACCGCTCTCGGCGTCAACGACGCGGTCTGGGACGCCGAACTCGGCACTCCCGCGGTGTCCGACCTGCTGAAGGGGGCCGGAGTGGGGATGATCCGGTATCCGGGCGGCTCGTACGGTGACATCTTCCACTGGAAGACCAACACCGCGCCGGGCGGCTACGTCGCGCCGAACACCGACTTCGACACCTTCATGGGCTCCGTACGACGGGTCGGCGCGCAGCCGATGATCATCGCCAACTACGGCACGGGCACGCCCGACGAGGCCACGGACTGGGTGCGGTACGCCAACGTGACGAAGGGCTACGGCGCCAAGTACTGGACGATCGGCAACGAGAACTACGGCAACGGCCACTACGGGTCGAACTGGGAGGCCGACGACCACGCCGACAAGAGCCCGACGGCGTACGCCAACGGCGTCGTCGCGTACGCCGACGCGATGAAGGCGGTCGACCCCACGATCAAGGTCGGCGCGGTGCTCACCATGCCGGGGAACTGGCCCGACGCGATCACCGCCACCGGCGACTCCGCGTCGTGGAACAAGACCGTGCTGTCGATCGCCGGATCGAAGATCGATTTCGTGGACGTGCACTGGTATCCGGGCGGCGGCACGGCCGCCGAGGCGCTGACCAAGCCGGAACAGATCGAGGACGCCGTCTACCTGGCCCGCCGCCAGATCTCCCAGTACGCGGGCGCGGACGCCGACCGGATCGGCATCAGCCTCACCGAGACCAACGTCGGCGTGGGCGAGGACACCCAGCCGGCCGCTCTCTTCCTCGCCGACGCCTACAGCGGGCTGCTGGAGAACGGCGTCTTCACGGTGAACTGGTGGAACGTGCACAACGGCATCGGCACGGTCTCCACGGTGGCCGGCCAGACCGACTACGGCGACATGGGCATGCTGTCCAGCGCCGGCTGCACGTCCGACGGCAAGACCTGCGAGCCGGCGCTCAACACGCCGTTCACACCGTACCACGGCCTGTCGATGATGAACGCCTTCGCCCGCCCCGGCGACCGGTTCGTCCGGGCGGGCACGGACCAGGCGCTGGTCACCGCGCACGCGGTACGCCGCCCGGACGGGGACCTCGCGGTGCTGCTGGTGAACAAGGACCCGGACAACGCGCACCCGGTCACCATCGACTACACCGGTTTCACCCCGGCTGACGGCGCGCCCACCGCCTACTCGTACGTCAACGGCGGCACTTCCGTCACCTCCACGCACGACGGTGACGCGACGAGCCGGACGCTGCCCCCGTACTCGCTGACCACGATCGTGCTGCACCCGGCGAGCACGCCCACCGGAGCACCCGCGGCCCCCGGCCGGCCCACCGCCTCGGCGGTCACCGACCGGACCGCCACGCTCTCCTGGCCGGCGGCCGCACCGGGCGGCCGCCCGATCGCCAAGTACGAGGTCTACCGGCAGGCGGGCGCGGCCAGCGAGGAGCTCGGCGAGACGACGGACACCTCCCTCACGGTGCACAACCTCACTCCCGGCACCCGGTACACGGTGAACGTGCTGGCCCGCGACACCGCCGGCAACGTCTCGCAGGCCTCACCGCCGCTCACCTTCGCCACCGGCAGCCCGGCCACGAGCGCCTGCACCGTCCGCTTCGCCGACAACGGTGACTGGGGCAACGGCTACGTCGCCAACATCGACATCACCAACAACGGGCCCGACGCCATCGACGGCTGGACCCTCAATTTCACGTGGCCGACCGGCTGGCAGCAGATGAGCAGCGGCTGGAACGCCACCTGGACCCAGACCGGCCGAGACGTCAAGGCCACCAGCCTCGACATGGGCGGGAAACTCGCCGCCGGAGCGAGCACGAGCATCGGCTTCGTCGCCGCCTACAGCGGCCCGAACGTCCTCCCGTCGGTGTTCACCCTCAACGGCACCGTCTGCACCACCGCCTGAACCGGTGCGGCGAGTTCCGTCGGCGCGGGCGAATTCGTCGAAGCGGGTGGCCACGCTGCGGTGCTCTTCGAGGAGCCTGATGCCGCATTTCCGCAGCGTGGCGGCCCTTGCAGATAATCGCGGCAGACCCGAACCTCAAATCGGCGGCGTTTTAGGCGCATCAGCTACTTAGTCCTCCAGTACTAATAAACCCCTATGAATTAGGGCCACGGACCCTGGGGCCACCCGGCAACAAACCGACATAATCCCCAGCCATGAGCCATTCCCCCCGAATCGCAGCGCTCGTCGGCGCGGTCGCCGTGACGATGCCGCTACTCGCCACCGCCCCAGCCCATGCCGCTCCTGCCGCCCCGGTGGCCTCCGTCGCCGCCCCGGCTCCCCAGGTCGAGATCACGGCGACCAAGTCCATCTCCATCAAGGCCCAGGAGCAGCAGACGAACTTCTGGTGCGCACCCGCGGCCGGGCGCGCCCTGCTCTCCCGCCTCATCACCAAGGGGCTGCCCAGCCAGAAGACGCTCGCGAAGTGGATGGGCACCAAATCCCCGTCCGGGACGAGTGCCGGCGGCCTCCGTAACGGTCTGCGTAAAGCCCTTCTTACTTACGGGTCCGGAAGCTACGACGTGGTCCCCCTGAGCCCCGGGTCGCAGAGCGCGTTCTACAACAGCATCAAGTCCGCGGTCGGCACCAAGAAGGTCGCCGTCATTTTCCGGGTCTATGTCGGCTACAAGCCGTGGGGCGGCCACTTCAACGACAAGGAAGGCCACTTTATGGTCGTCCGCGGCTACACGACGGGCTCCAACCCGAAGATCCTCTGGTGGGACCCGGCCGACAACACTTACCACACCGCACCACTGGCCAGCTCCTGGACCAGCGTCAAGAAGGCCGGCCACTGGGAAATAGTCGCCGCCAAGAGCTGACCCTGCCTCCCGCGCGAAAGTCCGTTGCCCCTGACTTGGCCGGTGGTCGTTGCGACAACCGGGTCCAAGGAGGGCGACGGACTTTCCGGCCGGGTGCGATGACCAATGATCCCCGGTGAGCGCTGCTGTTCTTACCTCAGCGATCGCTGACGGCACGAACGATGAGGACCTCCAACGTGCGGGGGCCGTGGACGCCCTCCACTCGGTTGAGTTCGATGTCGCTCGTCGCCGAAGGGCCGCTGATCCAGGTCTGAGGGCGGGCCGGGTCGAGGCGTTCGAGGGCCTCCGGCACCGTGCGGACGATCTGGTCCTCCCGTACGACGCACAGGTGGTAGTCGGGTATCAGGGTGAGCGCGCGGCGGCCCTGGTCATCGGTGGCGTCGAGGACGATCGTGCCGGTCTCGGCGATGGCGACCGCGCAGCCGGTCACGACGCCGTCGAGGCCGTCCAGGTCCGTGGCGGCCAGGGCGGGGTCGTCGCGGACGGCCTCGGCGTCGCCGAGCCACGCGGCGGGGACGCCCGGCGGTGCGGCCACCCGGCGGGCCTCGCGTCGGCGCAGGGCGTCCGCGACCGCCGCCTCCATGTCGGTGACCTCGTGGACGATCGCCTTGTAGTCGACGAGGCGGTCGACCAGGAGCTCGACGACGTCCGGGCCGGAGCGGCTCCGGTCGTAGGCGCGGGGCACCTCGACGTCCTCCGGCTGTTCCGTACGCGGGACGTCGGCGAGCGCCGACCGTACGCGAGCCAGAATGCGGTCCCGGGAACTCATCGCTCTCCCTCGGGCTTCGGTCGTCGGGTCCACCAGTCGCGGAAGGACTCGCGGGGCGGTACGGGGACCTCGCGGGTGTCGGACCAGGCCGAGAGCGGGCCCGGCAGGCGGCGCGGGGTCCAGCGGCGCAGGCGGCCGGCGGAGCGCTGCGCCACCGCGAGCCACTTCGGGTTGTCCAGGACGCGGCGGGCGGCGCCCATCGCCAGACGCTCGACGCGATGCCCCTTCGTGACCGCCTTGGCGCGCAGGTCGAGGAGGACTTCGGGGATGTTGATCGCGACCGGGCAGACCTCGTAGCAGGCGCCGCAGAGCGTCGAGGCGTACGGCAGCGACTCCTCGAGCGGGCCGGTGAGGCCGTGCAGCTGCGGGGTCAGGATCGCGCCGATCGGCCCCGGGTACACCGAACCGTACGCGTGGCCGCCTGCGCGCTCGTAGACGGGGCAGACGTTCAGGCAGGCGGAGCAGCGGATGCAGCGCAGCGCCTGGCGGCCGACCTGGTCGGCCAGCACGGACGTGCGGCCGTTGTCGAGGAGGACGAGGTGGAACTCCTGGCCCTCGGTCGCGCCGGTCCACATCGAGGTGTACGGGTTCATCCGCTCCCCGGTCGAGGAGCGCGGGAGCAGCTGCATGAACACCTCGAGGTCCCTCCAGGTCGGCACGATCTTCTCGATGCCGACCACGGAGATGAGGGTCTCGGGCAGGGTCAGGCACATCCGGCCGTTGCCCTCGGACTCCAGGACGACGAGGGTGCCGGTCTCGGCGACGGCGAAGTTGGCGCCGGAGATGCCGACCTTGGCGGACAGGAAACGTTCGCGCAGGTGAAGGCGGGCCGCTTCGGCGAGGGCGCGCGGGTCGTCCTGGAGGTTCTCCGGCGCGGGACGGCCCCAGGAGGCCATGCGGCCGGTGAAGATCTCGCGGATCTCCGCGCGGTTGCGGTGGATCGCCGGGACGAGGATGTGCGAGGGCAGGTCGTCGCCGAGCTGGACGATGAGCTCGGCGAGGTCGGTCTCGTACGCGCGGATGCCGACGGCGTCCAGCGCGGTGTTCAGGTCGATCTCCTGGGTGGCCATCGACTTGACCTTGACGACCTCGGTCTCGCCGGTCGCCTTCACCAGGTCGACCACGATCCGGTTCGCCTCGGCGGCGTCCTCGGCCCAGTGCACGTGACCACCGGCCGCCGTGACGGCGGACTCCAGCCGCTCCAGGTACACGTCGAGGTGCCGGAGCGTACGGTCCTTGATCGCGGCGCCCGCCGCGCGCAGCTCCGCCCAGTCGGGCTGCTCGCTGACGACGGCGGCGCGCTTCGCCCGGATCGTGTGCGTGGCCTTGCGCAGGTTGTGCCGCAGCTGCGCGTCGCCCACCGCCCGCGACGCCGCCTCCGGGAACGCCGGCATCCCGACGAAGGTCCCCATCTATTCGCGCTCCCTCCGGTCGTGCGGTGAGCGGGCGCTCCACGCGCCGTCCTCCCTCGTCGCTCCGGTCGCTGCGCGCCTCAGTCCAGACGACGCGCGCCCGCTCTGTTCGATGGCGCTCGCTCCGCGAGCGCGGGAGCGGGCGCCCAACGCGCCGTCTTCCCTCGTCGCTCCGGTCGCTGCGCGCCTCAGTCCAGACGACGCGCGCCCGCTCTGTTCGATGGCGCTCGCTCCGCGAGCGCGGGAGCGTGCGCCCAACGCGCCGTCTTCCCTCGTCGCTCCGGTCGCTGCGCGCCTCAGTCCAGACGACGCGCGCCCGCTCGGTTCGATGGCGCACCCTCCGCG
>NZ_JBFAJC010000091.1:0-25235 GCF_040655075.1 Actinoallomurus sp. NPDC050550 | reverse complement strand
CCCAGCGACCCTGAGCATACGCAGACACGACACCGATTATGACGGGCGATCCAGCAGCAACGTCGCCAGCCCAAGTTGACTCAGGGAACTGACGCCCTCTATGCGTACGGGTCCGGACTGACGAGGTATTTCCGCCCGGTGGGTGTCACCCAGATCAGTCGTCCCGGCTCCGGGTGAAGCAATGCCCATCCCGCTGACTGTTTCAGCCGATGGTGTTTCCGGCACAGCGGCGCGAGGTTGCAATCGCACGTCGCTCCGTCCTCGTCGTACGGAACCGTGTGGTCGAGGTCGCAGGCTTCTGCCGGTCTTCGACAGGTCGGGAATCTGCACGTACGGTCTCGGACCTCGACCCTGTGACGCAGGGCCTCCGGCGGCCGGTAGGCACCCTGGATGTGTCGATTGTCCGGACCGTCGGCCGAGTTGGGCCCATGCCCGCAGCCATGGCGCGTCTCGAGACCACCGAGATGTGCGGTGATCAGGCCGGTCAGGGCTTCTCGGCTCGTCGCATCGTCACCGTCAAGAGGTGACGGAATGTGGCCGTGGCCGACGGCACACCCGGACTGGTCGATCACGGTGTAACACCAGGGCCGCCCAGTGGCCGTGGCCGCGATCGCGCGCGCCACCGAGGCCGGGACCGCGCCGTGGCCGGGAACTTCGCCGGGCTGCTCCGCCATGCCGAGCAGCGTGTGAAGCGGCACGATCAGATGGACCTTGCCCGCGAAACCGGTGTTAGACGCCGACCGGGACCCTGGCGGCCGGGCACGGAGATGATCGGCATCGGCGTCTTCGCCGAACCGGGCCCGATCGCTCCGGCCCGCATCATCTGGCCTTGCAGGCCGACCTACGTCCCGCGGTTCTCCGCTGCGACGCATGTCATCCGGCTCTAGGCCCTGGCACACGTCGGCCCACTGATCGGCTGGACTCATGCCCGCCGGTTGACCTGCTTGGCACGTGCAACTCCGATGGGCCTGATGCCTGTGATCCGGTTCGTCGCAGGCGATGCCTGCGGATCGGTCGGCCTCACGCGGGACAAGACTCGGTCTTGTAAATATTGAGCGAGAATGCAAAGCTGCCTTAATGGCACCACAAAGACTAAGTTCTGCATGGTCGGGAAGGTGTGTCTGTTTTCTCCCGACTCATAGTCAGCGGTCCTTGCCAGGCTGTTGACGCCCGGGGGCTGGCACCACGCCTCCCGGCGTGCCCGTGACAAATGCCGAGTTGACCGTGACTGAGGAGGAGCGGGCGGTACTGCGGCGGTGGGCGCGGTGGGCGAAGTCTTCGCAGGTGCTGGCGCGATGCGGTCGAAGATCGTGTTGGCGTGTGCCGGTGGGAAGAGCAATAAGGACATCGCCGCCGAGTTGGGGGTGCACCCCGACACGGTGTCCAAGTGGCGCAACCGGTTCGCCAAGCTCTACCACGACCCGCCGGAGAAGGCGGTGGTGCTGTGCACCGATGAGAACCGCGCGAGCGAGTTCAAGAAGTTCCTGGCCGCCATCGACAAGACCGTTCCGGTCGAGCTGGACATCCACTTGAGCTGCGACGACTACGGCACCCACAAGACCCTGGCGATCAAAGCATGGCTGGCCCGCCATCCCCGCTTCCACATGCACTTCACCCCGACCGGCTCCTCCTGGATCAACCAGGTCGAACGCTGGTTCGGATTCCTCACCGACCAGATGATCCGCCGCGGAGTCCACAAAAGCGTCCAGGCGCTGGAGGCCGACATCCGCGACTGGATCGCCGACTGGAACACCCACCCGCGACCGTTCATCTGGACCAAGACCGCCGACGAAATCCTCGAATCCCTCGCCCGATTTTTCCGACGAATTTCAGGCGCAGAACACTAGCTTCTCTCCTGGAGCGTGGGATTGGATTCCGTCTTCAAGTCGAGCATCCGCCTGGCGCCTTCGTTCCTGATCAACTCGCTGCGGACGACGATCTCCAGGTCTCGGAAGAAGCGCTCCCGGTCGTCGTTCACAAGGACATAGTCGTACACCCACGCCCAGGTGAGCTGGTCGGTGCGGATGCGCAGCCGCTGGGCCGCCTCGCCGCCCTGGCCCCGCAGCAGCAGCCGGTGCCGGAGCTCCTCCTCGGAGCTGGTCGTGACAAAGATCCCGATCACGCGGCGCTGCGAGGCGGTCCGTACCCGGACGAGGCCGCTGGGATCGAGTTCGGTCAGCAGGGCGTCGGGGTCGTCCCCGGCCAGCAGGCACTTCGGCGAGCCGTAGTAGTCGGCCGCGTAGGTGCGGGTGTACTCGAAGATCGCGCCTTCGTCATGCAGCCTGAAGAATTCGTCCTCGGTCACGAAGTTGTAGTCGACGCCCGGCGTCTCGTGCTCGCGGGGCTCACGTGTCGTGTACGTCGGGATGCGTCGCAGCAGGGACCGCTCCGTGAGGAAGCGCAGGGCCGTCCCCTTCCCGGCCCCACTGGGTCCGGAGATGACGAACAGCAGCGGCCGCGCGTCCAGGTGTGTCATTCCCATCGCTCCCTCGGTCCGTGCCCACGGCGCCCCGACCGGCGCCCACCCCGTCGGACGATGTCGTTACGCGAGATCAGCGGGGGCGCACCAACCGATTTCGGTGGTCAGACCAAAAGTATCGGGAGGATCATTTGGACATTCCAGCTGTGAGGCCGGCGACGATCTGTTTGGTGGCCACCAGGAAGAGCAGCACGAGTGGGATCGTCGTAATCACCAACCCGGCGGACAGCTGCGCGTGGGCGGCCTCGAACTCGGCGAAGAACCGGGTCAGGCCGGTCGGCAGCGTGTACTGGTCGTCCTTCAGCAACACCAGCGGGAAGAAGAAGTCATTCCAGAGCGGGATGAACTGGAACAACGCCACGGTCGTGAGCGCGGGCCGCACCATCGGCACCATGATCCGCGCGAAGAGCCGCAGCTCGCCCGCGCCGTCGATGCGGGCCGCCTCTTCCAGCTCCATCGGCAGTTGCCGGAAGAACGCCGTCAGCACAAAGACCGAGAACGGCACGCCGCTCCCCGCGTACACGCAGATCAGCCAGAACCGGGAGTCGACCCCCGGCAGCGCCGTCGTGAGCGAGTTGACCAGGTAGAACACCGGAACGGCGCCGAGCCGGATGGGCAGCATGAGGCCGGCGAGGAAGTACGACGACAGCACCCCGCGGCCGCGGAAACGGTAGCGCCCCAGCGGGTAGGCGGCGAGCACGGAGACTCCGGTGCCGAGGACCACGGAGCTCACCGTGATCACCACGGAGTTCACGAAGTAGGTGCTGAAGTTGCCCTCGGACCAGGCGTGGGCGTAGTTCTCGAACGCCGGGTGGAGGGGCAGGCCGAGCGGCTGGTTCGCCAGGTCCTTCTCGGTGCGCAGCGAGTTGAACGCCATGATGATCAGCGGCGCGAGGGCCGCCAGGGCGTACGTCCACAGCAGGAGGACCGAGGCCACCCCGCCGACTCGCGGGCGCTTGCGGAAGGTCCGCGTGGCCGCGGCCACGGCGGTCGGTTTACGGACCGTGAGTGTGCTGCTCATCGCACGCGTTCCTCCATTCTGCGGAAGACGTGGTTGGCCACCAGCGAGACCCCGAAGATCAGGACGAACATGCAGACGGCGAGCGCGCAGGACTGGCCGATGGCGTTCGGGTCGGGGTTCTCGAACGCCGTCCGGTAGAACACCAGGCCGAGGACGTCGGTGGCGTACTGCGGGTTGCCCTGGGAGCCCTGCAGCGCGTAGATCAGGTCGAGCACGTTGAAGGTGCCGATGAAGGTCAGCACGGTCACGATGCCCATCACGGGTGTGAGGAGCGGCAGCGTGATCCGCCGGAACACCTTCCACGACGACGCGCCGTCGACGCGGGCGGCCTGCTCGTACTCGTCGGGGATTCCGGCGAGGGCGGCGCCGAAGAGCAGCATCGGGAAGCCGACCCACTGCCAGGCGTTCACGACGATCGCCACGGGCAGCGCCAGGTGCGGGTCGCCGCGCCACGGCTGGGCGAGCGAGCCGAGGCCGACGCCGCGCAGTGCGGCGTTGACCGCGCCGAACTGCGGGTTGAGCATGATCGACCACAGGTAGCCGACGACGATCGGGCTGACCAGGTGCGGCAGCGTGTAGGCGGTCTGCAGGAACCGCTTGCCCCGCCGCGACTTGTGCAGCAGCACCGCGAACGTCAGTCCGAGGGTGGTCTGGATCAGCATCGTGCCGATGAAGAACAGGGCGTTGTGGCCGAGTGCGCGCCACACCTGCTCGCTCAGCGGGTACTTGGTGAACAGGTCACGGAAGTTCGCCAGGCCGGCGAAGCCGGTCTGCTTGTTCCCCGCCCAGGAGTACACGCTGTACTGCGCGGCGGAGATCAGCGGATAGACGATGAACACCGTGTACAGCGCCAGAGCGGGCAGCAGGAAGGTCAGCAGGACCCGGCGGCGGGGTCGCCCGCCGCCGGTGCCGACCGGACGCCTCAGCCTCCGCTGGGCTTGAACCACGCTGAAATGCCCTTCTGGACGAGTTTGCCCGCGTCCGCGGCCGAGGTGCCGCCCAGCATCTTCTGCAGGGCCAGCCCCTCCTGGTCACGGCCGAGCGGGTTCCCGTAGCCGAAGTCGACGACCATCATGTAGGTCGCTCCGTGAGACTGATAGTTCTGGTACGCCTGGGCGAGCAGCGGGTCGCCGGGCGTCGTGCCGGGCACGGTCGAGATCTGCTTGAGCGTGCCGGCGTACAGCTGCCCGAACTCGGGCGTCGCCATCCATTTCACCAGCTCGGTGGCTTCGGCCTTGTGCTCGGAGTGGGCGTTGACTCCGTACGACCCGTCGACGTAGCCGGAGGTGAGCGGCTGGTTGACCTTGGCGCCGGGCGCGGGCGGGGCGTCGAAGAACCCGAGCTGCAGGTCCGGCGACGTCTTGGTGAACGGCCCGACCTCGTACGATCCGCCCGGGTACATCGCGGCCTTGCCGCTGGTGAACAGCGTCTGCGCGTCCGGGTAGTCGACGGCGGCGACCTTGTCGGGGAAGTACGACTTCAGGCTCGTGACGGTCGACAGCGAGGCCGTGTAGTCCGGGTCGGTGAAGTTCTTCTTCCCGGTGAGGGCGGCCTGCTCGAAGTCGTTGCCGCCGAACCGGGTCGCGCCGAAGATCTGGTGGTCGATGGCGAGGACCCACGGCTGCAGACCGCTCGTGGCCAGCGGGGTGATGCCGGCCTTCTTGAGCTTGTCGCAGGCGGCGGTGAAGTCGGCCCACGTCTTCGGCGGGTCGATCTTCTGGTCCGCGAAGATCTTCTTGTTGTAGATGACCTGCAGCGTCTGCAGGGCGTACGGGACGCCGTACAGCTTGCCGTCGTCCTTGCCCTTGGCGGCCTGCAGGACCTTGTCCGGCCAGCCGCTGGTGCTCACCTGGCCGTCGAGCGGCACGAGGTTGCCCGCCTTGATGTAGGACTGCAGCGGTCCGTACGGCTTCAGCTGGACGACGTCGGGTCCGCCCATCGACTTCTTCAGCTCGTTCGGCAGCACCGTCAGATAGTCGGTGGATTTGATCGGCTTGAAGTCGATCGTCACCTTCGAGTGCTTCTTCTCGTACGCGGCGAAGATCTTCTTGTATCCCGCGGTGTCCTCGGGACGCCACGACAGGACCGTGAGGTGGACCTTGCCACCGCCACTGTTCGTGCTCGGTGCGCACGCCGGGAGAGCGAAGGCGACGCCGAGCGCCGCGACAAGCGTGCAGAACTTCCGCATCAGGAGGATGACCCCTTTCTCAGCTGCCCCCGACGTCTGACTAGACCTCAGGCCGGATCCCGCGCATGGCGTCCCGTACGGAGCCCCCCGCCGCCGCCAGCGCCTCGGCCGCGTGGTCGGGGGGGACGTCGCACAACAGGGACAGCAACGCGGTGCGCGTGTCGCCGCCGGCACTCGCCAGCGCCGCCGCGCACGTCTCGGCGTCCAGACCGGTCGCCTCGACCAGGATCTTGATCACGCGGCCGCGCAGCTTGGAATTGAGCGCGTTCACGCTGACCATGAGGTTGGAGTAGGTGCGGCCGAGCCGCACCATCGCGGCCGTGGACATGGCGTTGAGCACCAGCTTGGTGGCGGTGCCCGCCTTCATCCGGGTCGAGCCGGTCACGGCCTCGGGCCCGGTTTCCACGGCGATGTTGACGTCGACCTCGGCACCGAATGCCGCGGCCGGGTTCGAGCTTATCAACGCGGTGTGAGCGCCCTGCTCCGCAGCGGCGCGCAGCGCGCCCACGACGTACGGCGTGCGGCCGCTCGCGGTGATCCCCACGGCGAACTCGCCGACGCGCACGTCCTCGGCGTCACGGGCCCCGAGGTCCTCGTCATCCTCGACGTCCTCGATCGCCTGGGACAGCGCGCCGAGCCCGCCCGCGTGGTGGGCGACGACGAGGCCCGGCTCGATGCCGAACGTCGGCGGGAGCTCGGCGGAGTCCAGCACCGCCAGCCGCCCGGAGGTGCCGGCGCCGAAGTAGTGCACGCGCCCGCCGCCGCGCAGCGCGTCGACGGCGAGGTCGACGGCCTTGGCGACCTGCGGCAGCACCTTCGCCACCGCACCGGGCACCTGCTCGTCCTCGGCGTTGATGAGACGGAGCACGTCGAGGGTGGGCAGCAGATCGATGTCGACGGTGCGCGGATTGCGACCCTCGGTGGGGACCCCCTGCAATACCCCTACGGAGAGGCGATCGGTCACCGGCGCCTCCGATCCGATCCCACACGGCGGACCCGGACCGCTTCACGGGTCGCCTCCAGATGCTCACGGGTCGGCTCGTACGTGCGCTGTGCGACGCCGACGAAGACGCAGTCCACGACGGTCAGCTGGGCGAGCCGGCTCGCCGTCGCGCCCGACCGGAAGGTGGTCTCCCGGGCCGCCGTGGTCAGGACGTAGTCGGCGACCTCGGCGATCGGCGAGCGCGGGAAGTTGGTCAGCGCGACCGTGGTCGCGCCGCGCCGTTTCGCGACGTTGAGCGCGTCGATCGTGTCCACCGTGGTGCCGGTGTGCGAGATGCCGACCGCGACGTCACCGGGCTCCAGGACGGCCGCGCTGGTGAGCATGATGTGCGCGTCCGACCAGCCGTAGGAGGTGCGCCCGATGCGGTGCAGCTTCTGCTGGAAGTCCAGGGCGACGAAGGCGCTGGCGCCCACGCCGTAGATGTCGACCCGGCGCGCGTCGACGATCGCCGCGACGACCCGCTCGAGCGCCTCGATGTCGAGCTGGTTGGCGGTCTCCTCGACGGCCCGCGCGTCGGCGAAGGAGATCTTCTCCACGACCTGCTGGAGCGTGTCGTCGGTGCTGATGTCGCTGCCGACGACGCGCCCACCGGTGACCCCCTGGGCGCGCCCGGCCTCGGTGGCCAGGGTCAGCCGCAGCTCCGGGTAGCCGGCGAAGCCGATCGCGCGGCAGAACCGGATGACCGTGGTCTCCGAGGTCCCGCAGGCCTGCGCCAGCTCGGTGATGGTGGAGTTGGCCACCGCCTCCGGATCCTCGATGACGCGCTGGGCTACACGCGCTTCAGCGGGGGGCAGAGAGGGCAACAGGGAACGAACGCGAACGACCGTGCTGAGCGAGGCGCTCGCACCGTCGGCCGCCGGCCCGGGGTCGGGCCCGACCTTGCTCATGGAGGAAATTTTCTTACGAAAATGATTCACTGTCAATATGCGATGTCCTACGGTCACAGTGTGTGCTCTAACGTGAGGGGTCCGTACGCCTTGGGCGTGGACGCGGGCGGCACCAACACTCGTGCCACGATCGTCACTGTCGACGGCGTTGTCGCTGGTCGTGGCCGTGGCCCTGGCGCCAATCCTAACTCCAGCGCCGACCCGGCCGGTGCACTGACCACGGCGGTGCAGGCCGCCCTGGGCGACCTGGACCCGCTACAGATAGTAGGCGGTGTTTTCGGCATCGCGGGCGCCGGGTCGGCGGGGCGGCCGAAGGCGGTCGCCGCCGCGAACGCCGCGTGGCGGGCGCTGGGCATCCCGGGACAACCGGAAGTGGTCACCGACATCGCGATCGCGTTCGCCGCGGCGAGCCCCGAGCCGGCCGGGCTGGTGATCTTCGCGGGCACGGGGGCCGGCGCCGCCGTGGTCGACGACGGTGTCCTCGTCCGCCGCGCCGACGGCTACGGCTGGCTGGTCGGGGACGAGGGGTCGGGGGTGTGGATCGGCACCGAGGCGGTTCGCGCGGCGCTGCGCGCGTACGACGGGCGCGGTGCCCCCACCACCTTGGCCGAGAGCGTGCCGAGACTGCTGCTCGGGGAGGCCGCCGCGCCGCTCCTCGCGGAGCTCGACCTCAAGACGCTGACCGTCGGCACCGGCGACACGACCGGAGCGTCGATGTCCTCGGGAGCCGCGCTCCCGCAGGCGATCCTCAAAGAGGTGTACGGCGGGCCGCCCGCCGGGCTCGGCAGACTGGCCCCACTGGTCACCGCCGCCGCATCGGCGGGCGACGAGGTGGCCCGGCGGATCGTCGCCGAGGCCGCGGACTGGCTCCTCGCCGACGTCGACGCCATACGCCCCGCACTGGAGGAGACCACCCGGTCACGGGGCCGTCCGGGCGTCGTGGTGGCCGGTTCCCTGCTGGAGAGCGGGCCGGTCGCCGACGCCGTACGCGCCGGACTCCACGAGCGGTTCGGCGTCGAGGCGTCCGTGGCCCACGACGGCACGCTGGGCGCCACCCGCCTGGCCCTCCGCCGCGCAGGCGTGACCGTACGCGAGTGAGCCGGGTACGGTGACGGCCCTCGCCGCGAGGGGCAGAGGGCCGTCACGTCATGCGGTTCGGCGTCAGCGGATGCCGTAGGCGCGGATCACGGTCTGGTCGACCGCGCCGTCGATCTTCGTCCGCAGGGAGACGAATCCCTTGGCGGGGTTACGGAAGGACGCCACCCACAGGTCACCGTCGGCGCGGAGGGAGACCGGCGTCCAGGACTTGCCGTCGTCGAAGGACGTCCACAGCGACGGCTTGGCTCCGGCCTTCGCCTGCTGCGGCGCCAGCGTCAGGGTCTGCGTCGTGTCCGCCCGCGCCTGGTTCGTGTCGTCCAGCGCCGTCTGGTACTGGACGGTCGGCAGCTTGATGACGTTGTCCCTGCCCACGGTGACGTCCCAGACGACGTGCTGGCTCGTCGCCAGGTTCGACCACGGCGCCGTCCGGGTGGCGTTGGTGGTGAGGGTGTATTTGCCCGGTGCCGGGCGCGCCCAGATCTGGCCGTACCCCGGAACGAGGCTCGCACCGATCACCTCGCCGCTCACGCTGCGGAGCGTCGAGTCGCCCTTCATGAAGGAGTAGCTCCCGGCGCTGCTCAGCCCGCTGGGCCCGGACAGCATCGCCGCCGAATACCCCGTCCCATCGCCCGTGTCCAGGGTCAGTTCAGCATCCGCCGGGCCGAAAGGACCCTTGTTCCAACTCCGCGTGTACGTCCCCGCCTTCGGGAAGTTCTCGTTGCGGAACTGGACGTCGTAGGACGTGAAATCGCATTCCGAAGTGGTGACGAGCTGATCCAGGTTCCAGTCGAACCCGGGGGTGTAGTACTCGGTCCGCGTCGCCGGCAGGCCTCCCGTCTCCGTGTAGGAGAAGGCGACGGCGCTGCTTCCGAAGTCGACACCCCCATATTCCTGGGCGCAGGCGGGTTGGCCCTCGCCGGCGTATCCGGTCTGCACGGCCGCCAGATCTTTCGTCCGGGCGCTCAGATTCGGGTCCGTGGGGATGCCCGCCGCCTTCCGCGCGACGTTGTACGAGTACGGGCTGCCCTTTTCCTCACCATCCTGGGTCAGCAGCGACTGCAACTCGTACTCGACGCCGCCCTCCGCGGCGGCCGGGGCGACATAGAGATCGTCCCCGTCGATCTCCGCGACGTCGTGGAACACGCCGCCGAGCCGCTGGGAGATCCAGACGACGGTCCCGGCCGGTTTCGCCCCTGCCTTGTCCACCTCCACGTGGACGGGGTTGGCCTTCCGGGCGTCCAGTGTGAGCGACACGTCGCCGGCCACCGTCACCTTCGGCAGGTAGATGAGCGACTTGGACGTTGTGCCGTCCGGGTTCGACGTCTTCACGATCGCGTGGATCGCGTAGTCACCGGGGGGCAACGACCCCTCGGCGTGCCCGTTCACGACGTCGGCCAGGGACGGGGCGTCGCCGTTCAGCGGCCAGATGAACAGGCTGTCCACCTCGTCCGTCGTGGCGGCCACGCCCTTGCGGTCGAGCACCGTGGCCTGCAGCTTGTGCTCGCCCGCCGCCCTGGTCCGCGTCAGCCGCGAGAACTTCGGCGTCTTCCCCTTGCGTTGGATCTCCATTCCGCGATGGGACGGCCCGTGCCCGCGTTGCGCCGGTTCGACCTTGACCGGCGGGGCCGGTGCCGTCGCCCAGGCGTGCGGCACGGGCCCCGTCGCGACCAGGGCCAGGGCTCCCAGCCCGACCAGCGTCCTCTTGACCATTCCCACTCCTTGCCTTCAGGCGCCATCGCGGCGCCGGGGAAAGGACGTCGTTGATCAACGTCTCCCCATACCTGGCCGGAGAGGGGCATGGAGTTCCCGAAGATCGGCGTCCTTCCGTGCTTCGCCGAAGCCGGGAGTGGTGTTCATCGATCACGGGCGTGGGACGGCGGCCGGCGGGGTCCCGCCGTCCCACGCCCGGTCCAGGGGCGTCGACGCCCACCCCGCCCCATCGATCCGGACATCGATGGGGCGGGAGGCGGGGCGGACTACTTGCGGAAGGTCAGGCCCGTGCCGAAGGGGTAGAGAGTCGATTTCGGGTCGCCGGCGGCGGGGATCGTTACGGGCAGCTTGCCCTGGGGGCTGATCTCGCCGAACAGCACCTTGGTCAGCGACTCCAGCGACGCCGGCGTGTAGCCGTAGGTGGCGAGGTAGGTCTTGGCGTCGGTGAAGTAGGCGATGTCGTACGCGTCGCGTACCGCCGCCACGATGACCGGCTTGCCGGTGGCCACCAGCGCCTTGACGAGGTTCGCCTGGCCCGGCCCGTTGTGGCCGGACTCGGTGGAGACGTCCCAGGCGCGGTTGGTGGTCACGACGACGACGTCGTTGTCCTTGGCCTTGGCCACGGTCTGGTCGATCGTCGCCTGCGAGGGGCTCGCGCCGGTCTGGTACACCGTCGTGGCCGGGCCCCGCTTGTGGATGTCGTCGGCGAGCGTCTGGGTGGTCGAGACGCCCCAGCCGGTCACCAGGACCTTGCGGCCGTCCTTCTTCAGCGGCAGGGCGTCGTTCTTGACCAGGGTGGTCGTCCGGTCAGTGACGCGCTGCTCGGTGGCGAGGTGCGCGGCCGTGCCGACCCGCGAGGCGACCTTGCTCTCGTCGACGTACGGGTTCGTGAACATGCCGTGCGTCTTCTTCAGCTCCAGGAGCCGGTAGACCGACTGGTCGATCCGGGACTCGGTGAGCTCCCCGTTCTTCACGGCGTTGACCACCGCGTGGAACTGCAGGTCGTACAGGCCGTTGCCCTTGGCGTCAACCGGCGGCTTCTCGAGCTCGTCCGCGCCCGCCTTGATGGCCAGCACCGGGACGCGGTCGTCGCCGTACTTGTCGCGGACGCCCTGCATGGCGAGGGCGTCGGTGGCGATGACGCCCTTGAAGTGCAGCTTGTCGCGGAGGATGCCGGTGAGGATCGGCTTGGACAGCGTCGCCGGGTCACCGGACGGGTCCAGCGCCGGGACGATGATGTGCGCCGTCATGATCGAGTCGACGCCGTGCGCGATGGCGGCCTTGAAGGGCGGCAGGTCGAGTTTCTCCCACTGCTCCTTCGTGTGGTTGATGATCGGCACGCCGGTGTGGCTGTCGGTGTCGGTGTCGCCGTGGCCCGGGAAGTGCTTGGCGGTCGGAATGACGCCCGAGGCCCGGTAGCCGTCGACCTCGGCCGCCACGAACTTCGAGACCAGCGTCGGGTCGGAGCCGACCGACCGGACCCCGATCACCGGGTTCGCCGGGTTGACGTTGACGTCGGAGTCCGGGGCGTAGTCGGTGTTGATGCCGATCGCCCGCAGCTCCTGGCCGGTGATCTTGGAGGTGGTGTACGCGTCGCGCGGCGTGCGCCCGGCCCCGAGGGCCTGGCTGCCGGGGAACTGCGTGAACGGAGCCGGCACGCGGGTCACCACGCTGCCCTGCTCCTGGTCCGTGACGATGGTCATCGGGATCGGCACCCGCTGCCGCATGGCGGCGTGCTGGATCCCGTTGGACAGGTGCGCGACCTGCTGGGGGCTCGCGAGGTTGGGCGGGTCGACGGAGTAGTAGATGATGCCGCCGGGGTGGTACTTGTCGATCAGCTGCTCGGCGTTGTCCACCCCGTACAGCTTCTGGTTGGCCGCGACGGCGGCCGGGTCCTTGGTATCGGCGCTCGTGCCGTACACCTGCAGGACGAACAGCTGGGCGACCTTCTCCTCAAGGCTCATCTTGCGGAGGACCCGCAGGACGCTCTGGTCCTTGCCGGGCGCGGATGCCGCCTGGGCACTCCCCGCACCCAGTCCGGCGATGGCCACGAGCGACGCCGTGCTGATCGCGGCGAGCCGTCGGCGACGGGACATCGAGACTCCTTCCGTCCGCCCCCGAAGACGAATAGAAAGAAAATGACTGGATGAGACCAGCCTCTGGAACTTAGTTCCGCACAGGGACGCGCGTCAACGGTTCCGATGTCACGTGATCGTCAACGACCTGATCGAACGTGGGCCGCGACCCCGCGCGCGGCCGTACGGTGCTCCGCCGAACCCACGATCCGGGCGGCCTGCGAGACATCGACGTACGGCGAGCGGAACAACCCCCGCTCCTGTTTCATCCGCAGGATGCGGGTCACCGCCTGGTCGAGCCGGCTCTGCGGGATCTGCCCCGACCGCACCGCGGCCAGCACGGCGCGGTAGGCGCTGCTCAGGGAGGGCGGCATGAGGAGCATGTCCGCGCCGGCCCGTACGGCACGGACCGCAGCCTGCGGCGCGCCGTACTTCATCGTCGCCCCGGCCATGCTGAGGGAGTCGGTCACCACGACCCCGTCGTAGCCGAGCTTCTGGCGGAGCAGGCCCGTCAGGACCGTCTTGGACATGGTGGCCGGATCACCCGAGTCATCCAGGCCGGGGACGACGATGTGCGCCGTCATGATCATGTCGACGTGGTGGGCGATGGCGGTCTTGAACGGCGGCGCGTCCAGGCGTTGCCAGGTCGCCATCGAATGCTTGATCACCGGCAGGCCGGTGTGGCTGTCGGTGGCGGTGTCGCCGTGCCCGGGGAAGTGCTTGGCGGTCGCGATGACCCCGGTCGCCCGGTAGGCGTCGACCGCGACGCCGACGAGGTGGGCGACCTTCTGCGGGTCCGCGCCGAACGACCGGACGCCGATCACCGGGTTGCGCGGATTGACGTTGACGTCGGAGACCGGCGCGAAGTCCTGGTTGATGCCGATCGCGCGCAGCTCCTGGCCGGTGACGCGAGCCGCCGTACGTACGTCGTCGTCGGGGTTCTTCGTGGAGGCCAGCGCCTTGTTCGTCGGGAACCGGGTGATGTACGGCACGCGGGAGACGATGCCCTGCTCCTCGTCGGTGCCGACGAGCAGGGGGACCCCGGCCTTCATCGCCGCGCGCTGCAGGCCGTTGGACAGCGTCGCGGTCTGCCGCGCGGTGCGCAGGTTCTCCGGGAAGTAGATGACGCCGCCCGGGTGGTACTGCCCGATCATCGCGGCGGCGGCGGACGCGGTGGTGCCCTGGACGGTCGGGATGAACAGCTGGCCGACCTTGTCCGCCGTGCTCATCCGCCGGACGAGCGCGACGACCGGGTCGGGGCCGGGACGGGCGCTCTTCGTGGTCCGGTTTCCCGCTGCCGTGCGCCGTGCGGGCCCGTCATCGGAGCGCGCGTCGGACCCGCACGCGGACACCGACGCGGCCATGGTGACCGCGGCGACGGCGGCCAGGAGCCGCAGACCGCCGGTCCGTCTCACTGTCCCGCCCTCCCCCGGAAGCCGCTTCACATCCCGCACGACGCTAACCATGGGACCGGCATCCGGCAACCGCACCGGTCGAGCGACGCTACGCCGAGCGGTAGCCGGGGTGTACACCCAGGGTGAGGCCCTGCTGCTCGGCGACGCGCCGGAGCATCGCGACCAGCTCGCGATGTTCGTCGGCGGACAGCGCCGCGCAGATGTCCCGTTCGTGCGCCATGCCCACCTCCCGGAGCTCGGCCAGCAGCCCACTGCCCTTCTCGGTCAGGTACAGCGCGTGCGAACGCCGGTCGTTCGGATTCTTCCGGCGCTCGATCAGGCCGCGCCCCTCGAGCTCATCGGCGAACGGAACGAAGCGGCTCGGCGGCATGCCGAGATCGTCGGCGAGTTCGCGCTGGCTGCGGCCTGGGCTCGCGGCCAGCATCCGCAGCAGGCCGGCCTGCGGGGGCGTGAGGTCCAGCGTGGCGATCCGGTCGGCGAACAGCCGGGCCGCGTGGGACCCCAGCTGAGCCAGCAGGAACGCCGCCCCGCCCTGGGCCGGGGGTCCTTCAGGTCTGCGATCCGTGCTCACACGAACACTATATACACTTGACAATCGTTCTGAGTTGTAATGATTATGTTGTGTACACGGTTTCGCATCGAGGAGACATCATGACCACCGCCCCCGGCACCGGTCGCCGCCCGCAGGCCGGTCCCCCACTGCTCGCCCCCGTCCTCGCCTTCACCACGCTGACCATCGGTTACGTCGCCGCCAACCGGGCCACGCCCCATCCGGACGCCTCCGGACTCGCGGTCCTCGACTACGCACGGTCCCACGGCACCGCGATCAAGGTGGGTGCCCTCCTGCTGTTCGCCTCCGCCGTGCCCCTCGCCCTCACGGCGGCGGTGCTCTACCGACGCCTCCGGGCCCTCGGCATCACCGCGCCCGGGTCGGCCATCACCCTCGTCGGCGGCGTCCTGGCCTCCAGCGCGCTGACGCTGAGCGCGATGTCCGCCTGGAGCGGCGGCCGCCTGCCGGCCAAGGCCGACCCCGCACTGGCCCGCGCCCTCGCCGACCTGTCCTTCCTGGCCGGCGGCCCGGCCTACGTGGTGACGTTCGCCATGCTCATCGCGGGGATCTCGGTGACCGGCCTGCTCTCCGGGCTGCTGCCGCGCGGCGTGACCTGGACGGGCCTCGTCCTGGCCGCCGCCGGGATGCTGTCCGTGCTCACCCTGGCGACCCTCTCCCTCGGCTTCCTCCTGCCGATCGTCCGCTTCGGCGGCCTGCTCTGGCTGGTGGCCGTCGCCGCCCTGCTCCCGCGCACCCGCCCCTCCCGCCACCAGTGATAAGGAGACTCTTCCCATGACCGCCACCTATCCCGACCTTGCCGGCAGGGTCGTCGTCATCACCGGCGGGTCGCGCGGCATCGGCGCACGGACCGCCCGGGCCTTCGCCGCTCAGGGCTCCAAGGTCTGCGTCGTCGGACGCGACGAGGGCGCCCTCGCCTCGGTCGTCGCCGGCATCACCGAGGCCGGCGGCACCGCGATCGACGCCGCCGCCGACGTCACGGACGCCACGGCCCTGGAGGCCGTACGCGACCGGGTCGAGTCACGGCTCGGCCCGGTGGACGTGCTGGCCGCCTTCGCCGGCGGCCAGGGCATGCCCGTCGCCTCCCAGGACCTCACCGAAGAGCGCTGGCGCGAGGTCCTCGACTCCGACCTCACCTCGGCGTTCCTGACCGTCAAGGCGTTCCTGCCGGGCATGCTCGAACGCGGCCGCGGCACGATCCTGACGATGTCCTCGGCCGCGGGACGTCAACCGAGCCAGGCCAACCTCGCCTACGGCGTCGCCAACGCCGGGCTGGTCATGCTCACCCGCCACCTGGCCGCCGAGGCCGGGCCGCGCGGAGTCCGCGTCAACTGCATCGCGCCGTCGACCATCGCCACCGAGAAGGTCGAAGCCCGCATGCCCGCCGAGGTACGCGAGAAGGTCGCCGCGATGCACCCGCTGGGCCGCATCGGCACCACCGACGACGTCGCCCAGACCGCCCTGTTCCTCGCCTCCGACGCCGCCTCCTGGCTGACCGGACTCACCATCGACGTCTCCGGCGGCCGCATCACCGGCTGAAGACGGTGGAAGGCGCTCGGCACGGTCGGGCACAGCTGCTGCGCCCAGCACAGCGGTGAGGGCGAGAGAGGCGCGCTACGGGCGCGGGGCGGGAGCCGTTTCGCCGGGGGCGAGATGCAGGGCCGCTTTGACCTGTCGGGTCCGTTCGTCGGCGAGGACCTCTGTCCGGCCCGCCTCAACGGCGTCGAACACCTGTGAGGCGATCGATTCCGGAGTGTTCTTGGCACCGGTGACATGGCGGGCCATGTCCGTGTCGATGTAACCGCAATGTACGCCGACCACGAGGATTCCCGTGTCGTGGAGTTCGCTGCGGATTCCGTTGGTCATGGCCCAGGCGGCGGCTTTGGAAGCGCAGTACGAGCCCATCGCCGCATTGGTGAACCAACTCGCGATGGACAGCACGTTGACGATGGCGCCGCTCTCGTTGCGGGTGAGAAGCGGTGCGAAGGCGCGGCACATGGCGAGCGTCCCGAAGTAGTTGACCTCCATTTCCGTTCTGGCGGCATCCAGACCGGGTGCGGCCAGCAGGGGGCTGTCGGTCAGCACTCCAGCGTTGTTGACCAGCAAGGACACATCGGCGCACATCTCGGTCGCCGCGGCCACCTGGGCGGGATCCGTAACGTCGAGGCGGACCGGAATGACGCCGGGCGTGACAACCGCCCGAGGGTCGCGTGCGCCCGCGTAGACCCGCCGCGCGCCGCGTTGCAGGAGCATCCGGGCCATCACCTGTCCCAGCCCCCGGTTCGCGCCGGTCACCAGCGCCGTCGCCCCCTGAATCCGCACGTCCGCTCCCCTGCCTCAGTCCTCGCTTGCGAGTGCCCGACAGCGCACTATGCCACGACCGGCCTTATCGCCGTGACGTTCCCTGCCGACCTGACCTGGGCGTGGCGGCACGGACGGTCATGTCGACTCCTTCGTCGGGATGTCGGCGTTCAGTGCCGTCGCCTCATCGTCGGCGTTGGCCTCGACGATGAGGGCGGCGGCGAGCCTGGCCGTCCGTACGGCGATCTCCTCCGGTGGCAGGGATCTGCCGGTGCCGAGCCACCACGTGATGGCCTGGAGATGCATCCCCGCCAAGAGGGTGGGGACCAGGTCGTCCGCGGACTGGGGCAGGTGGTCGGCGGCCATGCCGGCGAGGGTCGCCCGCATCCTGTCGGCGAACCAACTGCTGCCGTTTCTGCCCAGCAGCGCACCGTAGAGGCGGTGGTACCGGGCGATGTGTTCGAAGAATCCGGTCCATCGCTCGAGCGCGGGAGTGTCCGGGCCGTCCGCCATGGCGCCCCGCACCTCGGCCATGGCCTCTTCGAAGATCTGCTCCACCAGCTGGTACTTGTCGCGGTAGTTGCGGTAGAAGGCGGCCCTGCTCACCATCGCCCGCTCGGTGATCTGTCCGACCGTGACCCGCTCGAACCCGCGCTCTTCGATGAGCTCGATCAACGCCTGCCTGAGCAGCGTGCGTGTGCGCCGGACCCGGACGTTCTCCTGAGACACTTTCGGCTCCTTGTCCAGCTTGAGACAGAACAGCACGGCTGAGACTGGTCACCCCGCACCGTCCCGGACAGCATGCATCTCACGGGACAAAGTGTCTCGCCGAAAGGGTGATCATGAAAGCTCTGGTCGTCCGGGCGTACGGTGCGCCCGATACCTTCGCCATCGAAGACCTGCCGATTCCCGAGCCCGGTCCCGGACAGCTCCAGGTCCGGGTGGCGGCCGCCTCGCTCAACCCGGCCGACCTGCTGCTGACCACCGGCACGATCCGGGAGATGGTCCCGCTGGACTTCCCGTTCGTCCCGGGCTTCGACGTCGCCGGCACGGTGACCGGGCTCGGCCCCGGGACGGAGGGGTTCGAGGTGGGCGACGAGGTGTTCGGATTCGGAGCGCCCCCGTCGTTCGCCTCCGGAGTGGGGATCCCCGCCGTCACCTCCGGAGCACTGGCCGAATACGCGGTCATCCAGGCCGGCCCGTACCTGGCGAAAAGGCCGCCGAAACTGAACGCCGCCACGGCTGCCGCCCTGCCGAGCACCGGCATGACCGGGCTCGCGGTGCTCGAGCTCGGACGCTTCCAGCCGGGCGAGACGGTCCTGGTGATCGGTGCGCCGGGCGGCATCGGCAGCGTCGTCGTTCCGCTGCTGGCCGGACAGGCCGAGGTCATCGCCACAGGAACCGCGGACGACCGGGAGTACGTACGCGGCATGGGAGCCGCCGGGATGATCGATTACCTGGAGGCGGACCTGGTCGAGGAGGTCCTGAGCCGTCACCCCCGGGGCGTCGACGCGGTGGTGAACCTGGCGTTGACGGGCGAGCAGGTGATCACGGCGACCAGGGCGCTGCGCCCCGGCGGCCGCCTGCTCAGCACCACGCCGGGCACGCCGAGCCACCCGGCGGTGACCACCGTGATGGGCACCACGAACCTCAAGCCCGACACGATGGCCACGATCGCCGCCCACGCCCTCGACGGCACCCTGCCCGACCCGGTGACCTGGACATACCCGCTGAGCGACGCGGTGCAGGCCTACCGAGACCTGGCAGGCTCCCATACCCGCGGCAAGCGGGTCGTCATCGTGGACGCGGAGACGGCCCGATGATGCGCGCGGTCGAATACGACAGGTACGGCGGCCCAGAGGAACTCCGCGTACGCACGGTCCCCCGGCCGGCGCCCCGGGCGGGAGAGGGGGTGACCGCGCTGCGCACGCTCCGTGACGTACTCCGGCTCACGCCCGGCGAGGACCTGCTCGTGGTCGGCGCGAACGGTGGCGTGGGCAGCACGCCCGGCGGTCAGGCCGGCCGCTACAGGCCGAGGGCCTCCAGCTCGGGGAGTTCCGTCCGGGCGGCCGTACGGGTGCCGTCGACGTCCGTGGCGCGGCGGGCGGCGTCGGCGGCGCGGCGGCACTGGTCCAGGGTGTGCGCGGACAGTGCGGCGCGTACGTGGGGCAGTGATGGGGCGCTCATCGACAGCGACGTGACGCCGAGGCCGGTGAGCACGCAGGCCAGCGCGGGGTCGCCGGCGGCCTCGCCGCAGACGCCGCAGCCCTTGCCCGCGTCCGCCGCCGCTTCGGCGGCCATGGCCACGAGGTCGAGCAGTGCGGGCTGCCAGGGGTCCTGAAACCGGGCCAGCGCGCCGATCTGCCGGTCCGCGGCGAAGGTGTACTGGGCAAGGTCGTTGGTGCCGAGGCTGAAGAAGTCGGCCTCGGCCGCGAGGTCGGCGGCCCGCAGCGCCGCGGCCGGAACCTCGATCATGATGCCGGCGCGGGGCAGGCCGGCCGCGCGGCAGGCCGCGGCGAAGGCGCGGGTCTCCGCGGCGTCGGCCACCATCGGGGCCATCACGCTGAGCTCGACGTCCAGACCCTCGGCGGCGCGGGCGAGGGCGCGCAGCTGGCCGGTGAGGACCTCGGGGTAATCCTGGAGGAGCCGCAGGCCGCGTTCGCCGAGCGCCGGGTTGGGCTCGTCGCCCGGCGGCGGCAGGAAGGCGAGGGGCTTGTCGGCCCCGGCGTCGAGCGTCCGGACCACGACGCTCGGGAACGCCTCCAGCACGGCCCGGTAGGCCGCCTCCTGCTCCTCCTCCGAGGGCGCCGTCGTACGGCCCAGGAAGAGGAACTCGGTGCGGAACAGTCCGACGCCCTCGGCGCCGCGGGCCAGCGCGGCCTCGACGTCCTTCGGCCCGCCGACGTTGGCGAGGAGCGGGATGCGGTGTCCGTCGGCGGTGGTACCGGGGCCGGGCGCCGCGTCGAGCACGGCGGCCCGTGCCTCGGCCTCCGCCCGGGCGGCCGCGATCTCCTCGTCGGCGGGATTCAGGTGCACCTCTCCGGAGGCCCCGTCGACGAGCACGACCGTGCCGTCGGGCAGATCCATACAACCGGTGCAGGCGACCACGGCCGGCACGCCCATCGCGCGGGCGAGGATCGCGGTGTGGCTGGTCGGCCCGCCGTCCCGGGTGACGAACCCCAGGACCTTGGCCGGGTCGAGCAGGGCGGTGTCGGCCGGGGCGAGGTCCCGCGCGACCAGGACGAACGGCTCATCGGAGTCCGGCACGCCCGGGGCCGGCACGCCCAAGAGGGCCGCGATGGCCCGGTCCCGGATGTCGTCGAGGTCGGCGACCCGGGCCGCCATGTACTCTCCCGCGCCGACCAGCGTCGCGCGGAAGACGCCGAACGCCTCGTACACCGCGCGCGGTGCCGACACGCCATCGTCGATCTTCCCGGTGACCAGGTCGGCGAGCCCCGGGTCACGGGCCATCATGGCCTGGGCGTCCAGGACCTCCTGCGCCTCGCCGCCCGCACGCGCGCCGCGCTCCTCCAGGTCGGCGCCGACGGCGTCCAGCGCCGCGAGCGCACGCGCGCGTTCGGCGGCGGCGTCACCCGTGTGACGTTCGCCGGCGGGTGGTTCGGGCACGGCCCCGGAGATCGACCGCACCGGCCCGGCCGCGACGCCGGGGCTGACCCCGGTGCCGCGCAGGGCGTCAGGCACTCGGCTCGGTCACCAATCCCGCCAGCTCGTCGAGCACGGCGTCGGCGCCGTCGCCGTCCGCCTTGATCACGATCTCCTCGCCATGCTGGGCGTCAAGGGCGAGGACGGACAGGATGCTCTTTGCGTTGACCGGGTCCTTGCCCGGCTTGGCGACGGTGACGTCCAAGGGCGTCCTCGTCGCCGCCTGGACGAACAGCGCGGCCGGCCGGGCGTGTAGCCCTACCTTCGTCTCGACCCGGACACGGCGCTCGGCCATGTGGTCCTCCTGAATCATTGATCCGTCTGAGTGACCTTGTCGAGACCGCGCGGGACATCGGGGTCGATGCCGAGCCCGCGAGCCAGCGCCTCCGTCAGCAGCTGGCCGGGCACGATCAAGGCAAGGGGCGATACCCACTCTGGCAGATCCGGACCAGGGAGTGCACATGAGGTCGCTTCGGACAGGGCACTGCCGCCTCCGACGCCGTACGCCCGGGCGCCGGCCGCGACGACCCGCTCGGCCAGCGCGACCGTGCCGGCCAGCGTGGGGCCGGAGTCGGCGGCGACCAGGAGCGCGGGCGTCTCGTCGTCGACCACGGCGATCGGGCCGTGCAGCAGGTCGGCGTAGGACAGGCCCATCGCGTGCAGGTAGCACGCCTCCTTCAGCTTGAGGGCCAGCTCCAGGGCGGTGCCGTACGCGATGCCGCGCCCGGAGACCACCACTCCCGGGACGCCCGAGAGCCCGTCGACGATCGGGGCCAGGTTGCCGGAGTCCTCGGTGGCCGCGATGAGCCGCTCGACCTCGTCGGGCGCGCGGCGCAGGTCCGCGACGTCCACGTCCGCCCCGAGCGCGATGCCGAGCACGGCCAGCGCCGCCAGCTGGGTGGTGTAGGTCTTGGTCGCGGGCACCGCGAGCTCGTCACCGGCCTTCGTGACCAGCGCGACCTGCGCGGCCTCCGCCAGTGGCGACCCCTCGCCGTTGGTGACGGCGATCGTACGGGCGCCGCAGTCGGCGGCCCAGTCCAGCGACTCGACGATCTCCTCGGTCTTGCCCGACTGGCTGATCGCGACAGCGAGGACCCCGGACAGGTCGATCCGCTTCTTGTAGGTCGTGGCCACCGACGGCGAGGCGAGGGT
This sequence comes from Actinoallomurus sp. NPDC050550, assembly GCF_040655075.1. Lineage (NCBI taxonomy): Bacteria > Bacillati > Actinomycetota > Actinomycetes > Streptosporangiales > Thermomonosporaceae > Actinoallomurus > Actinoallomurus sp. NPDC050550. Next base: position 3,675 of record NZ_JBFAJC010000091.1, on the reverse strand, counting down.
CGCCAGTCGCCCGGCGTGGGTCTGGATCAGGTAGCTGCCGTACACGGCGGCGTTGTCCGAGGAGCCGCGCGCGATGAACAGCACGTGGCGGGTGTCCTGCGCCAACAGGCCGATCTCGGGCATCCGGGGAAGCAGTGCGTCGAGGGTGGTGCGAAGGGCGGCGGGCTGCTCGCCGATCTCCGCCCGCATGCGTGAGGTGCTCACCAGAACTTTCCCATCTTTCCGCCTGTGATCTTGTCGTTACGGCTTCGTAGCCCTGACCTGCATTGACAGTGGGATCTGACATGTGGTCTAGTCCGGACTAGACCAGTCTGAACCATACTTCAACCCCCGACATCCCTGCCAGAGGTACCCAATGGGGAAGATCGACCCCACCAGCCCCGTTCCGAAGTACTTCCAGCTTCGCGGCATCCTCCTCGAGCTGATCGACGACGCGGAGTTGCCCGTCGACGCTCCGATCCCGTCGGAGCGCGAGCTCTGCCAGCGATTCGGGCTGTCGCGGATGACGGTCCGCCAGGCGGTCGACCACCTGGTCACCGAGGGCCGGCTGTACCGGGTCCCCGGCAAGGGCACGTTCGTGGCGCGACCGAAGATCGAGATGCCGCTGCGGCTCGTCTCCTTCACCGAGGACATGCGGGCCCGCGGCCTCGAACCCGGCGCCCGCGACCTCGACCACCGCACCGTGCAGGCCAACACCAACCTCGCCCGGGTCTTCGGCATCCCGGTGGGCACCGGCGTCCACGTCATCGAGCGCCTGCGTACCGCCGACGGGGAGCCGATGGCGGTGGAGCGCTCCCAGATCCCGGCCACCGTGGCGCCGGACCTGCTCGACACCCCCCTCGGCGACGCCTCGCTGTACGACGTGCTGGAGAAGCGCTTCGGGGTGGTCTTCGACGCGGGTGAGCAGACCATCGAGGCGGGCCTGGCGGACGCCGCCGACGCCCGGCTCCTCGACCTGCCCCGCGGCAGCGCGGTCCTCCTGCTCCAGCGCCGGTCGTTCATGAACGGCACGTGCGTCGAGCTCGCCGTGTCGACCTATCGCGCCGACCGCTACCAACTGCGCAGCGCCCTGGAGATCCCCCGGCGCAACCGCCCGGCGTCGCGCCGGTAAGAGCACGCCGGTTCCGCCACCCGGGTCTCGGCCGGCGCACGCGTCGCAGCCGGCGCACGCACCGCAGCCGGGGCACGCATCGCAGCCGGGGCACGCATCGCAGCCGGGGCACGCATCGCAGCCGGCGCACGCGTCGTATCGGTGTCGGCCCCACCGCCGGATCGACGACTGGCCGGATCCGGCCAGAACGTATCACCGGGCCTTCTCGGGCCTCTTTGTGGCTGCCGCCCTCCCCGCGCGGCAGTCACCAAGGGAGGCCCGTCATGCGCAGAACCCCACCCGCACGCCGCTCCGCCCCGATCCGGTTGATCCCGTACGGCTCCGGCCCATCGCCCGAGATCGCCGTGTACGGCTCACTCGCCGTCGCCCTGGACTCCGGCCCACCTCCAGGCCGGGCCCGGCCGCCGCTCGGCGTCGTACGGGACGGCCGGCCCGACGTACGCACCGACGCGCGGCTCATCGCCCGGCTCGTCCTGGAGGTACTGGCCGGCCTGCGCCCCTATCACCACCTGGCCGGCCGTACGACGCCGGAGCTGTTCGAGCACCTGGACGGGTTCGCCGCCCGCATGCCGACGCGGAGCGTCCCGCGGCTCGGCACGGTCCGGGTCTGCGCGCCCGCCCCGGGCGTCGCGGAGGTCACCGCGATCGCGACCTTCGGACCGCGGGTCCACGCCCTCGCGCTACGGCTGGAGCACGGGCGTGGCCGGTGGCGCTGCGCCGCCATCGAGACCGCGCTCCCACCGTCCTGAGAGGCACCGGTCCTCCCGGCCTCGGCCGGGAGGACCGCAGTCGGTGCCCCGCCCCGCACCGCAGGACGGCGCCCGTCAGGCCGACGGCGACCTCGGTCGTCGTGCCTGACCGACCCACCACCCGTGGGAGGCCCCGCCTCTGTGAGCCACCCGTCGTCAGCCGCGCTGTCCCGCGTCGTCGACCACGCGGAAGCTGAGGATCGCCTCGGTCGGGTCGCCCATGTAGTGGTAGGTCCGCCGATCGAGGATGATCTCCTGGACGCCCTTTCCGTTACCGAAGATCACCGCGATGCCGTGGCGGCCGGCGTAGTCGGTGCCGTCCTTCGCCACCCGTACGCCGGGGATCAGCGCGAGCGCGCGGTAGAGAGCCGCGTTGGCCTTCGGTGGCATGAGCCGGTCGTCGCTGAGGATCTGGGCGATGCTCCCGAAGGTGCTCACGTCGTGACCCGCGTCCCCGCTGTCGTGCCGGATCCGCGCGAGCAGCGCGCCAGGGGTGGTGGGCAGGTCGGCGACGTAGTCGTACAGGTGGTTCGGTGTGCTCCGCACAACGGCGGGGCCTCCGGTGTAGTTGTCGACCCCGGGCTCTTTGTGGCGCGGCGGCCGGCTCTTCATCGACGGCAGGATTCCCTGGACGGTGAGCTTGCCGTTCTGGACGGACGACGCCGTCCGTTTGCCGTCGAACCGCCACCATTCCTCGACCTTCACCTTGCCATGCAGCCCCGCATCGGGCCCGACGACGTCGCCGTTCTGGAGCGCGTACTTCTCCATCTTCAGCGTGTAGACCCACTGCTGCGGCCGCGGCCGGGCGGCGGGTGCCCCGGTCTCGACGGTCGCCGCCGCCAGTTCCAGCGTCCGCGTCGTCACGTCGGCCGGAGAGGACGACTTGTGCCCGCCCGTCGACACGACGACGATCCCCGCCGCCGCGCAGGCCGCGGCCGCCGCGCCCACCGCCAGGAACCGCCGGCCCCGGCGCGGGCGCGCCACCCGGCGCCGACCTTCCGACGGGGCGGTGAACTCGGCGTGCAGTCGTGCCCGCGCCCGGGCCTTCGCCCCTGCGTCCTGCGCCGAATCCTTCGGACGAACCCGGCTCACCAGCGCGATCTCCTCGTCGCTCATGCGAAATCCTCCTGGAGACGTGAGGGGTCGATTCCGCCGAACGCCCGACGGAGCTTCCCGCGAACCCGATGGAGCCGGGATCGGACCGTGCCCAGTGGCAGATCAAGTGCCTGCGCTGCCTCCTCGTACGTGAGGTCGGCCCAGGCGATCAGAAGCAGCAGGTCGCGTTCCGGCGCCGACAGGCGGCTCAGGACCGAGGCGATCCGCGGACCGAGCCGCTGGGCCGTCAGCCGGGCGTCGCTGCTCTCGTCGAACGGCGCGCTCACCCACTCGGCGTTCGCCTTCGCCAGGGTGCGCTGTCGGCGGCCCTCGGCCCGGCGGTGGTCACGGATGAGGTTCGTCGCGATGCCGTACAGCCACGGGCGTGCGTCCGGTCGGCTCAGGTCGTAGCGACCGCGGGCGCGGAAGGCGACGACGAAGGTCTCCGCGCTGACGTCCTCCGCGAGCTCGGGGCCCAGCCGGCGGACCACGTACCGGTGGACCTCGTCCCAGTGTCGGTCGAAGACCTGAGAGAACCTCTCCGGATCACTGATGGACGCCGCGATCGCCTCGCTGTCGGTCGCCTGCCGGGTATCCGGAGGCGGCGTGTGCTCCACCCGAAGTCTCCTAATCAGTTCTGGGAGCCTGCCATCCGGCAGACTCCTGGGTTGGTTGGTAGCCGCCGGCAAGTGAGCACTCATGTGTCCTGGACATCGAAGT
>NZ_JBFAJC010000090.1:0-27119 GCF_040655075.1 Actinoallomurus sp. NPDC050550 | reverse complement strand
ACCAGTGCGTGGCATCGCCGGGGGTCTCCTCCAGCGTCGCGACCACCACCTCTTCCACCTGGTCAAGGGTGATCGAGGGTGGCCGGCCCGGCCGGTCCTCGTCCATCAGGCCCTCCAGCCGCAGCTTGAGGAACCGGTTGCGCCATTTGGACACCGTGTCGGGATGCGCCCCCAACTGCTCGGCGATGTCCTTGTTGCTCTTGCCGTCCGCGCACGCCAGCACGATCTTCGACCGCATCGCCAGCACCTGCGAAGACTTCGCGCGCCGCGCCCACCGCTCCAGCGTCGCCCGCTCCTCCTGTGTCACCGTCAAGGCGGCCTTGGGCCGCCCGTCCCGAGGAGCGTCAAGCAACCCATCCAGCCCATCACGCGCAAACGCCGTCCGCCACCTGCGCACGGTCGCCACCGAGACCCCCAGATCCCGCGCGACCTGCACGTTACTGGCGTCCTCGGCACACGCCAGCACGATCCTCGCCCGGACGGCCACCCTGGAGGACTCCACCGACACACCGGCCAGCCGAGCACGCTCGGCATCACTCAGCTCGATCTGGACCGCGGACGGACCTGGACGCGACATACCAGTACGCTACTAACTTAGCCGACGAATTTCAGGCGCATGACACTAGAGCGGTGACCACATACGTTCGCCGGAAGCTGAGTGGTGCTGGGACTGCGGTCGTGTGGTGACTGCTGACAGCGAGGAGGACTCAGCGGGCGGGAACCGGCTCGGATGACGGCCGCCACTCTCGCCTGATCAGCCCGTAGACCCACGAGTCAGAAACCTCGCCGTTCACGATGCAATCTTCCCGCAGCGTCCCTTCACGCACGAACCCGAGCTTCTCCAGCACGCGGGCAGATGCCACGTTGCGCGTATCGGTCTCAGCCTGGACGCGATTCAGGTCCAGCGTGTCGAATGCCCACCGCAGCAACACCCGCGCGGCCTCCGTCGCGTAGCCGTGGCCCCACGCGGCATCGTCGAAGCAGTAGCCCATCGACGCGCTGCGGTAGTCCGGATTCCACCCGTTCAGGCTGCACCAGCCGATGAACACCCCGTCGGAAACACGCTCTACGGCCAGCCGCGCCCCGGTACCCCCCTCTGCCATCTGCCGGCAAGCGTTGATAAACCGCTCGGAGCGCGCGCGATCGCTCCACGGCGGCGCGTCCCAGTAGCGGAGCACGTAGGCGCTGCTGTGCAGCGCGAAGAGGTCGTCCGCATCCGCATCGTCGAAGGGACGCAGTCGAAGGCGAGCGGTGTGCAGCGTGGGGGTGGGCAGCGTGGGGGTGGGCAGCGTGGGGGTGGGCAGCGACATGAGCCTCATATTCCTCCGTGATTGGTGGCCGATCAATCAGACATTCGGTGCCAGGCCGCTCGCAATGGGTTTCTCGGCGGGCAGAACGAAGTGCCCGCTCATCGGCTACTTCAGGGCGTTGGCCGCGACGGGCCTCCTGGACGCGGCAACCCAGACCCGCGACACAATTGAACAGGTTTACGCCCTGCTGCAACAGATCGCTAACGAGGATATGCGCACAGGAGCCGCGCTCCTGGCCACGGTGCCGCCTCCGGATCAATGCCGCAGTGACTGCGCCTACGCCATCGCCGCTGCCCTGCTGGAGTCGGGGCAGGGGGGAGCGGGCGGGGCGCACGCTGCGTCGGCTGTGGGGTGACGTTCCGTCCACGCGCTGGCACTTCGGTGTCGCCCGCGACGGCTTCGCCCGCCTTGCGTCGACCGCGGTGCCGATGGAATCGATCAACGCCCTGCTCGACGTCGTGCGGGACGACGCTGGCACCGCCCCCTGGGCCGTCGCCGAGGTGATGGTCGCCATGGCTCGGCGGCTGGTGCCAGACGACCGTGCCACCGCTCTCGCGCTGCTGACCGAGGCTCGAACACTCGACTTGGGCGAAGGCGTGAGGAAGCCGAGGGATCGGCCGTCGACCGCTGTTGGGCGAATCTAGCGGTGGCTCTCGCCGTCATGGGCGAGTCCGGGGACGTACGGCGGGCCCTTCAGGCTATCCGGGACCCGCTGGTGCACGACATGGCGTACCTGGATGCGGACCCCGCGGGCGACCCTGTGCGACTGCGTGACCAGACCGACTCGATCACTAAGCTGTTCCTGCTGGCCGCCACCGCCGAACGTCTGGCCCGCAACGGGGAGGCCGAGACCGCCATGGCGCTCGTCCCGCACCTCGAGTTCCCGTTGACCCAGCGGGTGGCCACGGTGGCCGCCGAACTGTGGCCACACGATCCACGCGCCGCCAAACGGCTCTGGAAGACAGGTCTCCATCGCCTGTCCTGGGAACGAAAGGACAGGGCGGAACGGGCGATCGGCCTTCGCATGCTGCTCGCCGCCGCCCGTGGACGGTACGACCGTGGCGCACGCCAGGCCCTACGCGAGCTGCGGTCGGCGGCCCTCGAGGCTGCCGACCAGGGCTGGCCGCATTGCCTGCTGCTCTTGGCCTTGGCCGTCCGTCCCGACGACCGGGACGCGGCAGCCGCATGGTTGGACACGGCCGAAAGCCGCGGCGACTTCCGCAGGTCCGACCGCGCCACCGACTGGGTTGCAGTCCACGCCCTGACGCAGGCCGCGATGGGCAGCCCGGCCGACGCGGCCGCGAGCGCGGCCCCCCTCGCCGACGAGCAGGACAGGACGGACGCGCAGGCCCTTGTGGCCGGTTACCTGGCCGATGTCGCGCGCACACCGATCAGCAGTCGGCTGCGCTTCCTCACCCCACAATTCCTGCCAGCCGCGCTCGCGCTCCTTGCACACATCCCGCCCCCAGGGACCACTGGAAGGGCCCGTGAACTCGTTGCGAGCGTGCTCCGCACCAGCTACTGGCACCAGGCGCTGCCCGCCCTGGCGGCTCTCGATCCAGCAGCCGTCCGCCGTGCCCGCGACGCGCTCTTCGACGCTCACGGAGAGCGGACTGCACAGCCCTTCAGGTCCTCGACGTAGCGCCTCTGTCAGCGTGATTTCAAGCGTGAGGAATGGCCCCACATAAAGGGGCTTAGGTTCTAGATCTCGTCGCTGGAGGTGGCCATGCCGCGGGAAGCCAGTGGCGCCTTGAGCGAGCTGGCCCTGCACTCCGCTCAGATCAGCGAGCGCACCTCCGCGGCGTCGTACTCGGCTACCGAGGCAGCCAGGATCGCGGCGCTTTGCTCATCGGTGGGACCACTGCCACGGAACGCCTCGACTGCCGCCCGTGACTCCCACCGCTCGAAGATATTGATGCGATCGGCATCGACCAGGTCCGCCGTGATGGCGAAGTCGAGACAGCCGGTTGCGCGCCGGGCCTGTTCAACGACGCTCACTCAGGTCGCGAGATAGGGCTCGCGCTGGTGCCGGCCGACGACTATGTGTCCTGCGACGATCACCATGTGTCCTGCGACGATCATCATGTGTAATTCGCCAACTGCAGCGAGACGGGACAGTGTTGTCCGTTCCGCGTGATGGCTGCATCCTGGCCGGGCGCTGACCTGCGGGTTGAAAACTAGGTCCGGGAACCGGCTGGTGATCATGTTCGGACCTACTTAGCATCTTCGGTGAGCACGAGCCCGACTACCCGGCTTGATGTGGCGCGCAGGGTTCGTATCCGGGCAAGGCGCACGGATAGTGTCCGCGATCTAGCGAAACCTTGCCGTCGGATTTTCAGGCGGTAGCCACCGCGTCATGTACGAGGGCGACAAGAGTGCTTCCGCCACCAGAACCCCAAGATCCGCAAAAAGAAATCAGGCCTGTGACCCGGCGAGTCAACGGTCTTGTTGGGTGTCGGACCAGCGCTGCACGAGAGCGACTTGTTCCGGCTCAAAGCGGATGCGACGCCGGTAGCGGCCTTCTGCGGTGATCGGGAAGCGGTACATCGTAGTCCTCCGTTCTTGGAGGGTGCTGTCCCGGTGAACGACTCGCACATCGATCGCGGTGACGCGGACGGGGCTCCACGGCCAGTAGAGCCCGTAGAGGAGAGAGAGGTTGTACGGGTTCCCTGACGCCAGGCCGACGCAGCGGTACAGGGGGTTGAGGCGGGCCCAGTTGTCCACACAGCGCCAGTGCGGGTCGCCCAGGTCGTCCCAGCCCACGTTGCCCAGAAGGTCCCAGTCGGGGGGCTGGACCTGCAGCGTGCCGGTGTCGTCGATGACGACGAAACAACGGCGCAAATCACCCGGGCCGATCCGCTGGCCTTCGTAGTGGCGGTGGGCGGCCTCGAACACCCGCAGGTAGTCGGTGAGCACGGCGGCTGGGAGCTTGTGGAACTTGGCCTCCCAGTACGCCGTCTCCGCCTGTTGCTTCGGCTCGTGCTCCGGCATGGCGGAAGTGTGATCTTCCGCTCCAGCAGGTGTCAATCCAGACACCGGGCGGCTCCTCGACCTGCTCACCCTCGGCCCGAGTACACCGCCGACACGCTGCTGTCCTGGGATGTCACAGAGCCACGCCAGCCGATTCAGCGTCTCGCCCAACGGCTCACTCAAGGCTCTGACATCTTGGTGAGCGCGTTCCGCCCGGATGGACGGTGGGTCGCCGTCGGCGACTCCACCGGGATCATCCGACTCTGGCAGGTGAGCCACGACCGCCTGACGGGCGACCCGACCGTCTCGGCCATGGACGCATCTGGTTCCGTCCGGCACGGCCGACGTTCTCGAGTCGATCACGCCATGACCGCGGCGTCCGTCGCCTTCCGTCACACGTCCGGTGCGTGCTCGGTCGTGAGGCGGGCGAGTTCGACGCGGGACGCGATGCCGAGTTTGCGGAATACCCGGCAGAGGTGGAACTTCACCGTGTGCGGAGAGATGAAGACCCGAGCGGCGACTTGGGGGTTCGTGAGTCCTTGGGCGACGAGTGTTGCGATCTTGTGTTCGGTGTCGGTGAGGCTGTCCCATCCCGAGGCCGGGCGTTCGGACCGGCTCCCGTGATGGCGCCTTACACCGAGCTTGCGCAGCCGGGCGCGGATGCGGTCCGTATCCCGCAGGGCATCGGTTTGCTCGTAGCCCTGGAGTGCCTGGTCCAGGCTGCGGATCGCCGCATCGCGGCCGCCGGCGCCAGGCCGGGCGGCGTGCCGGACGCCGAGGTCTTCGGCAGCCGAGGCCCGGTCCCACGTCCCCACGTGGGTGGCGGCGCCGTGGGCCAAGGCGACGGCGTCGTTATGGAGGACACCGCGTGCGTGAGCGGCCGAGGCCGCAAGGGTGGCGAAGTCCGGGTTGTTCTCGGCGAGGCTTTCGGCGCTGATCACGATCTCCTGGGCGGTGGAGTGGTCGCCGGCGGCGAGCGCGGTCCGGGTAACCCAGGCGGCGGCGCCGGGTTCGGCCATGAGCAGCCGACGCCGTGCCGTCGGGTCGGTGCACGTGGGGGAGAGCGCGTCGATCGCCGTTTCAGGGCCGGCGTGGGCTTCGGCGACCAGGGCCATGACCCACTGACACCACCCGCTTCCGTACATTCCGCCTTGGCCTGCCTGACGTCGAGATCTATGCTGTTCGGCGTGCCGGATGGCGGTGTCGATGTCGTTGTGGCGTGCCGCGACAAGGGCGAGTACGGCGATTCCCATGAGATCGAATACATGCATGCCCAGGTCCTCGGCCATGGCCAGCCCCGCTTGCGCCTCGGCCGCGGCGTCGTCAATTCTGCCCGCGGCGAGCCTTAGCCGGGCACGGGATATCGCGGGACCGACGGCGTATGTGGTGTGACCGAGCGCCGTGATCTCCTGGTCGGCCGTTTGGAGCACGGTTTCGGCCTCCTCCAGTTGGCGCATCCCGATGAGTGCGTTGGCCAGGAGCAGGCGTGGGTGGGTGTGCTGGGCCTGGATCGGCCCGTCGCTTGCGACGCGTACCGCTTCGCGAATGTGCTCGATCGCTCTGGCGGCCTGCCCGTGCGCCCAATCGATCCCGGCGAGCAACGTGTGGGCGCTGGCCCGGGCGGGCGGAGTGTGGCGTTCGGCGGCGGCGACGATGGCCTGCGCTCGCTCGTGCCCTCGCCAACCGTCGTCGCCGGCGAACATCCCTTGGAACAGCACCTGTTCGGCGAGGCCGCGCAGCTCCGCGGACAGGTCTGGTCCGCTGAGTGCTTTTTCGGCCTCGGTCACCGCCTCCGTCGGCCGGCCCGCGAGGAGCAGAATGTAGGACAGGACGTAGTGCAGGTGGGCGACCTGCGCAGGCGGCGTGGTTTGGTTCAGTGCGGTGCGAGCCAGGTCCGCGACCTCGGTCAGCCGCCCGGCAGCGGCCAGGGCGTGCGGTCTCTGATGCAGACGGCGCCACACTGGCCAGATCTCTGTGATACATGACAGCGGATCCCTTTCACCTTGTTGTCTTCGATGAGCGGACCGGGCCCCAGCCCGTCCCCTCGAACCTGGGCTGGGGGCCCGGTCACCCCGCACCGTGAGCTCAAACGGCGACATTCGCGCGACCATCGGCCGGCCTGCCCGACGATCTGAGCACCGCCCCCTAACGGGCCCAGCTGGTCGGGTCGCCGTCACCGCGAGCTTCTACGGCGGCACCTGAATACTGCGCGAAGGGCCACGACCTCCACATCACCCACTCGGGCAGAGGATGAGGAGAGGGTTCCTCGTTGCCTTTCGGGACGGCGGGTAGCAGGCCGTGGCTGAGCGGAGCAGCGGACTCTAATCCGCGGGTTCGGAGCAGGGCACTGCCAGTGATCGGCGGCGATGCCCACGTCGACATCGCCGCCGCTCTCGTACGGGGCGCATGGGACGAGGGGTGGGCCGCCGACGGCCGCGCTCCAAATCGCCACCCAACAGTGCACGGCGCTCAAGACCACGGCGTACGCCGCCGTCCCCACGCTGCTGCTCGCTCGATTGCGGCTGCTCGAAGGCCGCTTGGGAGACGCGGCCACCGAGGCCAGGGCCGCACTGGCCAGGTCCGATGTGCTGGGTGCGCACCTGTACGACCCGTTCGGCACCACCGTGCTCGCCATCGTGGCCACGCGCCGCGGTGACCTGGAGACCGCCGCGGGCTACGCCGACCGGGCTACTCGACCACGACGCCGCGGCGCTGGTCCATGCCGCCGTCACTCATGTGGGACCTTTGAGCCGCACCTCGGCTGCCGAGGTAATGTTGGACTAAATCGTCCATCGAAGTTAATCGATCGCGCCCGGGCCGGCCCGGCACGAGGCGGCTTGACGTCGCCCGTTCCGACCGGCCGAATGACTTACGGCGTAGCCTTGATACGGCTCTGAGCTGCAGGTTTACCGATCCGATGCGATATTGGCCCGCTTGCATCCGGTGCGGCCGACTCGGCCCGCCTGGGGGAGGGGTTGCGTAGAAGGCTTTGGTCTGTATAGTCCTTGTATGGTGTCCCCGTTACGAAGAGATCCGGAACTCGACGCCGACGGAGTCACCCCTCGCAATGCAGGTCACCAGGCGCCCGGCGCAACCAACGCCATCGGCCAGGTTGCGGCCAGCGCAGGTAAGGCCTGCGGCGGAGCTCTGAAGCACTAAGAGCCCGACTTGGGCTCGACGACGACTACTCACCCCGACCGGAGGGCGATTCGCTGTGTCACGACTGAACGTTCCCCCTCTAGAGGATGTCCCCGCCGGCGCGCAGCGGATACTCGACAACGTTGGTGCGCAGCTCGGCTTCGTCCCGAACATGTTCAAGACCATCGCGTCGAACCCGACGGTTCTCGAGGTCGTCACGACTCTGCAAGGCACCTTGAGCCGGGTTCTGGACGCGAAGACCCGGCACAGCATCGCGCTGGCCGTGTCGCAAGCCAACGGCTGCAGTTACTGCCTGGCGATGCACACCTACGTCGCGACCGAATTCGGCGGCATGTCAGGCGACGACATCGAGCTCGTCCGCGTCGGGAGCTCGGTCGATCCCAAGCGCGCCGCGGCCGCTCGCTTCGCGCAACGGGTGGTCGACAGCCGCGGGCGGGTCAGTGACGCCGAGCTCGCGAGTGTGCGAGGCGCCGGGTACACCGACCCGCAGATCCTGGCGATCGTCGCGGTGGCAGTGCAATTCCTGCTCACCAACTTCATCAACAACGTCAACCAGACCGACCTCGACATCCCCGCCGTCGGCTCGGTCGATACGGCCGTGGACCAGTGAACCCGCACCCGGAGCCGACGGCGCCCGACGCGGCGAGCGAGAGCGCGATCGAGCATATGTTCCGCGCCCGGCACGAAGCCGTGCTGGCCCGGGACGCGGACAAGATCGCCGACCTCTACGCGGCAGGCGACGTTATCGAAACACCCACCGCCGTGCTTTTGTCGGGAGACATGAGCTCTGGCGTGGTCCAGGGCCGCGAGTCGATCCGTGCCTTCTTCGCCGGCACCCTCGCGGCCCGTCGCCGCGAAGGAGTCTTCGAGAACCGGGTGGCGCACCGGGACCTACCTCACCGACGGGCATCAGTTGACCTGGGAGTACCCGCGCCAGACACCGACGGGCGAACAGACCCACCTCGTTGAGTGCATGGACATCATCGACGGACTCATCGCGCGTCATCTGGTCTGTTGGGCTGGGTCGGCTTTAAGAAGCTCCACGCCGCCGCCAACAACACCCCACCCACCGGTTGATCGCTGGAACCCTCGACGCGGTCCGCGCACCCAGCCGGCAAACCCCTCACCGACTCAACGATCATTCAGGAAAGGCTCGACATGCCAGGCTCCGAACTCTATGAGAAATTCATGGCGCTACACACCCGCGACGGTGGCCTCGTCATGCCGAACGCCTGGGACGGCCTCTCGGCGCTGATGCTGGCCGACGCCGGCTTCGAGGCGATCGCGACATCATCAGCGGCGCTCGCCATCACCCTCGGCCGCCTCGACGGGCGTCACGAAGTCACCCGCGAAGAGCACCTCGAGCATGCGCGGCTGCTCGCCCGACTCACCGGGCTGCCTGTCAACGGAGACTTCGAGGACGGTTACGGCGACACGCTTGAAGACGTCGCCGCGACCGTCGAAGCCGCCGTCGAGTGTGGCCTGGCCGGTATCGGGGTCGAGGACACCTCGGGCAATCCCGATCAACCCATCCGCGACTTCGACGAGGCAGTCAATCGCATACGTAGCGCCGTCGACGCGGCCAAGGGGCGCATCGTCGTCACCGGCCGCACCGACAACTTCATCCAGGGGCGGCCCGATCTTGACGACACCATCCGGCGTCTGACGGCCTTCGCTGAGGTCGGCGCGGATGTGCTCTACGCCCCGTACCCACCCGACCTCGACGCACTTGAGGCGATCGTCACCGCGGTCGCTCCGACACCGGTCAACGTCCTCGTGTCACCGTCGGACAAGGTGCTGACCGTCGCCGAACTGCAGAAGGCAGGGGTCAAGCGCATCAGCTTGGGTCCGTTGCTCTACATCCACGCGATGGGCGCACTCGAACAGGCCACGAAGGCGCTCGTCGCGGGCGACCTCGCCTCGGCGACGACAGGCATCAGCTTCGAGCGCATTAGCGAACTACTCGCCCGCGGCGAGAACTAGCACAAACCCTACGAATCACTGGCTCTCCACCCACTGGTTGCAAGAAGAAAGCAGGTTGACATGGATCTCGACAAGCTCATGAGCAAGCACCTCACGAGGGCTTTCGATCCCAGTAGGACCATCGCGGAAGAAACCCTTCAACAACTGTTGAGGTTTCTGCGGTCCACGCCGACATCGACGAACATCCAGCCCAACCACTTCTACGTACTCGCCACGGCCGAAGGCAAAGAGCACCTCGTGGCCAACCTGGGCGAACGATTCCAAGACAACGGCGAGAAGATCCTGAACGCGTCACACACCATCATCCTCACCACCCGGGCAGATCTGCCCGACAGCCACGTCGAAGAGGTGTTCGGCAAGGAGACCGCCGACGGTCGGTTCCCCGACCCGGCAAAGCGCGCGCTGTGGCAGTCGATGACCCGCGACTTCCTCAACCTGCGCAACTACGGCTACAAGGACGTGAACCACTGGATGGAAAAACAGACCTACATGGCGCTGGGCATGACCATGATGGCGGCCGCTGAACTCGGCGTCGAGGCCATGCCGCTCGAAGGGTTCGACCCGACCAGCGTCGACAAGGCGTTCAATATCCGTGAAACCGGACACACCACGACAGTGCTGCTGGCCCTCGGCTACCCCGACCTTACGAAGGCGTACTCCGGCCCGATTTCGCGCTTCGAAGCCGACCGGCTGTTCACCTTCGTCTAAACATCCCCGGCATCGGAACGACTGTGGCCGAAGTACACAGGCCGCGGACGGACTACGTCTACTCCGACCAGTTTAACTACGTCAAGCGCGTCAGCTACTTCCTCGCCGAAGACTTCATCGTGCAACTTCCGGGTGTCACAGCCTCGGCGTGGCCGCTCTCGATTCGGCGGTGACCGTGAGGGGCCTGCGGCATCACGGTCACGCGTGGCATCACGCGGAGCATTTGGGCTCCTGAGCGTTCACGCCGCGCCCGGCGGGCCCGGGATGGTCGGCTGCGGACGAACATCGGCCAAATCGCGGCACTCGACGATGCCGTCGCCGCGTTCAAACTGACCGAGCGGATCAAGGGCAAGACCATCATCCACGTTCGTCCCATTCGGCACACCCAAGAACAAGAATGAGCGGCCTTGGTCGGCGAACGAACAATCAACGAAGGGGTACCCCCATGACCGACCCGACTGAGCCGGCCCGATACGCCTTCGGGAACCCGGACGAGGCCGGATACCCCCACGGGAATGGCACCCTCAGTCAGGACCAGATCGTCCTTATCGACGAGGTAATCGACGATCCCCACGCTCCTGCGTTCGACTTCGCAGTCGTCAACGACGAGAAAGCCGGCATCTACGAGGCCATCGTCGGCGACCGCGAGATTGCCGGACTGCCATACAACGTCGCGGGTGACGGCAGACTCGTGTTGCTGGCCACCTCGGTGTTCCCCGAGTTCCGCAACCAGGGCATCGCCACCGAGCTGATAAGACGTGTCCTCGACGACGTGCGCGCGCAGGGCAAGACGGTCACCATCATGTGTCCGATCGTGCGCACCTTCGTCGAGCACAACCCCGAGTACGCCGACCTCATCGACCCTAAGCGCCCAGGAGTAATCAAAGGCCGCCGATGACCTTGGTACTCCCCACCTGCTGGTGGTCGGCACGCAGGAGTCGGGGACGAGAAAAATCGTGACGTTGTAAGTAAGACTGCGCGACGAACCGACACAAATCAGGTGCACGGAGGCCACCATTAGTTGGGCCTTCTCGCTTATCGGTGTCGCGTGGGTCGCTATTTGGCCCATTCGCGGCAAGTCGGCCTAGTTCAGAACAAGAGAAAGATGTAGAATGTGGCACCTGTGATCAACCAGGTCAGCTGGGGCGGAACGCTCCGGCTGGCTTTCTCATCTGCGGTGGTATCCCTGGCGGCCGCGTTTGCCGCGGTGGGCTCGGCGATCCCGCTTTTCAACATCTACCGGGCCGAGGATGGGTTCACCAACGCCGGAATCTCGATGACCGTCGTCGCCTACTCCGCCGCCACTCTCACCACACTGTTGATGACGGGACGGCTGTCCAATCATCTCGGCCGACGGCCCACCTCGATCGCGAGCCTCGGCCTGCTTGTGCTGGGCTGTCTGGTGCTGCTGAACGTGCACGACATCGGCATCCTGATCGCCGGTCGGCTCCTGATGGGCCTCGGGGCCGGGCTGGCCGGCACCAGCCTCACCTCCTACATCGTCGATGCCGCACCGGCCAGGCCGGCCTGGTTGGCCTCCGTCGCCTCCAGCCAGACAGTCATGCTCGGCCTCGCCGTCGGCGCCATCGCCTCCGGAGCCTTGGTCCAGTTCGGCCCCTGGCCACGCGAGCTCATCTACCTGGTTGCCGTCGGCCTCCTCCTCCTGTCTGCCGCACTCGTCGCTGTCAGCCCGGAGACTGAAACTCCGTCGCCGGGCGCTTGGCGATCACTGCGGCCCCAGGTCCGCGTACCGGCCCGGGTCAGGCGTCTTCTCCCTGTCGCGGCAGCGGTGTTCCTGGCCACCTGGGCGACCGGGGCTTTCTACCAGGCCTTCGTGCCCGCGCTGGTCGAAGATCAACTCCATACGCGCAGCCCTCTCGTCCTCGGGCTGGTGTTCGCCGCCTACATGGGTCCCAGTGCTCTCGGTGCTCCCCTCGGCGGCCGGTTCACACCGGCGGCAGCCCAACGCATCGGCATGATCATCTTCCTGACCGGATGGATCGGCATCATCACAGCGATCGCCACCGGTACACTGGCGTTGTTCATCGCCGCAACCATCGTCGCCGGCGCCGCTCAAGGCATCGCTATCAGCGCCGCCACCCGCGGCCTGCTGCACGGCAGCACCCTGGCCGACCGGGCGCCAATCTTCAGCGCGATCTACCTCATCTGCTACAGCGCCGCCACCTTCCCCAGCCTCCTCGCCGGCCAACTTTCCAGCACCTTCTCGCTGCCGCAGATCGCCCTCGGCTACGGCGTCCTTGCCCTCCTCGCGACGCTGTTCACTGTTGTCGCTGCGCGCAACCCGCTCGCCTACACGACCGGGAACAGCCAGGGTGAGTAGTCATGACGAACCTCGCCGTCACCCAGACCTCACTCGACCCTGAGCAGGTCGCAGCCCGCGCTCGTCGACGCCCGTCGATCGCCGCGCGGATCAGCGCGATGGGGCAGAACCGGATCGGTGCCCTGCTCCTCCTCGTCGGAACGTCGTCTCGACCGCCGCGAGCTGGTGGCTGATTTCCCCGAATCCCGGGTCGGACCGCTCGCCGAGCGTCGCGAGATCAGGACAAGACCGTTGGTACGGGAAGTAGATGCCGGCCGGTTCACCGCGGTCGGCGACGAGAGTCAACCGCCCAGCGGAGTGTCCATCGTCATGTCGATTCGAACGCGCATCCAGCCCACCGCATTTCAAATACAAATGCGTCTATCGTCCACTTAAGATGATGACAAAGGGGCTGAGCTAGTGGCAGACCCGTGGCCGAGGGGACCATGTAGTCCATGCGGCGGCAGCTGTGATCAAACAGGGTAGCCTGAGGCCTGTGAGCAGGCCGGAGAACGCACAGCCGGGGCGGAGGCTGACGCCACGTGGGACCGCCACCCGCGCGCGTATCGTGGCGGCTGCTGTCGAGCTGATGTACGTGAAGGGCGTGAACGCGACCACGCTGGACGACGTCCGGGCTGCGAGCAATACCAGTAAATCCCAGCTCTACAACCACTTCCCGGACAAGGAGGAACTGGTCCGCGCCGTCGTCGCGGCGCGGACCGCGCAGGTCCTCGAGCGTGAACGCGGCTACCTTCAGCGCTTGAAGTCGTTCCGCGGTCTGGTTCGCTGGCGCGACGCGCTGGTGCAGCGAAACGCGTTGCGGAACGGTGCCTACGGCTGTGCGCTCGGCTCGCTGGCCAGCGAGCTCGCCGACCAGGACGACCAGGCCCGCGCCACGCTCGCCGAGTCGTTCGTGGAATGGGAAGGGCTGCTCGCCGCCGGCCTGCGGCGGATGTGGGACAGCGGGGTGCTAAGGCCGGATGCCGACCCGGAGAAGCTTGCAACGGGTCTGATGGCCGCCTTGCAAGGCGGGTACCTCCTCGCTGAGACCGCTCATGACATCAAGCCCATGGAGATCGCCCTCGATATGGCGCTTGACCACGTGAAGTCGTTCCTCACGGCATGACGGCGTGTGCGCGGACGTAGCCGAGGGCTATGTGCGGGGCTACCTCCAACCGCCGCACGTCGCGGGTGGTGCGGGCGAGAAGCAGACCACCCTGTAGCGCGGCCATCAGGCCGGTCGCGAGCCTTTCAGGATCGGCATCCGCCGCGAGTTCGCCGCTGTCCCGAACCCGGGGGTTCGGCCGCCAGGAGCGACTCCCATGCCGCAAAGCCCGCACGAACCGCCGACCGTCCAGCTTCGTCGGCGTCGGCGAGCAGCTCAGCCCGGTCGCCCAGCGGGCGGATCCCGTCGTCGCGCCTCTGCTCCAGACGGACCACCTCGTCCCGCCATTGGACGAGGTCCCGTACCGAGTGCAGGTTGTTCAGCAATGGTTCCCTGAATCGCGCGCATCCCAACGAGCCTGGCTTCGACGGTCTCCTCTGTCGGAGGCTCGTCGGCACGGCCGCCGTCCTGCCATGCCCGCCCCTGGGAGCAGCGGCGTGTGCGCGGCCAGCGCCGCGAGCATCCGCCGGTTCAGCTTGCTTCCTGCGCTCCCAGACTGCGGCCCTGCTGGCGTGTGATTTCTTCGAGACGGTCGCCCTGTCCGGAGCACGCATGTACGTGCCCGCGGTGATCGAACACGCCAGTCGCCGGATCCGGATCCTGGGCGCGACCGCGCACCCGACCACATCCTGGGTGGTACAGGCCGGAACCGTGTCGGACGCGGCACGGCCGACACGCGCGCACGCCCCGGAGGGGCACATTGCGCGTAGGGCCCTGCCCGCCGCTGTGGCGGCGGTCGTGGCCGCGGCGACGCTTAGCGATCGCTTTGAACGCCGACCGGTCGATGTCCGGACGACCGCGGGTCGACGCCGTCCCACCGACTCGCGTTCCCCGCGCGCAGCCGCACCCGGCGGCGTTCGTGCGTCATACATCGATCCGCACGCCCGCCTTGGCGAAGCGACAGGCGGCGCCGGGTGGGGCCCACGGTGGTGACGACGCCGACATCCCTGCGCTCGAGGCCTCCGACCCATTCTCCCGCGGAACAGCCCTCCTCCGCTTCCGGATGTTCGCAGGCGCCGATGAACTCGCGACTGCGCGGCTGAGCCTGACCCGCGGGCCCTCGATGGGCTCGAGCGGGTCACCGCCCGGTCAGGATCGCGGAATCGGTGCCTGAGCCGACATTAGGGTTCCATTGACACATGTGCCGCCTATGACCTACGCGTCGCGTGGGATCTTCTGGCCTGAACCGCGGCTCGCGCATCCTGCACGGATGGGCGATGCGGAGGTCGTGGCCTCTTAGCAGTATCTAGTTATCGCCGCTCGTAGCTCGCGGTGACGGTGACCGATCGAGCTGGGCCCGCAATGGGGGCGGCGTTCAGATCGTCGGCCAGGCCGACCGATGGTCGCGCTGATGTCGCCGTTCGGAGCTCGCGGTGACGGCGTACCGACCGGGCCCAGGTTCAGGGGGCTGGGCCCGGTCGGTGCACCGGAAGACCATGCCTGACGGCAACGTGGACACGTCACTGCCTGACGCCGTATGCGCCGCCGCACTCACCCGTCCGCAGGTCAACGAGGTGGTAAGGGTCTCTACCGGGTAGGCTCTTGGCGTGTCTGATGGAAATTCGCCGGGCGTGTGCCCGTCTGTCTCAGACATCTCGACTGGAGTCGACCTCGGACGATCGTCGCGGCGTGGCTGGCGTGGCCGGGACCGCGAGTGGCAGGTTCTTGCAGGTCTGCTGCGGGCGGCTGTGAGCGGCCGCGGTGGGGTGTTGCTGGTCGAGGGTGAGTCGGGCGTGGGCAAGAGCCGGCTGCTCGCCGAGGCGGTCGAGGCCGCGGCGGGATTGGGGTTCGTGCTCGCCCGGGGTACGGCGGATGAGTCAGCCCGGCTGGCGCCGCTGAAGCCGCTGATGTCAGCGTTCGGGGAGTCCACTCAGACGCTGCTGGCGTCCCGGGGGATGATGCCTGCGGATGCGCAGTTGTTGTTGGTGGAGGAGTTGCAGGCCCGGCTGGAGAACCGGGCCGCAGATGGTCCGTATTTGGTCACGCTGGATGATCTGCAGTGGGCCGATCCGATGACGTTGCTGGCGTTGCGCTCGTTGATACCCGAGCTGGCGTCGTACCCGATGGTATGGATCTTGTCTCGTACGATCGGCAGTGGCGGTTCGGGGCTGGACCGGTTGTATGAGGTTCTCGAACGCGATGGTGCCACGCGGCTGGTGCTGGAGGCGCTGGGTGACCAGGCCGTGGCCGAGGTCATCACCGACATGCTCGACGCGGCGCCGGATTCGGAGTTGCTCGCGCTGGCGGCCGGGGCGGGAGGCAATCCGTTCTTGCTCATGGAATGGCTTGAGGGACTTCGCAACGAGGGCGCGGTCGAGATCAGCGGCGGTCACACGCATCTGGTCTCCCGGCGGCTGCCGCGCCGGGTGCAGGAGATCGCGCGTAGCCGGTTGTGTGGTTTGTCCTCACCTACACGCCATCTGCTGCAGGTCGCGGCCATCTTGGGCCGCTCCTTCGACGCGAACGACCTCGCGGACATGCTTGGCGAGCCGCCCAGCCGGCTGCTGCCGGCGCTGGAAGAGGCCGAAGCGGCTAAAGTCGTGGTGCCCGCGGAGGACCAGCTGGCCTTCCGGCATGATCTGCTGTGGCGGGCCGTGACCGAGACCGTTACTGTGTCGATGCGCCAAGCCCTGCACCGTCAGGCAGCGCAGATGCTATTGGAGCGTGGTGGGTCGGCCATTCCCGCCGCAGCCCACCTGATGTGTAGTACGCGGCCGGGGGACATGGCCGCTCTGGAGGGCCTTGACCGGGCGGTAGGTGAGGTGTTGCCGTCCTCCCCGCAGACTGCGGCCGATCTGGCCGTCCGAGCCCTCGACCTCACCGCGCCGTCGGCTCCCGGCCGCTTCGACCGTAGGGTAACCGCCGTCTACGCTCTTGCGGCGGCCGGGCGGCTGGCCCAGGCGGCGGAGCTCGCTCGCACCGCGCTGAGCCAGACCACGCTGCCCGAGCAGACCTCCCACCTGCGCTACGTACTCGCCTACGTCCTGATGCTGGCCGGCCGACCGGCGGAGGCGGTGGCCGAGGCGCGGGCGGCGCTCAGCCAACCGGACCTTCCCGGTGAGCTACAAGGCCTCACCGAACAAGTGCTGTTCCAAGGGCTGTTCGCCGCCCACGACCGTCGACGAGGGCGAGAGCGGGCGCAGGCCATCGTGGCCGCCGCCGAACGCCACGACCCTCCCGCCCGGGTCGGGGCTCACATCCTGCTCGCCGGGATCGGCTGGGCGGAGGGACGGGCCGCCGACACGATCGGTCACCTCCGTGAAGCGGTACGCATCGCGGAGGGCGGGCCGATCCAAGCCCAGCACGCGCACCCGCGCCTGCTCCTGGCTAACGCGCTCACGGCCATGCGGCAGCTCGAGGAGGCCGAGACCATGCTCCAGGCCGTCGACCAGGAGATCACAGCGCTCGGCCACACCGCATACGCCGCCAGCCCCGCGATCTTCCGAGCCCGGCTGCGGCTCGCCTCCGGCCGACTCGACGACGCAGCGGCCGAGGCCGAGGCCGGGCTGGCCATGGCCGACCAGCTGGGCATGCATGCATTCGATCTCTTGGGGCTCGCCGTACTCGCCATCGTTGCAGCACGCCGCGGGGACATTGACACCGCCGCCAGGCATGCCGAGCATTACAAGTCTCAACGTCAGGCAGGCCAAGGCGAGATGTACGGACGCGTATGGTGCGAGTGGGGTATGGCGCTGGTGATCGAGGCCCGAGCTGGCCCGGATAAGGCGATCGACGCGCTCAGCGGCCTATTCGCCATTGCCACGGAACGACAGTGGCTGCTCATGACCGAACCCGGCGCCGCGGCCTGGCTGACCCGGACCGCGCTCGCCGCCGGCGACCGCTCCGCCGCCGAGACCATCGCGGTTACCGCCGAACGTCTCGCCGAAGACAACCCCGACTTCCCCACGCTTGCCGCCTCGGCCGCCCACGCTCGCGGCATCCTCCACCACGACCTCGCCGCCCTGGCCCGCGCCGCCGCCACCTACGTGGGCCCGTGGGCCCGTGCCTCGGCCGCCGAAGATCTAGGCGTCCTGCACGCTCACGCGCTCGGCGGCTCCGGCCACGACGCGGCGATCCACAGCCTGGACCAGGCACTCCAGGACTACCAGCAAACCGGCGCACTGCGGGATGCAGCCCGCGTCCGCGCCAGGCTACGCAAGCTCGGCATAAGACGCCGCCACTGGCGTCAACCCGAACGCCCGGTCTCCGGATGGGACAGCCTCACCGACACCGAACGCAACGTCGCAACACTGGCCGCCCAAGGGCTCACCAACCCCCAGGTCGCCACCCAGATGTTCATCTCCCCACACACGGTCAAGTTCCACCTTCGCCAAGTCTTCCGCAAACTCGACATCGGCTCCCGCGTCGAACTCGCCAGACTCGCCGCCAACCACACCTCGGACATGTGATTGAGGTGCGACCGGACTCGGCCTCACCACCCTCTCTACCAGACTGCTGTGAGACATGAGACGAAAGCGGGACTGTCCGGATCTTGGCTCTGTCGCTCTTTCGGTGGTAACGGTGGGTGAGGCTATTGGAGG
This sequence comes from Actinoallomurus sp. NPDC050550, assembly GCF_040655075.1. NCBI lineage: Bacteria > Bacillati > Actinomycetota > Actinomycetes > Streptosporangiales > Thermomonosporaceae > Actinoallomurus > Actinoallomurus sp. NPDC050550. Next base: position 8,963 of record NZ_JBFAJC010000090.1, on the reverse strand, counting down.
AGGATGCGGTGGCGCAGGAGATGGAAGCCTGCCCGGCCATACATCTGCCTCTTGATCAGCTTCGTCTTGGTATTGACGCCCTAGATGCCGCCGTTGTGATGTTCGCTGGTCAGAGCGGCGCGGACGGCATCGTGATCGAGTCGCAGACCGCGGATGAACGAGTGGACGTGCGGCAGGTTCACCTCTTCCGCGGTGCCGATCCACTCCTGCAGCCGGTCGCCGTTGCCGCCGGCGGGGATGAGGAGCTGAGCGAAGACGCGGACCAGGGAGGCGAGGTGCCTCATCTCCGGGCAGGCGCTGGTGGTCTTGTGGAGAAGTTCCTTCTGGTCAGCCCTGAGGGTGTCCGGGCGACTGAGCAGCAAGCGGGAGAGCATGCGCGGTGAAATGGCGGGCCGGTCGTCCTCGACGCGCCCTTGGGCGATGTAGCGGTAGAGGAGGTTCTGGCTGCCGGTGGAGATCTTGGTGCTGCGTCACAAGGTCGCCGTCTTGCGCCGTCAGGTCGCCCGGCCGAGACCGGACTGGGCCGACCGGGCATTGCCGGCCGCGCTTGCGCGGTTGCTGCCTGCGCGGCTTCGGCTCCATCGGATCGTGACGCCGGGCACCTGTTGGCCTGGCACCGTCGGCTGGTCACCAAGCACTGGACTCACCCGAACACGGCCGGGCGTCCGCCGAGGGTGCGCCGCCAGGGACTTGAACCCCGAACCCGCGGATTAAGAGCTGTGGACGCAACCCACGGCTCAAGGCCGGAGATGAAGGCACCGTTAGGCGAAACGTGAGCTGGGCACCGGGCCGGGGGAGCGGACCCGGTCGCGCGGGCCGGTCAACCAGGTGTCGCGGGCTCGGGTGGCGAACGCAGCCAGCACCTCGTCCGGGTCGGCCGGCGTGCCGCCGTCGCCCGCATCCGGGCCTCCGGCGGCGGTGCAGATCGCGTCGGCGAGCTCGGCGGCTGGCCGCTCGTCCGCCGGTAGCCGCTCCGGCTCGTGTGCCTGGGTCACCTGCATGCGAGCCGCCCACGGAGCGACGACGCTCTGCACCAGCAGCGTGGAGACGTCGGCGGTGACGGCAGGCGGGTTGGTCCAGCAGGTCGCGTGCTCGTAGAGCACCTCACCCGGTGCCCGGTCGCGGAGCCCGCGGTGCAGCTCTGGGTCAGTGCCGTCCAGGTCGTAGGCGACGACCAACACGTCGGGCGTGCTCGGGCGGTACGGCTGCGTGGGCACGCCCAGCACCTGCGCTGCGGCTAGGCCGAGGATCCGGCTGTCGCGGTCGGGAAGCAGTGCGACCGAGCTCGGACGGCGCCCAGTTGCGGTCAGGACGACGCGCAGCCGCTCCAGGCCGTGGCGGCAGGAGTCGAAGCTGTCCTGCAGATAGGCCCAGCGTCCGGTCATGCCCTGCTGGAACCCGTACGACGACAGGGTGGTGAGCAGACCACCGGTCAACGTGTAGTGCCAGCCGCGCAGGTCGCCGCGGTCGACCGGCGGCGCCGCCGCGGCGCGCGCGAGGATCCGGAGGATCCGGTCGGCCGCCGGCGTCCACGACTCGTCGGGGTCGGACAGGCCGGCGAAGACCTCCCGGGCCTGCTCCAACCGGCCCGCGAACAGGGCGTTGTAGATCAGCAGATAGCGGTCCGGCCAGTCGACCGTGAGCCCGTCGTGCTCCTGGAGCAGCTCCACGGCCTCGGCGTGCCGCCGCTGGTCCTCCAGCGCGACGGCCAGCTCCACCAGCACCCGCCGCCCAGGCTGGTGGACCATCGCCCGGCGCAGCGCCGGCACGGCCAGCGCGGACACCCCGCGCTCGACACAGGCGTAGCCGAAGTCGTAGAGCTGCCGCGCCCCTTCGGGATCGGCAACCAGCGCGGTCGCCGCCTGCGCCAGGTCGTCGAAGCCGGACGCGGAGGCCAACTCGCGGACCAGCGGCGCAAGCTCGGCAGGCGGCAGGGCGTCGGCGGCGCGCCGCAGGATGCGCAGCGCACCCTGGACGTCGCCGGCCCGGTAGAGCTCCCAAGCGTGGGGGAGCGGGGACGGTTCGATGGTCATGGATCCTCCCGAGGACGGTCGACGGTCAGCCACGACCCGCCGAAGGGATGCCGGACGGCGGCCAGGCTGTGCGACGCCTGAGGACCCGTGCTCGATCGGCCGCTTCACGGCAGCCGGCAGCGCGTTCACCGGACGGGGCGGAGGCCGCCCTTCCGGTCGTGGTCTCGGTCGTACATGCGTGTGATCATGACGGATCGTCACTCCGCTCGGCAACCGACTTTCCGCCCGCCCCCCGACCAGAACGTCCGTCAGTCCTCCGCCTCCCGCCGCCGCGCCGTCCGCGGGGCTGGCGGCAGGTTGAGGCGGGCCCCTGCCGGTCTAGCGGTGTCCACCGTGTCGGTGCATCTGGCAGATCCATGTCCACTGGGACAGCGGATCGAGCCTGAGCCTGGTGTCCGACGAAGACATGTGGGAGATCATCTAGCGCTCACCACTGGGTCGCGAAGTGCGATGGCCGAGCGGTGGCGCTGCGACGTACGCCCGCTCACAGCCGTGCAGGGCAAACCGGCCCGCGACGCGTTCCACCTCCGGTGTACACGTGGTGGGCATCGTCAGCGCCATCTGCTACGCCGGCCTGGCCGTACTCGCCCTGCAGGCGTTCAAGCACGTGCGAAACTCACACGGCGAGAACGACACCACGAAGAACGATGAGACCGACCCGGAACCCGATGCCGCATCGGCCACCGCGGCCTGAGCCCGTCCTCACGGCTGCGTGCCGACAACCGCGGACCAGAAAGTCCTCGAAAGAAGTCCGGGAGTCGGTGTCGGATCGGGCCAGAGGTGTTCGTAGCAAGGGGAGCGGCCGCCCACCGGGGAGCCGCCCAAACCCTAGGAGATGATCTTCAGGTGCAGTTCCTGGTTTCCGTGATCGACGACGAGTCCAGCTCCCCCACCCCCGCCGAGCTGGCTGCCACCGGTGCGTTCAACGATCGGCTCCAGGCCGAGGGACACTTCGTCTTCGCCGGCGGCCTCGCCTCGCCCGATACGGCCACCGTCATCGACAACCGGGGCGGGGAGGCGCTGCTCACCGACGGGCCGTTCCTGGAGTCCAAGGAGTACCTCGGCGGATTCTGGATCATCGAGGCCCCCGACCTCGACGTGGCACTCAAGCTCGCCGCCGAAGGATCCGAGCACTGCAACCGGCGGGTCGAGGTGCGGCCCTTCCAGGACCAGTGAGCATGCTCGACGTCCGTGAGGTGGTCACCCGGACCCGCCATGAGGAGTGGGCCCGCGTAGTCGCCGCCCTGACCCGGCGCTTCGGTGACCTCGACATCGCCGAGGAGGCGGCGGCTGAGGCGTTCGCGACCGCCGTCGAGCGGTGGCCCGCCGACGGCGTACCGCCCAGCCCCGGCGCCTGGCTGACCACCACAGCCAACCGCAAGGCCATCGACCGGATCCGCCGCGAGAAACCAGACCACGGCAACCAAGCGGCGACCGAGTCCGTGTGACACCCAAAAACTGCCCGGCAGAATCGACCGGAGTTGTCGGATCCGGGCCGCGTCGTTCGTAGCAAGGGTGAGAGGCCGCCCACCAGGGGCGCTGTCACGACCACAGGAGATGCGACCGATGCCGCACCCACAGGCCAAGGTCCACCGTATGTTCGAGCTCATTGAGCCGATCGCCACCGTCACCTTCTCCGAGGTGCCGAACGAGGCGTTCCTGGCCCTCGGCATGCGCAACTACTGGGACGGATACTTCGCGGGCCGTGCCGCGCCGCTGGGGCTGGCACCGGCCGAGGTGGTGCACGCGGTCTTCTACAACTTCGCCGACGGCGAGGTGGCGCGCCACATCCCGTGGGTCTGGGGGAAGACCACCCCGGAGGAGGCGATCGCCGTGCGTGAACGGGGCAGCGCCGCGGCGCTGCGGCAGATGATCGGGGGGCTCGCCGACTGCCCCGGTCTGGTGCGGGTCACCGACCTCGCCACCCGGGCAGCGGTCAGCGCGCCGGCCGAGGGCCGAGCGCTGTACGCCGGGCTCCGGGCGCTCGACGTGCCCGAGGAGCCGGTGGCCAGGCTCTGGCACGCGGCGACGCTGCTGCGCGAACACCGCGGGGACGGCCACAATGCCGCCCTCCTCGCCCACGGCATCGGCGGCACCGAGGCCCACGTCCTCCTCGCTCTGTCCCTCGGAATGAGGGCGGAGGAGTTCGGCCGGATCCACCATCTGCCCAAGGCACAGCTGACCGCTGTCATCGACGGGCTACGCGGCCGCGGCCTCGTGGACGCCGCCGGCGGGTTCACCGACACCGGCCGGGAGACAAAGGAGCGGATCGAGGCCCTCACCGACGAGCTGGCGGCGCCGGCCTACGACGTGCTTAGCACGGACGAACTCGACGAGCTGGTCGCGGGGCTCGAGCCGATCGCCGCCGCAGTAGAGGCCGTCGACGACTGAGCGGACGCATCAGGCGACGGCCGCGACCCCCAGCTCGGCCACCGAGGTGAGCAGGCCGTTGCTGGGGATCACCCGCACGGTGTAGCCGGAGGCGCCGCCGCTGTCGAGGACGATGGGCCCGTCGAAGCGGTAGCGACCAGCGTCGTAGCTCTCAGGACTCAACGTCCAGGACCCAAGAGTGCTCACCTGCCAGCGGCTACCCACCAGGAGTCTGCCGGATGGCAACTCCAAGAACTGATTAAGGACCAGGAACGTGAGTAAGACCGTGCTGTACATGTCGATGTCGGTGGACGGGTTCATCGCCGGGCCGAACGCGGTGCCGGGCAACGGGCTCGGTGACAAAGGGCATCGGCTGCATGAGTGGTTTCTGCCGGACGCCGACGCCGATCACAGGAGAGACCTCGACCACTTGGCGGGGGTGAACCGTGAGGTCATGGACGAGGTCATGGCCACCAGGGCGGTCGTCGTCGGCCGGCGGACGTTCGAGCTCGCCGACGGCTGGGGCGGCGACCACCACGATGGCGTGCCGATCTTCGTCCTGAGCCGCCATCAGCCCGATCCCGAGCTGCAATGGCCCGGGGTCACCTATGTGAGCGACGTAACGGCCGCTATGAACATGGCCAAGGACGTGGCCGGTGACAAGGACGTACTGGTCCACGGAGCCCGCACCGCCCGGCTGGCACTTGCCGCCGGTGTCCTCGACGAGTTGCAGATTCACCTGGTCCCGGTCCTGATCGGACAGGGCGAACCGCTCTTTGGGGACATGCCACCCGACCACATCGAGCTCGAACTGCTCCGTGCCGCTGACGGGCCGGGCGTGGCGCATCTGCGCTACCGCGTGCGGACGGGGGGCTGAGGCGATGGCGCTCATCCGGCTGTACATGACGATGTCCCTGGACGGTTACGTCACCGGGCCGCAGGACAGCCTGGACACGCCGATGGGCATCGGTGGGTTCCGGCTTTTCAACTGGCTCGACCGGCGCAACGACCCGGGACCCAGCGGACAGGTCTACGCCGAGGCGCTGGCCACCCGCGCCGTCATCTCCGGCCGCCGCACCTACGAACACGCCGACCGCTGGCAGGGCGACCACCACGACGGCGTCCCCGTCTTCGTACTGACCCACAACGTCCCGGACGACCCGCCACCGGGCAGCGTCCGCTACCTCACCGACGTTCGCGAGTGCGCCGCACAGGCCCGCGCCGCGGCCGGAGACGGAGACGTGATGGTGCACGGCGCCGGGGCGGCGCAGTCGCTGCTGCGGGCAGGGCAGCTCGACGAACTGGAACTACACGTCGTACCGGTCCTGCTCGGACAGGGACGCCGGCTGTTCGACGACCTGTCGGCCGAGCACATCGAACTCGACCCGATCCGCCGGTTGACCACTCCGCAGGTCGAGGAACTCACGCAGCACGTCACGCACCTGCGCTACCGCATCCGCCGCCCGTGACCCGCGACATCGGCCTGCACCCTCGCTGAGCCCGCTCCACCGCACTATTCGCTCTCGCCACCGAACTGACCGCGGCCATCCTCGCCCGCATGCTCGGCATCCACATCAGCGTCGCCGTCTAGTGGCAATGCGCCTCCTCCGGCGACTGGATGACCTACGCCGCCGACGTCAGCCGCCGACACCATCCCAACCTCGACAACCGCTCGGAGCCTCAATGCTGACCGCTCACGATCAAGCCGCTTGCGCTGGAACCAAGCACGTCATCCGCTCCGAATCCTGTTTCAAACCGTGATGTCATGCCGTGTGGGTGCGCTGAGCGATCCACTCCGGCTCGTTACCATCGTCCGCCATGCGAATCGCACACCTGGAGTTCCTGATCGCCCCTGATCGCGGTCACCTGGTAATCGCGCCTGCGGGCGGCGGCGGCCCGGACTACAGCCAGGTGACCGCCGACCGGGATGTGGTGTTCCAGTTCCCGGGGCCGGACCACTACGTGTTCATCAACACCGTCAGCGAAGGGGAGGTGGACGTCCTGATGATCGTGCAGTTCTGGGACGCCTCGCCCGACACCGACCCCTTGGACTGGGACACCTGCCAGCAGGACGTGACCGCCACCATGGACCTCGACGGCGACCAGATCCTCATCGCCTCCCCGACAGATTCCGATCACATGTGCTGGACCGGCTTCTGGCCACCGTCGCTCGGGCCTCACCGCGTGCGCTGCCGATCCCAAGGCCGCGACTGGACCCGCGGGCTGGAAACCGCGCCAGGCGAAGAACAGTATCTGATCCAGCTCTGGCCCGACCGAGCCGATCCGCTCTAACCCACACATCCTGATCAGGTCGGTGATTACACACCCTCCATAGCACGGCGGGGCATTCAGAGAGTTCTGATATCCGACTGTGCCGTTAGCGATCTATCCTGAGGACGTGATCACTCACCATCGGGCCTTCATTGCGCGCCGCCGAGCCAAGCGGCCCAGCGAAGAATATCGTGAACTCGACGCTGCCGAATGGGAAGAATTCCTGGCCCATTTCGAGCTGAGGAAGGTCGCTCTCGGTGTCTGTGGACGCGACTATTGGACCCCATGTGCGCATGAAAATGCCTGTGTCAGGTGCCCCCTACTTCGCGTTGACCCAGCCCAGAAGCCACGGCTGGAGGAGATCCACGCCAATCTCCTCGACCGCCTTCAGGAGGCCAGAGAGCAAGGTTGGCTCGGTGAGCTCGCCGCGATCGAGACCACCCTCGCTGCCGCGAGGCAAAAACTTCAGGCCATGGCTGAGGCCGCCAGCCACGGCACCATCGTCAGCCTCGGAATGCCCGACGTCCGCCGGAATGCCGGACGCAACAGCGCTGAGCACAAGGACTGAAAATGAGCCGCTATCGTGCAGGCGTGACCGGTTCTGCGCAACGTCCGCTGTTGTTTCTCGATGTCGATGGACCACTCATCCCCTTCGGCGCATCACTACAGCAGTATCCAGATGGCTACCCGACCTATCAGAAAGACTACGAACTCCAGGCCGCCTCAAATCCGCTTCTGGCCAGGATCAACCCAGGACACGGGCCGCAGCTGATGGCACTGCCCTGCGAGCTGGTCTGGGCCACGACATGGATGAACGAAGCGAACGAGTGCATCTCCCCGCTGATCGATCTGCCGCAGCTGCCCATGGTGACCTGGCCAGAGCCATCCGACACCGATGACCAGGACGAACGAGACGGTCTGCACTGGAAGACTCGCACCCTCGTCACCTGGGCAGCGGGCCGCCCATTCACCTGGGTCGACGACGAGATCACCGACACCGACCGAGCCTGGGTAGCCACCCACCACCCAGGACACGCACTGCTCCACCGCGTCGACCCCAGCCATGGCCTCACCGCCCTCGACTACCAGACCCTTACCGAGTGGTTGCACAAGACTCCCGGAAGTTCCTCATCGGACTGGAGCGATGACCGAGACATGCGGATCGGTCTGAAGGGAGGGCGCAACCTCCCAACGGAGGAACCCGGCGTCCTAGTCGAGCGGCGAGGACAAGACACGGCATGAACGTCCCGGACGACGCCCTCGATGCGCTGACCGACCGTGACCCACGCGGTCGTGACATCGCCGCCGCCGAGCTGGGAGACCTCCTGCGGGCTAAGGCATTGGACCCCGCAATAGCCACGCTGGTCGTATCCCAACTGGTCGCCGCCGCCGTCAACGACCCTACCCACGCGGTCCGCGAATCAGCCTTGAACTCGATCCTTGAGGCCTCCATCCACTACCACCTGCCTCTGGAACTGTTCACACCCCTGCTGCCCGAGCTGACGACCATGGATCCCGAACTCCTCGAATACACCCTCTACCTTCTGGGCTCGACACAGGACCCAGCAGCAGCCGAGCTGATCCGGCCCTTCCTCGACCACCCAAGCGTCCACCTGGGGCCTCACCTTCACCGGCGACGGGGTAGAGCTCACCAACAGCTCCGGCTGGCAGGGGAAGATCGTCGCCGACAGAATCACAGTCGACCCGGTGAACGCCGGACGGGTCCAGGGAAAAAGCACGCGCGACGGATGGATCAGCTTTCCTGAAAGTGGCATACAGGTATCCCATGGGGACTACGACATCCACAACCCACGAATCGGCCACGTGTACGCCGAGTCGGGTATATATCAGAAGCAATTCGTCCCTGGCGAGGAGAATGCGTGGATCACCCTGTCGGATGGCGGACGGATATCCGTGGAACAAAGGCATAAGGATGGGACGACGACCTACGGGAGCCTGAGGGTGTCCAGTCTGGACACCAGTACTTCCCGCTGGTGAGCCGGTGATCGGCAGCCTGCTGCTGCAGCGCCCGTTGGGCGCCGGAACCGCGGCTTATCGGCTGAGGACGGTCGTGTCCTTCCCGGCGTCGTCTGCGGCGTTGGCGGGTAGCAGTACGAGCTTGCCTCGGGGGTGGCCGCTCAGGCTGATTTCGAGTGCGGTGCGCCAGTCGTCGAGAGGGAAGGTGCGGGCGATCGGGACGGTGAACCGGCCGTCGGCGGCACGCTGGGCGTACTCGCCGAGCACGTCGTGGCGCACCTCCTGCCCCAGATCCTCGTCGAAGCTGGTCCG
>NZ_JBFAJC010000089.1:0-33233 GCF_040655075.1 Actinoallomurus sp. NPDC050550 | reverse complement strand
CCAGCGTCCCCGCCGCGATCGTCATCCAATTCCTCGGCGGCATCCACGAGATCTACTTCCCCTACGTCCTGATGAAACCGCGACTCATCCTCGCCTCCATCGCCGGCGGCGCGGCGGGCATCGGAACCTTCATGATCACCGGCGCGGGCCTGGTCGCCACTCCGTCGCCGGGCAGCATCTTCGCGTACGCGGCAGAGGCTCCGAAGGGCAGTTGGTTCGGCGTCTTCGCGGGTGTGTTCATCGCCGCCGCCGTGTCCTTCGCCGTCGGCTCGGTGCTCCTGGGCTTCGGCCGGCTCGCCGAATCCGAGTCCGAGTCCGAGTCCGCGGAGGAGACCGCCGAAGATGAAACTGCTGTCGAGCGGCCTGCGGCCCGCACCGAACCCCAGGGAGCGTGAGGACGGAAATGAACGGTAAGGACGTCAAGAAGCTCGTGGTGGCCTGCGACGCGGGCATGGGCAGCAGCGTCATGCTGGCCAGCCAGCTGCGCAAGGAACTGCGGAAGTTCTCGGTCGAGGTGGAGCACACCCCGGTCAACTCCATCCCCGGCGACGCCGACGTCGTGGTCTGCCACGCCGGTCTGGGCGCGCGGGCCAAGGCATCGGCCCCCGACACCCCGATCGTGACCTTCCAGGTCTTCCTCGGCGACCCGGCGGTGACCCGCCTGGTGACCGCCATCAAGAACGGGAGCGAGTTCAATGCCTGACCTGCTCGATCGCGCCGCGATCCGCCTGGACGCGGTCGCGGCCGACCGGGACGAGGCGATCCGCCAGTGCGGACACGCACTCGTGGGCGTGGGGGCGGTCGACGCCTCGTACATCGAGGCGATGGTCGAACGCGAGCGTTCGGTCCCGACCTACGTGGGGGAGGGCGTGGCCATCCCCCACGGCACGCTCGAAGGCAAGGACGCCGTCCGCCACGACGCGATCTGCGTGCTGCGCTTCCCCGACGGAGTCGACTGGGACGGGCACCTGGTGAAGCTGTGCGTCGGGATCGCCGCCAAGGGTGACGGGCACGTCCGGCTGCTCTCGGAGCTGGCCCAGATCCTGCTCGATCCGGACAGTGCCCGCGCGCTGCGAGAGAGCGCGAACGTCGATGAGGTGGTCCGGCTGCTGCAGCCGGCCGCAGAGGAGGTTATTCAGTGAAGGTCGCCCGATTCCACGCCCCCGGAGACATCCGCCTGGAGGATGCGCCCGAGCCGTCGCCGGGGCCTGGTGAGGTCAAGGTCCGGGTGCGGAACTGCTCCACCTGCGGCACCGACGTCAAGATCTCCAAGTACGGCCACCACCACATCCGCCCGCCCCGCGTCATGGGCCACGAGATCGCCGGCGAGATCGCGGAGGTCGGCGACGGCGTGACCGGATGGCAGCCCGGGGACCGGGTGCAGGTGATCGCCGCGATCCCCTGCGGGCACTGTGAGGAATGCCGCCGCGGGCACATGACCGTGTGCCCGAACCAGGAGTCGATGGGCTATCACTACGACGGCGGCTTCGCCGAGTACACCATCGTGCCCGCCAAGGTCCTGGCCGTCGACGGTCTGAACCGCATCCCCGATGGCGTCGGCTTCGCCGAGGCCTCCGTCGCCGAGCCGCTCGCCTGTGTCCTCAACGGCCAGGAGCTGGCCCGGGTGGGGGAGGGCGATGACGTGGTGGTGATCGGCGCCGGGCCGATCGGCTGCCTGCACGTCCGCCTGGCCCGCTCCCGGGGAGCGGCGCGGATCTTCCTGGCCGACCTCAACGCCGAACGCCTGGCCATGTCCGCCGAACGGGTGCACCCCGACGCGGCACTGACCGGCACCGACGTCGTCGATCAGGTGCTGAAGCTGACGAACGGCCGGGGCGCCGACGTGGTGATCACCGCCGCGGCCTCGGGCGCCGCCCAGGAACAGGCCCTACAGATGACCGCACGCCAGGGCCGGATCAGTTTCTTCGGCGGGCTGCCCAAGGACAACCCGATCATCGCGCTCGACTCCAACCTGGTGCACTACCGGGAGCTGACGATCGTGGGCGCCAACGGATCCAGCCCCGCCCACAACGCCCGCGCCCTGGACCTCATCGCCACCGGCGCCGTGCCCGTCACCGACCTGATCACCCACCACCTCCCCCTGACCGACGTGTTGAAGGGCATCGACATCGTGTCCCAAGGCACCGCGATCAAGGTCACCATCGAGCCCTGACGAGGAGCAGACATGTCGACGCGTACCGTGGCCATCGCCTCCCGCACCGGCCTGCACGCGAGGCCGGCGGCGCTGTTCGTCAAGGCCGCCGCCGACCAGAACGTACCCGTGCGCATCCGCGTCGGGGACGGCCCGGCCGTACCCGCCGCGAGCATGCTCGCCGTGCTGTCCCTCGGCGCCGGGCACGGCACCGAGGTCACCCTCGAGGCCGACGGGCCGGGCGCCGACGCGGCCCTCGACTCGCTCGCGGCCCTGCTCGCCCGTGACCTGGACGCCGAGGAAGCGGCCGATGCCTGACCTCGACGTCCCGGTCGGCGCGCCGCCGCGGACCCTCCAGGGCATCGGGGTCGGCCCCGGCCTGGCCGCCGGCCCGGTGGCGCGGATGGCGTCCCCGCCCGCGTTGCCGGACAGGCGTCCCGTTCTTCCCAACCAACCTGCCCCGACCGACCTCCCGGGCACCGACCCGGACCGCGAACTCGCTGCGGCCGTACGGGCGCTGGAGGCCACCGAGGCCGACCTGCGGGCCCGCGCCGACGCGGCCACCGGCGAGGCCCGCGACATCCTGGCGGCGCAGGCGATGATCGCCGCGGATCCGACCCTCCGGGATGGGGTGGCCGAGTGCGTACGGAGCGGGGAGGACGCCCCGCACGCGCTGCGGACCACCTTCGACCGGCACCGGGAGATCCTCGCCGCGCTCGGCGGGTACCTCGGCGAACGCGCGGCCGACCTCGACGACATCGCGCACCGGGCGATCGCCGCCGCTCTCGGCCGGCCGATGCCGGGCCTGCCGGCGCCCGGGCATCCGTTCGTCCTGGTCGCCGACGACCTGGCGCCCGCAGATACGGTCGGGCTCGACCCGGAGACCGTGCTCGCCCTGGTCACCGAGCGCGGTGGACCGACCAGCCACACCGCGATCCTCGCGCGGGCGCTCGGCCTGCCCGCGGTCGTCGGCTGCGCCGGGATCCTCGACGTGCCGGACGGCACGCTGGTCACGGTGGACGGCACCGGCGGCGGAGTCCGCGCGGGCGTCGGCGACGAGGAGGCGGCGGAGGTACGCGCGCGGGCGGACGACGAGCGGGCCAGGCTCGCCGCCGGGCGCGGCCCCGGGCGTACGGCGGACGGGCATTCGGTCGACCTCATGGTCAACATCGGGTCAGCCGCCGATCTCCGGGGAGCGGACCTCGACGGGGTCACCGGGGTCGGCCTGTTCCGCACCGAGTTCCTCTTCCTGGACCGCAGGGACGCGCCCGGCCTGGACGAACAGGTCGCCGCGTACGCCGAGGTGTTCGCCCTCTTCCCGGAGGGCACCGTCGTCGTACGGACGCTGGACGCCGGTGCGGACAAGCCGCTGCCCTTCCTCGGCCTTCCGGAGGAGCCGAATCCGGCGCTCGGCGTGCGCGGCCTGCGGGTGGCCCGGGACCAGCCCCACATCATGGAAACCCAGCTGGAGGCGATCGCGCGGGCCGCTGAATGCACGACCACGGACGTGTGGGTGATGGCCCCCATGGTGTCGACCCCCGTGGAGGCGGAGGACTTCGTCACGCGGGCCCGGGCGTACGGCCTGCGCACGGCCGGCGTGATGGTCGAGGTACCGGCCGCCGCCCTGCGGGCCGAGCGCCTTCTCGAGGTCGCCGACTTCCTCAGCATCGGCACCAACGACCTCAGCCAGTACACCCTGGCCGCCGACCGGCAGTCGGGCGCCCTCGCCGACCTACTCGACCCGTGGCAACCGGCCCTGTTGCAGCTGATCGCGGCCTGCGCGGCCGCCGGTGGGCGCGGCGGCAGGCCGGTCGGGGTGTGCGGTGAGGCCGCCGCCGATCCCGCCCTCGCGCCGGTGCTGGTCGGCCTGGGCGTCACGAAACTGTCGATGAGCCCGCGCAGCGTGCCCGCCGTACGCGCCCGTCTCGCCGCGCACAAGCGTGCCGAATGCGAGGAGCTGGCCCGGCTGGCGCTCGACGCCGCCGACGCCGCCGCGGCCCGGGCGGCGGTGCTCTCCGCAAACCCCTGACGCCGGCCTCGAAAGAATGCCCCCCGCCGTCGCGGGGGGCATTTTTGTGTGCCGGGTCGCCATTTCATTAGGGCGGCTTAAATTAGCGAATCAAAAAGGCGTGTCCTCAAAATTCGTTATGCGGCTCTTAAGTGGCAGCTAAAGTACTGATGCCCATTTCCGACTATAAAGGAGGTGTCAGCAAAACTCATCGAGGAGGAATTCGATGAACCGAGTACGTGCGGGCCTGGTCGCACTCACGGGAGCCGCGATGGTCGGGGCCGGACTGCTTCTTCCGGCCGGGCCGGCGAACGCGAAGGTGGTCACGGTCACGGGTGATCTGCTCGACACCTGTCCCGACTCCGGCGTGACCGTCCCCTACAAGGCCGACCGGTGCAAGTTCGTCCCGGAGAGCCAGGAGTCGTTCCAGTCGGACTTCCACGTCCCGCAGAACGACGAATACGCCTGGAACTGCACGACCGCCCCGCAGGACCACCAGTACCAGATCACTGACACCGTCGAGGAGTCGAACAGCTTTGGGATCAGCGGCGGCCCCAAGTTCAAACTGGGGGAGGCCATCGAGATCGGGGTGGAGGCCAGCTACGGCCACGTCTGGAACAAGGGCACCTGGACCTGGAACGGCGACACCCACCACGTCCAGCCCGGCAACGTCGGCTGGCTCGAGCTCTCCACGGAGATGCTGAAGGTCAACGGTCACTGGCAGATCAACTACGGGGACCGGGTGAAGACCTCGGACGACGGCGACGCGCACTTCGAGTGGTACGTCGGAGGCTCGGTCACCGACGACAAGGACGCCGGCACGCACAACGTGACGTTCAAGGAACGCCCCATGACCGACGAGGAGAAGAACCGGGTCTGCGGCGACAACGGCCAGGGCCCGGGCGAGGGCTCGCCGGGCCTGCGCAGGGAGGTCCAGAACATGGTGATCACGCAGGACGCGGCAGGCAACGTGCGCAAGTGACCGCAGGGGGCCAGGCGGCCGCACCACGGGCCGCCCGGCCCCTTCGCGCGCTCGCGGAATGGAGATCGAATGAACATCCGCATGGCCGGAAAGCCGCGGTTGGTGACCATCTTCGTCATCGCCGCCGCGAACGTCGCCACCCTCACCACGGCCGTCGTCGCCTTGCCGACGACCGCGGAGCACGGAACCAAGGCCCATCACTCCGAATACGCGAAGAGTGTCAACGTCGACGAGATCTCGCAGGTCATCGCCGATTATTCGGCCAAGAGAAAGCAGATTCGGCGAGAGGGCAGGTAGTACAGTTTCGTCATGGCGAAGGTATTAGTGGTGGAAGACGACGTCGATGTCCGGACCGCACTTGTACACGACCTGACCGAACGCCGCCACTCCGTCCGCAGCGTCGGGGCCGCCTGGGAGGCGCTGCGCGATATCTCCGACCGGCCGCCCGATGCGGTTCTGCTGGATCTCGGGCTACCCGATCTCGACGGTTTCGAATTGCTCAAGATGCTGCGCGCGGTATCCGAGGTTCCGGTCATCGTGGTGACGGCTCGCGACGACGATCAGGAAGTCGTGCGGCTGCTGAACGCCGGGGCGGATGATTATGTGGTCAAGCCGTTCACGATCGATCAGCTCGAGGCACGGCTCGGCGCGGTTCTGCGGCGTGCGCGCGGTGGCGGCGAGTCCACGGTCATTGAGGTCGGCGGGCTGCGCATCGACGTCGTCCGGCGTGAGGTGCAGCTCGATTCGCGGCCCATCGAGCTGACGCGGCGGGAGTTCGACCTGCTGGCCTTCCTCGCATCGCGGGCCGGGGAGGTCGTCTCGCGCGCCGATCTGCGGTCCGAGGTGTGGCAGCAGCCGTACGGCGACGACCAGACCATCGACGTGCACCTGTCCTGGTTGCGCCGCAAGCTCGGCGAGACCGCGGCCGCCCCGCGCTACCTCCACACGGTGCGCGGGGTCGGGTTCAAGCTCATGGACCCGACGTGAGGCGATCCCTCGCGATGGTCGCGCTGGCGGTGACCTCGATGGTCGCTTTGGCCTTCCTGATCCCGTCCGCCCTGGTCGTACGCGAGGCGGCGGCCGACCGTGCGGTCATCCGCGCTCAGCGCCGGGTCGGCGCGGTCCTCCCGGTCGTGGTGGCCTCCGGCGATCCGGCCGTGGTGAGCCGGGCGATCGCGGGCGCGTCCGCCGGCGGCCGGGACCGCATCGGCGTGACGATGCCCGGGGGAACGCGGATCGGGGAGCAGTCGGCGGTGTCCCCGGCGGTCATCGCGGGGGTCCGCGACCGGGGGCAGGCGCTGGAGGCGAGCGTCGGCCATCGGCCGGTGGTGCTGCAGCCCGTCCCGGCCGGGAACGCGGGCATGGCCGTGGTGGAGGTCGATGTGGGCGCCGGCGGCCTCCCGCCCGGTGTCGTATCGGCCTGGATCGTGATGACCCTGGTCGCCGTGTTCCTGGTGGCGTGCTCGATCCTCGCCGCGGATCGGCTGGGCCGGCGAGTGGTCGGCTCCGCGCGGCGGCTGGCGGGCGCGGCGGCCCGGCTCGGCTCCGGTGACGTGACCGTTCGCATCCGCCCGGAAGGGCCGCCCGAACTGGAGGAGGCCGCGTACGCCTTCAACGCCATGGCGGACCAGATCGCGCAGCGGCTGACGGCCGAACGCCAGTTCGCGGCCGACCTGTCGCACCGCCTGCGCACGCCGCTGACCGCCCTCCGGCTGAACATCGACCGTCTCGGCCAGGGACCGGAGATGCGGAAGGCGCGCCTGGCGATGACCCGCATGGAGCAGGAGATCGACATCGTCATCAAGACCGCGCAGCGCCCCGGCGGGGAACACGCGACGACCACGTGCGACGCGACCGAGGTCGTCCAGGACCGCGTCGCGTTCTGGTCGGTGCTGGCCGAGGACCAGGGCCGCCGCTGGCGGCTGCACGGGCTCGACCGCCCGGTGCCGGTGCCGGTCGGCCGCGGTGAGCTCGCGGCCGCGCTGGACGCCGTGCTGGGGAACCTGTTCCACCACACGCCCGAGGGCACGGAGTTCGCGGTGACGATGCGGACCGGTCCCGACCGGGTCGGCGTCCTGGTCTCCGACGCGGGGCCGGGGATCGCCGATCCCCAGCTCATGCTGCAGCGGGGGAGGTCCGGAGGCGGCTCGACGGGGTTGGGCCTGGACATCGTGCGCCGGCTGGCGGAGTCCACCGGCGGTGAGCTGCGCATCGACCGATCCGCCATGGGAGGCGCGCAGGTGGGAATCTGGCTGCGCACGACCGTCGTGCGGCGGAGGCGCCGCAGGCGGAGCCGCGCGGCGCGGCTGCTTCCGGGACGGCCGGCCCATCGCGCGTCGTCGTGAGCCCGGTCGGCCACCGCGTGCAGTCGTGAGCCCGGTCGGCCATCGCGCGTCGTCGTGAGCCCGGTCGGTCGGTACGACCCCGGTCGCCGGCACCGCCCGATGAGCGTGGTCAGCCCCACGCCGTCTTGAGCACCGCCACCGCGTCGGCGATCGAGCAGCCGGGCGGCACCTCCAGGAAGGCGATGTTGCCGTTGACGTCCCGGGTGCGTCCCTGGATCGTGTCCTGGCAGGCCGCGTCCGCCCGGATCGCCGTGATCTTGAAGAATCGGCCGATGTCGCGCGTGCCGTCGCCGATCTGCTGGATCGACGAGCTCCACCGGCCGCCCTGGGCCCGTACCGGGCCGTCGTCGGTCAGGTAGAACCGCCCGTCCGGGGCGTAGACGAAGATGCGCAGGACATCGCCCCGGAGGTCGCCGACGCGTCCGTGGACCAGCACTCCGGCCCGGCCGTTGACCTTGGCCTGATCCGGGGGAGAGGTGATCGTGACGGCGGGGGCGGCCGTCGGCGTGGGTAAGGAAGCGGGCCGGGACCGGGTCGGCGTGGGCCGGGGGCGGATCGACGCCCGCGGTGGGTTTGGACCGGGCGTGCGCTTCGCGGCGGCGGGCGTGGTGCTCGGCGGCGCCGGCGACGGCGGGACCACCACCGGCAGAGCCTGGTGGGTCTCGCTTCCCGTCGCGTAGATCTCCTGGATGCCGCAGTAGGAGGTCACGACGGCACCGGAGGTGACGAGCAGCCAGACCGCGGCGTACTTCCGTTTTCCGCCGAGTGGCCGGCTGCGACGTCTGTGGCCGGGCCGGGGAGAACGCGTCATGTTCGGCCTCCGCTTCCGCGTAGGCGCCACCGGTCGATGCCCGTTTGGCTGTCTTCCGGTTGCTTCTACTTTTGTTTATCGCGCTTTGTGTTGGTTGTCAACGGCGTCGTCAGTCGCCGCAAGGCAATCGGTAATACGCAGCTCAAGGCCGCAGAGGTTCAGCGTGTGGTCCGCGTCACACGCGTACGACTTCCGGGCCCTCCGCTGCGAGGTCCGCGGCGAGTCCGGCGTCCAGGCCGGTGTCCGTGATCAGAACGCTGACCTCGGACAACGCGGCGAACCGCGCGAGGTAGTCGTTGCCCACCTTGGTGTGGTCGACGAGGACGACCGTGCGCCGCGCGGCCTTCATCATCGACTCCTTCATCGCGGCCTCGGCCGGGTCGGGCGTGGTCAGCCCGGCCTCCACGGAGCATCCGTTCGTGCCCATGAACGCCACGTCGACGCGAAGCCGGTCGAGCGGCCGCATCGCCCAGTCGTCGACCGTCGCGAGCGTACGCCCGCGGACCCGGCCGCCCAGCATGATCACGTTCAGGTTCGGGCGCGTCGCGAGGACCGTCGCAAGAGGCGGGGAGTTGACGATGACGGTCAGCTCCCGGTCGCTCGGCAGGACCTCGACCAGACGCCCGGTCGTCGAGCCCGCGTCGATGATGACCGATCCCTCGTCCGGCAACTCGGCGAGAGCAGCCTTGGCGATGCGCTCCTTCTCGGCCGTCAGCACGGCGTCGCGGGCGGCGAGCGCCGGCTCGAAGCCGAGTCGCTCGACGGGGATCGCCCCGCCGTGCACGCGGCGCAGCGTGCCCGCCCGCTCGAGGACCGTCAGATCCCGGCGGATGGTCTCCATCGTGACGCCGAAGTCCTCCGCGAGCGTCACGACGTCGACCCGGCCGGCCTCACGGGTGCGGCGGAGAATCTCCTGCTGGCGTTCTTCGGCGTACATGATGTTGGTTCGCTGCCTGTTCCTACGTGGTTTTCCTTTTGGTATCGCCATCAATGTGCGCCGTCAAGTCGCGCTGGTCGGGACTGGCGGCTTCTCCTGGCGGATCGCCCCTCCCGGGGCGGCCTGCCGGGCGGCCTCCTCCGTGGCATAAGCATCCGTTAAGGCGCGCATAAGGGTGGGTCGACGGCCTGCTCGGTATAACGGATCGGCCGCCCTCCCCGCAGGCTGTTGTCCAGGCGCAACGGACTTTGTTGACACCTTGTTTTAAGGCGGTTAGTGTCCGGGATGACTGATAGGAAGCCTTCCTGTCAGTTGCCTTCGGGGGAGGCTGCCACACTTCGCTCCGGACCGAAGGGAAGCACCGTGCTCCATCGCGTCGACCCCGCGCGTTCGCACCGGTCCATCACCCTGCCCCTCTGTGCGCTCCTCGTCCTCATCGCCGCGCTGGTGAGCGGCCCGGCCCCCGCCAGGGCCGCGGGCGAGTCCGTGAACATCTGGCTCACCACCACCGACGACTCCGGCGGACGCCACGTCACCCGCGGCCTGCAGCAGCAGACGCCGGTCTCCTTCGGCACCGGCGGCGGCGCGAACCAGACCATCACCGTGGACGAGAACACGAAGTACCAGCGGTTCACCGGCGCCGGCGCGTCGTTCACCGACACGGCCGCCTGGCTCATGAACAGCAGCGGCGCACTCAGCTCCGCCACCCGTACCCAGGTCATGCAGAAGCTCTTCGACCCCTCCGCCGGGATCGGGCTCAGCTTCCTGCGGAACCCGATGGGCGCCTCCGACCTGGCGCGCTACAGCTACTCGTTCGACGACATGCCAGCCGGCCAGACCGACCCCCCGCTCGCGCACTTCTCCATCGCGCACGACCTGGCCGACGTCCTGCCCCTCACCAAGCAGGCCCGGCAGCTCAACCCGAACCTCACGGTCATGGGCACGCCGTGGAGCGCACCGGCCTGGATGAAGGACAACGGCGACTTCAACAACCCAGGCTGGCTGCAGTCCCAGTACTACGCGGCCTACGCCCAGTACTTCGTGAAGTACCTCCAAGCGTACGAGGCGCAGGGCGTGCACGTCGACCTCGTCACCGCGCAGAACGAGCCGACCTGCTGCAACGGCTACCCGTCGATGAGCTGGAACGGCTCGGGCCTGAACTACTTCACCAAGACGGACCTGCTACCCGCGCTGCACGCGGCGGGTCTGTCAACGAAGGTGCTGGCCCTCGACTGGAACTGGGACGCCTACAGCGGCTACGGCGCCCCCGTGGTCGACGACTCCACCATCCGGAACGACTCCCTCTTCGGCGGGATCGCCTGGCACGGCTACGGCGGCGACGTCGGCGAGCAGACCACCGTGCACGACCAGTACCCCTCCGTGGACGCCTACGACACCGAGCACTCCGGCGGCACGTGGATCGGCGACCAGCAGAAGGAGGACATGCACAACATCGTCGACTACACCCGCAACTGGGGGAAGAGCGTCGTCAAGTGGTCGCTCGCCGTCGACCAGAACATGGGCCCGCACAACGGCGGCTGCGGCACCTGCACCGGCCTGATCACCGTGCACAACGGCGACTCCCGCAGCGGCCAGGTCGACTACAACATCGAGTACTACGACATGGGCCACCTGACCAAGTTCGTCCGGCCCGGGGCGTACCGGATCGCCTCCACCGCGAACAGCGCCGTGCCCAACGTCGCCTGGCAGAACCCGGACGGATCGAAGGCGCTGATCGCCTACAACGACAGCGGCGCCTCCCAGTCCGTCAAGGTGAACTGGGGCGGCCAGTCCTTCGTCTACACGCTGCCCGCCCGGACCACCGCGACCTTCACCTGGAACGGCACCCAGAGCGGCGGCGGCGGTGGCGCCACCGGCCAGATCACCGGCATCGGCGGCAAATGCGTCGACGTCGCCGGCGCGAACAGCGCCAACGGCACCGCCGTCCAGCTGTACGACTGCAACGGCACGGCCGCGCAGCAGTGGACGGTCGGCTCGGACGGCACGATCCAGGCCCTGGGCAAGTGCATGGACCTCACCTCGGCCGGCACGGCCAACGGCACCCAGGTCCAGCTCTACGACTGCAACGGGACCGGCGCCCAGCAGTGGACCCGGGGATCCGGGTCGACCCTCGTCAACCCCGCCTCGGGTCGCTGCCTGGACGCCACCGGCGTCAGCTCCGCCAACGGCACCCGGCTGCAGATCTGGGACTGCTCCGGCGGCTCCAACCAGCAGTGGACGCTCCCCGGCTCCTGAGCCCCCCTGAACCTCTCCGCACGGGCCCCTGGGCGACCGCCCGGGGGCCCCGGTCCCGGGCGACCGCCCGCGACCCCTCCGTCGGCGTGAGCCGAAGACCCCATCAGGAGGATCCCCGCATGTCCAGTCCCCGCCTGAAAGCACTGATAGCAGCCGCGATACCCGTCGCCGGCCTGCTGTTCGGCGCGAGCCCGGCATACGCCGCCTCAGCGAACCCCGGCCCCGGCTTCCCCGCCCACTACGCCGCCCCGTACGTCGAGACCTGGGGTTCGACGTCCGCGATGGCGAACGCCCAGTCGGCCACCGGGCTGAAGTACTACACGCTCGCCTTCGTCATCGGCGGAGGCGGCTGCAACGCCACGTGGAACGGCGACACGGCCATCGACAACAGCGGCTGGCTGACCGCCATCAACAACCTGCGCGCCTCCGGCGGCGACGTCATCGCCTCCTTCGGCGGCGCGTCGGGCACCGAACTCGGCCAGGCGTGCGGCTCGGTGTCCACGCTGGAGGCGCAGTACAAGAAGGCCATCGACACGCTCAACCTGACGCGGATCGACCTCGACATCGAGGGCGCGGCGCTGGACGACACGACCGCGAACGACCGCCGCAACCAGGCCCTCGCCGATCTCCAGCAGCAGTACGCGGCCGCGGGCAAGCACCTGGACGTCGACTACACCCTGCCGGTCGACCCCTCCGGCCTGCTGTCCGATTCGCTCAGCCTGCTGAACAACGCCAAGAGCCGTGGCGTCACCGTCAACGCCGTCAACATCATGACGATGGACTACGGCCCGTCCATGGACATGGGGCAGGCCGCGATCAACGCGGCGACCGCGCTGCACGGCCAGCTCGGTCAGATCTGGACGTCGAAGACCTCCGCCCAGCTGTGGGCGATGGAGGGCAACACCCCGATGATCGGGGTGAACGACTCCACGAACGAGGTCTTCACGACCGCCAACGCCTCCTCCCTGGAGAGCTTCGCCGCGAGCAACGGCATCCAGGAACTCGCCTACTGGGCGCTGGGCCGCGACAAGGCCTGCGCGAGCAACGGCACCCTGTCCGACACCTGCAGCGGGACCTCCCAGAGCGCGTACCAGTTCGCCGGCACCTTCAACGCCATCACCGGAGGCGGCGGCACGCCCCCGCCCACCGGTTCCACCGGCCAGATCACCGGCTACGGCGGCAAGTGCGTGGACGTGGCGGGGGCGAACAGCGCGAACGGCACGGCGGTGCAGCTGTACGACTGCAACGGCACGTCGGCGCAGCAGTGGACCGTCGGCTCGGACCAGACCCTGCAGGCACTCGGTAAGTGCATGGACGTGACCGCCGCCGGCACCGCCAACGGCACCCAGGTGCAGTTGTACGACTGCAACGGCACGGGCGCGCAGAAGTGGCAGGCGGGCGCGAACGGCTCGCTGGTCAACCCGAACTCCGGGCGCTGTCTCGACGCCACGGGCCCGAGTTCGGCCAACGGTACGCGGCTGCAGATCTGGGACTGCGCGGGTAGCGCGAACCAGAAGTGGACGCTCCCGAGCTGACCCGGCGCTCCGTTCCATCTCTTCCACCACGAAAGGGAAAGCGATGTCCTCGTCATCCCGCCGACTCAGGCCGGGCCGGCTGCTGCTGGCAGCCCTGCTGGTCACCGGGCTGGGCGGTACCGCCGCCGTGGCCGCGGGCGGCGGCCACTCCACGATCGCCCCGGCCGCCGCGGTGGCCGCCACCGCCACCTTCACCGACGACTTCAACGGCGCCGCCGGATCGGCCGTCAACTCGAGCAAGTGGCGCCCGGAGACCGGCGACAACGTCAACAACCATGAGCGCGAGTACTACACCAGCGGCACGCACAACGCCGCGCTGGACGGCCAGGGCCACCTGGTCATCACCGCCCGCAAGGACAATCCGGGCGGCTATAAATGCTGGTACGGGACCTGCCAGTACACCTCGGCCCGACTGTCGACCGCGTCCACCTTTACTCAGAAGTACGGTCACTTCGAGACCAGGATGAAGATCCCGAAGGGCCAGGGGATGTGGCCGGCCTTCTGGATGCTCGGTAACAACATCGGCAGTGTCGGCTGGCCGAACAGCGGCGAGATCGACATCATGGAGAACGTCGGGTTCGAACCGGGCGCCGTGCACGGCACCATCCACGGCCCGGGCTACTCCGGCTCGAACGGCATCGGCGCCGGGTACACCCTGCCCGGCGGCGCGCACTTCTACGACAACTTCCACACCTTCGCGATCGACTGGTCGCCGAACTCGATCAAGTGGTCGGTCGACGGCCACGTCTACGAGACCCGCACGCCCGCCGACCTGAACGGCAACCACTGGGTGTTCGACCACCCCTTCTACATCATCGTCAACCTCGCCGTGGGCGGCTACTGGCCGGGCGACCCGAACAGCAGCACCCCGTTCCCGGCGCAGCTCGTCGTCGACTACGTGCACGTCACGACGAGCTGAGCTCCACCAGCCTCGGGACCACCGGCAACAGCCGAGGCGGCCAGGAGTGACGCTCCTGGGCCGAGGCTCTGGAACCGAGATTCGCCTCTCTTCACGCGGGGAGGACGGCACCGGGCGTGCCGTCCTCCCCGTACGGGTATGAGGGACTTTCGGGGGGGACGACTCACGTGAAGGCGGCGCGCGCTTATCCGATCACCGCGCACACGACGGATGTGCGGATCGAGCAGGTGGAGATACCGGCCCCCGGCCCGGGCGAGGTCCTCGTCCAGATCACCGCGGCGGGCGTGACGCGGCTGGACCACTCCGTGGCGGCGGGCGGCCCGTCCACGGTGGGGCTGCTGCCGCTCACGCTGGGCAGTGAGGGCGCCGGCCTCGTCGTCGCCGACCCCGGTGGGCGCTGGCCGGCCGGCACGCGGGTGATGTTCTTCGCCGGGGACGGCGGCGTCACCGCCGACGGGACGATGGCGGAGTTCGCCGTGGTGCCGGCCCGGAACCTGGCCGCCATCCCGGTCAGCGTGTCCGATGAGGTGGCGGCGGCCGTCCCGATCGCGTACCTCACCGGTCTGCTCGCCCTGCGGACGGGCGCCTTCGAAGCCGGTAGGTCCGTCTTCGCGCCGGGCGTCGGCGGCAGCGTAGGCAACGCGACGGTCCAGCTGGCGCGCGCGCTCGGGGCGGCCGCCGTCGCAGGCGGTGTGGGAACGACGGCCAAGGCGAAGGCGATCCGCGCGGCGCCGTGGGCCCGGGGGATCGAGGTCGTCGACCTGGAGCAGGACCGGCTGCGGGACGGGCTCGGCGACGGGTTCGCCGCCGGCGTCGACGTGGCCGTCGACGGCGTCGGCGGTCCCGTGACCGCGCAGATCGCGGCGGCCATGGCGCCCGGCGGTCACCTGGTCCTGGTCGGCTGTTCGGGCGGCTGCAGTACCGAACTGCCGCTCCACGAGATCATCGAGCGCCGCACCACGCTCCACGGGTTCTCGCTGCGCGCCGCGACGTCCGCGCGGTCGAGAGCCGCCTGGATCGAGATCACCGAACTGCTGGTAGCCGGGCGGATCAGCCCGGTCATCGACTCGATCTATCCGCTCGAGGCGGTGGGAGAGGCGCTGCGCCACCTGGTCGAGGACCGCCCCGTCGGAAAGGTCGTCATCACCGGCCTGTCCACGCCCCGGCGCTGAGAGCACCGTCTCGGGTGTCAGCTCGCGGTCGTCACCGGGCGCTCGCCCGGATCGCCGAGCGAGGCCTCGGTCGCGGCGATCGTCCGGCTCAGCAGGCTCCGCGCGGCGGCGATCTCGGCGGAACGCCGGTCGAGGGCGTCCAGCTGCTCCCGCATGGCGTTCAGGACGCCGGGACACGGGGCGACGGCGGTCTCGGCGGTGGTGCAGGGGAGGATCTGGCGGATGACGCGGGTCGGCAGCCCCGCCGCCAGCAGCGCCCGTATCCGCTCGACCGTCTCGACGGCCGTCTCGTCGTAGACGCGGTAGCCGTTCGGCTCGCGCTCCGGGCGGAGCAGCCCCACCCGCTCGTAGTAGCGGAGCAGGCGCTCGCTCGTCCCGGTCCGCGCGGCCAGCTCCCCGATGAGCACGGTGCCCGTCCCTCCGGCTTGACCTTCCAACTGTGTCAGGGGGCAACAGTGGGCGCGTCGGCCGCATTCCGGCGGCCGGCGTCGGAAGGAGGCCGATATTGATCATCGACGCCCACAGTCACGTGCACGACCCAGTGGAAGGACACCTTCGCCTACTGGATGACGCGGGAGTGGACCGTACGGTGCTCTTCCCCACCCGGCCGCACCCCGAGCGGGCCACCGACCTGGACTCGCTCCGCCGGGAGATGAGCGTGCTCGAGCGGGCCCTGGACGGACGCGGCACGGGCGGCGACGGTTACGCCACGGCGTGGCGGGAGCTGGACGACGCACTGGCCGCCCACCCGGACCGGTTCATCGGTTTCGGCTCCGTGCCGCTGAATCTTCCCGAGGATGAGATCGGCGCGTTCGTCGAGCGGGAGGTCGCGGGGCGCGGGCTGCTCGGCATCGGGGAGCTCACCCCACCTCCCGGCGAGGCCGCCCGGGTGGAGCCGGTGCTCGCCGCGGCGCACGACCACGGCGACCTGCCCGTCGTCGTGCACGGGTTCGCCCCGACGACGGCGGAGGACCTGCACACGCTCGCCCGGCTGGCGGCACGCCATCCCTCGGTGCCGTTGATCGTGAGCCAGCTCGGCGGGCTCAACTGGATGACGGCGATCGAACTGGCACGGGAGACGCCGAACATGTACCTGGAGCTGTCCACCGCGCACATCGTCTTCGCCGTACGACTGGCCGTCCAGGAGCTTCCCGAGCGCACGCTCTTCGGCTCGGACGCGCCGTACGGCGACCCGGTGCTCGCGCGCGTCACCGTCGAACGCGTCACCGCCCCCGGACAGGTGCGGGACCTGGTCCTCGGCGGAAACCTCGGCCGGCTGCTGGACCTCTGAGCTGAGCGGCTCAGAGCGCGGCGATGGCGGCGAGGCGCTTCTTGACCTCCTTGGCCGACGGGTTGGTCACCGCCGTGCCGTCGGGAAAGACCACGGTCGGAACCGTCTGATTTCCGCCGTTGACCTTCATGACGAACTCGGCGGCCGCCGGGTCCCGCTCGATGTCGACCTCGACCATGTGGATGCCCTCACGGGCCAGCTGAGCCTTGAGCCGACGGCAGAAGGCGCACCAAGTGGTGGTGTACATCGTCAGCTCACCCGTCGCGGGCGCGGTCATGGCTCTCCTTGTCCTGGGTCGACGGCGATCAGCATTGCCAACGCCCGGCCCCCGAACCGCATTCCCGAAGCTCCGGGACGGCCACGGCCGGGTGCCGGGCCTGGGAGGATGGAAGGGAGTGACAGGAGGGGCGATGGAGGCCGAGCAGATCCTCGCCGGGCTGGACCCGGACCAGCGCGCGGTCGCCGAGGCGACCCGGGGGCCGGTGTGCGTGCTGGCCGGTGCGGGCACCGGCAAGACCCGCGCGATCACCCACCGGATCGCATACGCGGTGCTGACCGGCGTCATCGCCCCGCAGCGGGTGCTGGCCGTGACCTTCACCGCCCGCGCCGCCGGCGAGCTGCGCGGGCGGCTGCGGCAGCTCGGCGCGCCGGGTGTGCAGGCCCGTACGTTCCACTCGGCGGCGCTCAAACAGCTCTCCTACTTCTGGCCGAAGGTGATCGGCGGGGAGCCGCCCACGCTCATCGAGTCGAAGTTCGGCCTGGTCATGGAGGCGGCGCGGGCCTTGCGCCTGTCCCTCGGCCGTACGGAGCTGCGCGACGCCGCCGCCGAGATCGAGTGGGCGAAGGTCACCCAGACCAGGCCGGAGGACTATCCGGCCTCGGCGGCCAAGGCCGGGCGCACCCCGCCCACCGAGGCGCCGGACTTCGCGCGGCTCTACGAGGCGTACGAGGAGCTGCGCCGCGAGCGCAACCTGCTCGACTTCGAGGGCATGCTGGAGCTGACCGCCGCGATGCTCACCGAGCATCAGGAGGTCGCGAACCAGGTGCGCGACCAGTACCGCTACTTCGTCGTCGACGAGTTCCAGGACGTCAACCCGCTGCAGAAGCTCCTGCTGGACGTCTGGCTGGGCGAGCGCGACGAGATCTGCGTCGTCGGCGACCCGAACCAGACGATCTACTCCTTCACCGGCGCCAGCCCCGCGTACCTCCTGCGGTTCACGGTCGAGCACCCCGAGGCGAAGGTCGTCAAGCTGGTCCGCGACTACCGGTCGACGCCGCAGGTGGTGCACCTCGCCAACGGCGTGCTGGCGCAGGCGCGGGGAGAGGCGCGCAAGCACCGCCTGGAGCTGATCGCGCAGCGGCCCGACGGCCCGGAGCCGACCTTCCACGAGTACGACGACGAGGTCGCCGAGGCCGAGGCCGTCGCCAAGCGGGCGCGGGCGCTCATCGAGGAGGGCGTGCCCGCCCGCGAGATCGCGGTGCTGTTCCGCATCAACGCCCAGTCCGAGCCGTACGAGCAGGCGTTCGCCGACGCCGGCGTGCCGTACGTCCTCAAGGGCGCGGAGCGGTTCTTCGAACGCGCCGAGGTCCGCCAGGCGGTGGTGCTCCTGCGCGGTGCCGCCCGGTCCGTGAACGACGGTGAGCCCCTCGTCCGCGCCGTGCGCGACGTGCTGGCCTCCGCCGGGCTCACCGACCGGCCGCCGGAGGGACGCGGCGCGGCGCGAGAGCGCTGGGAGTCCCTCGCCGCGCTGGCGCAGCTCGCCGAGGACGTCGCCGCCGACCGGCCGGGCGCCGGCCTGCCGGAGTTCGTCGCCGAGCTCGAGGAGCGCGCGAACGCCCAGCACGCCCCGGCGCTGGAGGGCGTGACGCTGGCCACCCTGCACACCGCGAAGGGCCTGGAGTGGGACGCGGTGTTCCTCGCCGGCCTGGTCGAGGGCACGCTGCCGATCATCTACGCGGAGAAGAGCCCCGAGCAGATCGAGGAGGAGCGCAGGCTACTGTACGTCGGCGTGACGCGGGCACGCGAGCACCTCGCCCTGTCCTGGGCGCTCGCCCGGTCGCCGGGTGGCCGCAAGGGACGCCGCCGGTCCCGCTTCCTCGACGGCCTCGCTCCGCAGAGCGCCGGTCCACCCCGCGTCGACCGGTCGAAGCGCCGTGCCCCGGCCACGGGACCGCAGCCGTGCCGGGTCTGCGGGCGCCCGCTGACCGCCGCGATCGAGCGCAAGCTGGGCCGCTGTGAGACCTGCCCGGCCGACTTCGATGAGGACCTCCTCACCCGCATGAAGGAGTGGCGCCTGACGGCGTCCAAGGAGCAGAAGGTCCCCGCCTACGTCGTCTTCACCGACGCCACCCTGCAGGCCATCGCCGAGCACGCCCCCGCCACCGAGTCGGAGTTGGCCGCCATCCCCGGAGTCGGGGCCGTCAAACTGGACCGATACGGTTCGGCGGTGCTCGCCCTGTGCCGGGGCGAGATGCCGGAAGAGGAGTAGGAAGCGATGAACGCCGCGCTGAAGGAGCTGCTCGACCTGCTCGACCTCGAGCAGATCGAGGTCAACATCTTCCGCGGGCGCAGCCCGGAGGAGCGCCAGCAGCGGGTGTTCGGCGGGCAGGTCGCCGGCCAGGCGCTGGTCGCCGCCGGCCGTACCGTCCCCGACGACCGTCACGTGCACTCGCTGCACGCCTACTTCATCCGCCCCGGCGACCCGAGCGTGCCGATCGTCTACAGCGTCGAGCGGGTCCGCGACGGCCGGTCGTTCACCACCCGCCGCGTCACCGCGGTCCAGCACGGCAAGACCATTTTCACCCTGTCGGCGTCATTCCAGATCGTCGAGGACGGCCCGTCGCACCAGGCATCGATGCCGGAGGTGCCCGAGCCGGAGTCGCTGCCGACGTTCCAGGAGCGGATGGAGCGGCTGTTCGGCAAGCTCGACAACGAGTTCCTGCGCAAGCGGCCGATCGACCTGCGGCACGTGACGCCGCTGACCTGGGAGGCCGCCCGCGACCCGGAGCTGATGGGCCCCGAGTCGCTGGTCTGGCTCCGCGTGGCGGGCGAGCTGCCCGACGACCCGCTGCTGCACGTCTGCCTGATGACGTACGCCTCGGACATGACGCTGCTGGACACCGTGCTGCTCAACCACGGTCTGGCCTGGGGCGACCGCAGGACGATGGGCGCGAGCCTGGACCACGCGATGTGGTTCCACCGGCCGTTCCGCGCCGACCGGTGGCTGCTGTACGCCCAGGACACCCCGAACGCCTCCGGCGCCCGGGGTCTCGCCCGCGGCCAGGTCTTCACCCAGGACGGCGAACTGGTCGTCTCCGTCGTCCAAGAGGGCCTCGTCCGCGTCACCGACTCCTGACAATGGTCGCGTGTCCGGAGTGACCTGATCAGCCCGGTCAGAGAGGGAGTCGCGCGACGTCTCACGGCAGCGGCGGCGGGGGTCGGCCGGTCACCGTGAGCGGCCGGTGAACTGAGCCGGTATCGGGCGGTGAGGCTCAGGGAGTGAGGTCGGGAGCGGTCCCCGCGACCGTTGGCGTACGGTTGCCTTCTGATGCGGATCACGACGCGGAACGCGCGGTTTCAGCAGTGGGCGGCGCTGCTCACCAATCGGACGAAGCGGCAGCGGTCCGGGGAGTTCCTGGTGCAGGGCGTCCGGCCGATCACGCTCGCCGTCGAGCATGGATGGCCGATCCGCGCCCTGCTGTACGCCCAGGGACGGCGGCTGTCGTCCTGGGCGGAGCGGACGCTGGACGAGACGTCCGCCGAGCGCGTCGAGATGGCGCCGGCGCTGCTGGACGAGCTGGCCGGCAAGGAGGACGCGGAGCTCGTCGCGGTCGCGGCGCTGCCGCCGGACGACCTGGAGCGCATCACGCCGGAGGGCCCGGTCCTCGTCTTCGACCGGGCCGCCGAGCCCGGCAACATCGGCACCGTCGTCCGCTCCGCCGACGCGTTCGGCGCCGCCGGCGTCATCGTGACCGGCCACGCCGCCGACCCGTACGATCCGAAGTCCGTGCGCGCCAGCACCGGTTCGCTGTTCGCCCTGCCGGTCGTACGGGTCCCCGCGCCCCGTCCCGTGATCGAGTGGGCGCGGGAGAGCGGGCTGCGCGTCGTCGGGACGGACGAGACCGGCACCGTCGACGTCGGCGATCACGACCTGCGGGGTCCGGTGCTGCTCGTCATCGGCAACGAGACCCGCGGCATGAGCGGCACTTGGGCCGCGGCCTGCGACGACGTCGTCCGGATCCCGATCGTGGGAGCGGCGAGCTCGCTCAACGCCGCCTCCGCCGCGACGGTGTTCCTCTACGAGGCCGCCCGGCAACGCGGAGTGGCGGCCGGGACGGCGCCAGAAAAAATAAGAAGTCGCAGGTAGAAAATACGTTGCCCCGATCCCGCGGGCGATCGTACGCTTCTCGCGAGCACTTGAACGGCTCCGCTTCGCGGAGCCCCGACGGATGAGTGGAGGTGGCAGTCCGGTGAGGAACACGTTGATTTCTTCGACTTGGGCCGCCGCCTGCGCACGTCCGGCGATGGTGTCCCCCAGCGGTTCCACCGTTGCCGCCGCGTCCCTGCCGAGTCTTGAGTCGATCCGCTATGCGTCCGTCGAATCCGGACGTGTGCGGCCTGGCGGCGTGGATCTGCAGGCGTGGCATGTCCTTGGGATGTTCCCGGCTACCCAGACGAATGCCCAGGTCAAGGGCGCTGCCCGTAAGCGCGCCGCAGTGGGTCCGTACCCCTGGAGACCACCGGAGCAATAGCTCCGAGCAGGCCTCCAGGCCGCGGATCCCAACCGGGAACCGCGGCCTTTTTGTTTGGCCAGAACCGTCCGAGCCAACGAGACCACATCAAGAGAGGGGTGGAGACCTTGGAACTCGCGTTCACCGCGATCAGCGAGAACCTTGATCTTCCCTGCCGGACCGAGCCTGAGCTGTTCTTCGCCGAGTCGCCGCAGGACGTCGAGCTGGCCAAGGCGCTGTGCGCCGAGTGCCCGATCCGGCGCGCCTGCCTCGCCGGTGCCAAGGAGCGCCGGGAGCCCTGGGGCGTCTGGGGTGGGGAGCTGTTCGTACGGGGCGTCGTCGTTCCCCGCAAGCGGCCGCGTGGCCGCCCGCGCAAGGACGCCGTGGTGGCGGCATGACACTCCGACCAAAACCTCGCATAGATACGGAGAAAGAGCAGCAGATGAGCTTGCTCAGCATCGAACTGTCCCAGGAGCGAATACGGGACGCCGAGCGTGAGGCCACGCGCCGCCGCGACGTCGCCCATGTCCGCGCCATGCGCAGGGCCCGGCGCGACGAGGCGACCGCGGTCCGCCTCCGGCGCCTCCTGACCACGCGCTGACCGCCTCCCGAAGAGGCTGACGCGCCTTCCGAAGAAGAACGGGCCCCCGGCACCATCACGGCCGGGGGCCCGTCGTCGTCTCGTCACGCGGAGTGTGGCGTGGCTCTCGGACGGCGCGTTCGGCTTTCGCGCGCCTCCCGGATCAGGGATCCTGTAGAGAGAACCGATTGAGGGGGCATGGGGGATGGTCAGCTGTTCATCGTGCGGAGCCACCGCCGAGGCGCCACTGGGATGGATGACCGAGGTGACCGAGCGGGGCCCGCGCTACCTGTGCGATCGCTGCAGCCGGGACAACATCCGCTCGATCGAGGGTCGTCTCGACCCCGTCTACTGGTAGGCCGAGCCCTCAGCTCGCGATCTCCTCGCCGTCCTCGTCGTCGAGGTCCGGGTCGTCGTCGGCGAAGCCGGGCACCCAGGTCAGCGCCTCGTCGCGGAACCTTCCCTCGGCCTCGAGCTGGCACAGCACTCCCGTGCCGGCGGCCACCACACGGTGGATCAGCACGTACGACGGCGGCAGGTTGAGCTGGCGGACGACGTTGGTCGGGCGCAGGTCCGCGACGCGGGCGGCCTCTTGGCGCAGCCACTCCCGGCTGAACTTGAAGGTGTCCTCGATCAGCGGCTCGGCGATCGGGGCGATGAAGGCGTGCAGCGACTCGGGGTCGACCTCGACGCCCTCGCGGATGAAGTCCTCTTCACGGAGGGCCTTGACGATCTGGTCGACGTCGCCGATCGTGCCGATGCGCATGAGGACGCCGATCCGCCGGTGGAAGCCGCCGGGCAGCCGGTCGACGGCGCCGAAGTCGATGACGCCGAGCCGGCCGTCGTCGAGCAGCCGGAAGTTGCCGGGGTGCGGGTCGGCGTGCAGCAGGCCGCAGCGCGCGGGCCCGGAGAACAGGAACCGGCAGTACAGCAGGCCCGCGTGGTCGCGCTGCTCCTGCGTGCCGTCGCTGATGATCGCCGACAGCGGCGTGCCGTCGATCCACTCGGTGACGAGCACGTGGCCGGATTGGGCCACGACGTCGGGGATGAGGAAGTCGGGGTCGTCGGCGTACGCCTCGGCGAAGGTCGCCTGCGACTCCGCCTCGATCGTGTAGTCGAGCTCCTCGGCGATCCGTCGTTTCAGCTCGGCCAGCATCGCCTTGACGTCCAGTCCCGGCGCGAGGACCGCGAACAGCTTGCTGAGCCGGGCCAGCTGGTTGAAGTCGCTGAGCAGCGCCTTGCCCGCTCCGGGGTACTGCACCTTGACGGCGACGGTGCGGCCGTCGTGCCAGACGGCCTTGTGCACCTGGCCGATGGAGGCGGCCGCGGCCGGCCGGTCGTCGAACTCGGCGAAGTCGTCGCGCCAGTCCGGGCCCAACTCCTCGGCCAGCACCCGGTGCACGGTCGCGGCGGGCAGCGGCGGGGCGGCCTCCTGGAGCTTGGTCAGGGTGGCCCGGTAGGGGCTGGCGATCTCGGGCGGCAGCGCGGCCTCGAAGATCGACAGCATCTGGCCGAACTTCATCGCGCCGCCCTTGAGCTCGCCGAGCACCTTGAACAGCTGCTCGGCGGTGCGCTGCTGGATCTCGGTGGCGACGAGCTCGGCGGGGCGGCCGATCGTCCGTTTGCCGAACCCGAGGGCGGTCCGCCCGGCGAAGCCGATGGGGAGGGACGCCAGTTTGGCGGTCCGCGTCACAGCGCGGCGGGGGAGATCGCTCATTGAGTACCTGCTCTCAGCGCATCCGCGAGGCGGCCGTGCAATGCCGGTTCGCTCCGCACGTCACCCTATTCTCGGCGAGGCACGGCGTGCGTACCACATCGGCAGGCGGGGCATCTCGCGCCGTCTGCCCGGCCGGTCGTACGTGAGGGGTGGTGACCAGCACAAACGGGTAAGTGTGTGCTTTCTCACGTCGGGTCCGGCTGTGCGGGGGCGCCGGTAACCCGGCTCCACAGGCTACCGGCCAGGACACTCCGAGCCTGTGGAAAACCTGCGCAAAGCCTGTGGATGAGCCTGGGGATCCCGAAATTACGCCGCCCCTACCAGCGAAAACGTGACCCACCCCCTGTGGAGAAAACGAAGTTTTCGGTACGGTGCTTAGCGTGCCCCCCACTGGCGAGATCGAGGTGCGTCGCAGCGCCCGGCGCCGGCGGACCATCACCGCACGCCGAGACGGCGACAAGACCGTCGTGATGGTGCCAGCCGGCCTGAGTGCCGCCGAAGAGCGCGAATGGATCGACACTGTCCTCAAACGCCTGGCCGCTCGCGAGCGCCGCAGGCATCCGAACGACGATGCGCTCTTCGACCGCGCGCGTGAGCTGTCGCGGCGCTACCTCGACGACCGGGCCGTCCCCGCCAGCGTCCGCTGGGTGACCAACCAGCGGAGCCGCTGGGGCTCGTGCACCCCGGACGACGGCACCATCCGGCTGTCGGCGCAGCTGCGGGGGATGCCGGGCTGGGTCGTCGACTACGTCCTGCTGCACGAGCTGGCCCACCTGATCGTCCCCGGGCACGGTCCGCCGTTCTGGAAGCTGGTCAACCGCTATCCCCGGACCGAGCGGGCGCGCGGTTACCTCGAGGGAGTGGCCGCCACGGCCGGACTGCCGCTGATGGACGGCGATCCGCCGCGCGACCGGCTCGCCGAGGCCGGCGACGCAGGACGGGGTTTCGACGGAGACCTGGCCCTGGACGGGGACTCCGGCACGTGACGGACCGGTTCGCCGTCGTCCTGGCCGGTACGGACGCCGCGGCGCCTCCCGGCATCGACCCCGACGAATACCGGCTCGCCCTGCTGGAGGACACCTACGAGGTCGT
This sequence comes from Actinoallomurus sp. NPDC050550, assembly GCF_040655075.1. Classification (NCBI taxonomy): domain Bacteria; kingdom Bacillati; phylum Actinomycetota; class Actinomycetes; order Streptosporangiales; family Thermomonosporaceae; genus Actinoallomurus; species Actinoallomurus sp. NPDC050550. Next base: position 8,705 of record NZ_JBFAJC010000089.1, on the reverse strand, counting down.
CGCCGGGCTGGAGTTCGTCACGCCCGTGCTCGCGTTGACCGCCCCCGATCCGGCGGCGGAGGCCGTGACCTGGCCGGGCACGCCCGTTCTCCGTGTCTCCGGGCTCGAGGCGCTGCTGCGCGCCCTGCACGATCTCGGCGCCGAGCAGGCGGCCGTCGTCGCGCCCGACGCGCCGGATCTGCCGGCCCTGCTTCTCGGAAAACTGTTCCGCGCCCTCGGCAGCGGGCAGGTCGCCGTCTGCCCGGCGGCGGGTGGCGGGCTGGTCGCGCTGGCGGCCCGGCTGCCGGCGCCGTCCTGGCTCGCCGGGATCGGTTTGGACACTTCTGACGCCCCCGCCCGGCTGCGCGCCGCCGCCGGCACCCAGGGCGCCGTACGCTCCGCGCCGGGCTGGCACCGGCTGCGCACGCCCGCCGACGTCTCCCTCCTCGACCCCGGCCTGGAGGGCTGGGACAACACGCGGGCGCTACTCGCAGGTCACTGATACGGCCATCCGCAGGTCACTGATACGGCCATCCGTAGGTCGGTGATACGGCCATCCGTAGGTCGCTGTCGCGGTCACTCGCAGGTCACTGACCCGGTTACGGCTTTATGTCCGGAAAGTTACATTGACCGACTCTGCAAAGGATTGCAGAGTTTCATGCATCCGACCCACCCCAAGGAGTCGCGGTGCCGGTGACCATCCAGGACGTCGCCCGTGAGGCGGGAGTTTCGGTTTCCACCGTCTCCCGGGCCTTCACGGTTCCCGACCTGGTCAAGGACGAGACCCGGCAGCACGTGCTCCACACCGCGGAGCGGCTGGGCTACCGCCCGAACCGCGCCGCCCGGGGACTGATCACCGGCAAGACCGGAAACTTCGGCGTGATCGTTCCTGATCTGTCCAACCCGTTCTTCCCCACCGTGCTGAAGGGCGTCCAGGCCCGGGCCCGCGAGGCGGACTACGCCGTCTTCCTCGCGGACTGCGACGAGAACGCCACCGAGGAGATCGCCCTCGTTCAGGCCATGGCCAAACAGGTCGACGGCGTGATCCTCTGCTCGTCGCGGATGTCACCGAGCCAGCTCGAACGCGTGGTGGGGACGACGTCCCTCGTCTTCATCAACCGCCAGGTGCGCGACCATCCGACCGTGCTGATGGGCGCGGCCGGCGGGATGCGCCAGGCCATCGATCATCTCGCGGCGCTCGGGCACCGCCGGGTCGCGTTCCTGAACGGCCCGAAGGCGTCCTGGTCGAACCGGGAGCGCCGGCGCGGCCTGCGCCACAGTGCCCGGCACGACATGGAGATCGTGGAGCTGGGGCCGTTCGCCCCGCGCTTCGAGGCCGGGCCGCACGCGGCCGACCTGGCGATCGCCGAGGGCGTCACCGCGATCATCGCCTTCAACGACCTGCTGGCACTGGGGGTGATGTCGCGGCTGGCCGACCGGGGTGTCTCGGTGCCCGGGGAGATGAGCGTCGTCGGCTTCGACGACATCCCGATGGCGGGCATGGCCACCCCGCCGCTGACCACCGTCGCCATGCAGAACGAACGGGCCGGCCGCGCCGCCGTCGACCTGCTCGTGAACCTCCTGACCGTCTCCGGCGCCGAAGCGGGGGATCTCCGCCGGGAACTCGACTGCCAGTTGATCGTGCGGGCCTCGACCGGCGTTGCCGCCCGATCGTGACCGGAAGGAAAGATCCCTCATGCGCGCTAAGAAGTGGTGCCTCGCGACGGCGTTCGTCCTCGTGGCGAGCGCCTGCGGTTCGCCGAACTCGGGGGGCGGGGCCAAGGACGTCACCCCCGACAAGGTGCCCGACAACCCGAAGAACCCGGTGACCCTCAACATCATCGACGTCGCGGGCAACCTGCAGCTCACCCAGGGGATGATCGACGAGTTCGTCAAGACGCACTCCAAGGTGATCAAGAAGGTCACCTACACGAAGGCCACGGCCCCGGAGCTGCCCGGCAAGATCAAGGCGCAGCAGAGCGCCGGTCAGGTGCAGATCGGCCTGGTCCTCACCGGCACCGACGGCCTGTCCGCCGGCATCGACCAGAACCTGTGGGTCAAGACCGACGACTACTCGAGCCGCATCGGCAACCCGAACTACCAGGCGCCGGCGGCCAAGATGCAGGAGCTGGCGCAGGGGCACGGCATGGAGCTCGTGTACAGCCCCGCCGGCCCGCTCATCGAGTACAACCCGCAGAAGGTCCCCAACCCGCCGACGACGACCCAGGAACTGCTCGCCTGGGCCAAGGCGCACCCGAAGAAGTTCCAGTACGCCCGGCCCGCGAACTCCGGCCCCGGCCGTACGTTCCTGATGGGCCTGCCGTACCTCCTCGGCGACAGCAACCCCAAGGACCCGAAGGCCGGCTGGACCAAGACCTGGGCCTACCTGCAGGACCTCGGCAAGTACGTCGACTACTACCCGTCCAAGACGTCGGAGGTGATGACCAACCTGGCCAACGGGTCGGCCGACATCGTCGCCACCATGACCGGCTGGGACATCAACCCGCGGGCGCTCGGCCAGGTGCCGCCGGGCGTCAAGGTCTCCTACCTCAAGGGCATGCACTGGGTGACCGACGCGCAGTACGCCGTCATCCCGCGCGGAGTCTCCGCCGACGTCCTCTCCGCGGACATCCAGCTGATCAAGTGGATGCTCACTCCCCAGCAGCAGGCCAAGGCGTACGACACCGGCTACTTCTACCCGGGCCCGGCGGTCAACGGCGTCACGATCTCCATGGCCCCGCCCAAGTCGCAGCAGGTGATCCAGCAGTTCGGCCGCCCCGAGTACGACAAGTGGATCACCCAGTTCCCCATGGAGACGTCGCTGCCCGCCGAGCAGCAGACCACGGCCTTCGACCAGTGGGACCGGACCGTCGGCGGCGGCAAGGTGCACAAGTGAGCCGGGCGTCGAACCGGCGCGGCACCGGCGAGGAGCGGAAGTGAGCCAGACCAAGATCTCCGAGCTGCGGCTCGACCACGTCACCCGTGAGTTCGGGGGTGTGCGCGCCCTCGACGGGCTCGACCTGACCATCACCGGCGGCGAGTTCGTGGCCCTGCTCGGCCCCTCCGGTTGCGGCAAGTCGACCGCCCTGAACTGCCTGGCCGGGCTGCTGCCGCTGACCGGCGGCGCGATCTCGCTCGACGACCGCCGGATCGACGGCCTGCCGCCGGAGCAGCGCGGGTTCGGCATGGTGTTCCAGAACTACGCGCTGTTCCCGCACATGTCGGTGCGCGGCAACATCGGCTTCGGCCTGCGCATGGCGAAGGTCCCCAAGGCCGACGCGCGCCGCCGCGTCGAGGAGGCCCTCAACCTCGTCCAGCTCACCGACCACGCCGACAAGTTCCCCGGGCAGCTGTCCGGCGGCCAGCAGCAGCGCGTCGCGATCGCGCGCGCCATCGTCCTGGAGCCGCCGCTGGTGCTGATGGACGAGCCGCTGTCGAACCTCGACGCCAAGCTGCGGCTGGAGATGCGCACCGAGATCAAGCGCATCCACCAGACGCTCGGCCTGACCACCATCTACGTCACGCACGACCAAGAGGAAGCGCTTTCTCTGGCCGACCGGCTCGTCCTGCTGCGCCAGGGCAAGGTGCAGCAGATCGGCTCGCCCGAGCAGGTCTACACCGAGCCGGCCAACCGGTTCGTCGCCGGCTTCATGGGCTACCGCAACGAGCTCGAGCTGCCGGTGACGCAGGTCAACGAGAAGACGGTCGTGCTCGGTGGCCTCGGGGACGGCGGGCTCACCGGCGTCCGGCGCGACGACCTCGGCGAGCGGGCGGTCGCCGCGATCCGGCCCGAGGACTTCACGGTCGGCACCGGCCCGAACGCTACCGAGGTCACCGTCGAGGTCGTGGAGTACCAGGGCCGCGAGCAGGCCATCCAGGCCCGTACGGACGACGGCGTCGAGCTGCACCTGCGGGCCGGGACGCGCCTGGCGCCCGGCGACCGGGTGACGGTGTCGGTGCCGCCGGAGCGGGTGCTGGTGTACGCCGCCGAGAGCCCGGCGGCGCCCGAGGAGGTGGCGTAGGTGGCGACGGTCGCCCAGCCGCGGATCGCGCTGCGGCACCGGCTCGCCGAGCGCGGCGTCGACCGTACGCTGCTGCTCCTGCTGCCCGCGGTCGTCTTCGTCGTCGCGCTGTTCATCTACCCCTTCGTGTACGGGCTGCAGCTGTCGTTCCAGCCGCAGCCCGGCTCGGAGGCGGTGAGCAGGTACGGCTCCGGGCCGTTCGCCGACTACCGGGACTTCTTCGGCGACGCCTACCTCCGCGACACGATCTGGACGACCCTGAAGATCGGGCTGCCGGCGGCGCTGTTCAACGTCCTGGCCTCGGTGCCGATCGCGTACCGGATGCGGGGCAGGTTCCGCGGTAAGCGCACGGTCACGACGATCCTCGTCGTTCCGATCACGCTCGGCACGGTGCTCACCGCCGAGGGCCTGCTCGCGTTCATGGGGCCGACGGGCTGGCTCAACCGGATCCTCATGGACATCGGGATCGTCGACCAGCCGGTGCGCCTCACGCACAACTACTGGGGCGTCGTCTTCTCGCTCGTCATCACCGGCTTCCCCTTCGCCTTCCTGCTCACGCTGTCGTACCTCACCGGGATCGACCCGACGCTGGAGCGTGCGGCGGCGACGCTGGGGGCGGGCTGGTGGCAGCGGTTCCGGACCATCACGCTGCCGCTGCTGGCGCCGGGTCTGGCCATCACGTTCTGCCTGTCGTTCGTGCTGGCCTTCTCGGTGTTCCCGTCGGCGATCATGGTCGGTGAGCCCGCGCGGCAGACGCGGGTGATCTCCATCGCCGCGTTCCACGCCGCCTTCGAGCAGTACGACTACTCCATGGCCTCGGCCATCGCGATGATCATGGGCGCCGTCGAGCTGATCGTGATCGGCCTCGTGCTCGGCTGGCGCGCCCGCCTGTACCGCGGAGCGACAGGAGGCAAGGGATGACCACTCTCACCGAAGCCCGGCCGCCCGTCACGGAGGAGAGGCCACCACGGCGGGTCGTGCTGCGGCCCGGGGCCTGGATCGTCTGGGGCGCGGTCGTCTTCTTCCTGCTCATCCTGGTCGGCATCGTCGGCGCGGTCGTCGTGAACTCGTTCGGCACCAAGTGGTTCGGCGGCTGGCTGCCGAAGGGCTGGACGAGCCACTGGTACGGCGCGACGTGGAAGGAGTTCGACCTCGGGAGCGTCCTCACGGTGACGCTGGAGGTCGCGATCGCGGTCGTCGTGATCTCGGTCATCGTCGGGGTCCCCGCCGCGTACACGCTGGCCCGCCGGAATTTCCCCGGCAAGCGGGTGCTCATGGTGGCGTTCCTGCTGCCGATCCTCATCCCGCCGATCACGTACGGCGTGCCGCTGGCCACCGTGCTGTACAAGTTCCACCTGGCCGGGAAGCTGAGCGGCGTGATCCTGGCCAACCTGGTGCCGGCGGTGCCGTTCGTCATCCTGGTGATGACGCCGTTCATCGAGCAGATCGACCCGAAGATCGAGGCGGCGGCCCGCATGTGCGGCGCCAAGACCTGGGTGATCTTCACGCGGATCCTCGGCCCGCTGCTCATCCCCGGCATGCTCGCCGCGGCCATCCTCGTCCTCGTGCGAACGGTCGGCATGTTCGAGCTGACCTTCCTCACCGCCGGGGCCGACAGCCAGACCCTCGTCGTCGCGCTGTACTACTCGGTCTCGGCGGCGGGCATCCGCGCGCAGCAGGAGATCGACGCGATGGCGGTCATCTACACCCTGTCCATGCTCGTGCTGCTCGTCGCGGCACTGCGCTTCGTCAACCCCACCCAGCTGGTCACCCAGATCAAGGAGAGAGATTGAAGACCCTGCTGACACCGGGCAAGGACACCGAGCTGATCGGCCTCGACCTGGCCGACCTGGCCGAGGGCGAGACCCTGGAGCTGAACCGCGAGGAGGAGATCGTCGCGGTGGTCCTCACGGGCGTCGTCGACGTCGACGGGCTGGGCACGGCCGGCGGCCGGAGCGGCGTGTTCGACGGGCCAGGCCACACGGTGTACGCCCCGCCGGGACACGCGCTGACGTTCCGGGCGACCGGCGGCCCGGCGCAGATCGTCATCGCGAGCGCCCCGCTGGGCGACGGCACGCCCGGCCGGGCGCGGATCATCGGCCCGGACGACCAGCAGGTCGACGAGCGCGGTGAGGGCAACTGGTCCCGTACGGTCCGGACGGTGCTCGGCCCGGGCGACGACGCCGGGCGGATGCTGTTCGGGGAGACGATCAACCCGCCGGGGAACTGGTCGAGCTACCCGCCGCACAAGCACGACACCCACGAGCCGCCTCGCGAGGTCAGGCTCGAGGAGGTCTACCTGTTCAAGTTCGAGCCGGGGAACGGCTTCGGCGTGCAGATCCGCTACGACGGCGAGGGCGAGGAGTGCTTCACCGTCCGCGACGGCGACGTCGCCGCGATCCCGGCCGGCTACCACCCGGTCGTCGCCGCCCCGGGTTACTCGATGTGCTACCTGTGGTTCATGGCCGGCGAGGGCCGGCGGATGATCCCCTACCTCGACCCCGAGCACGCCTGGGTGCAGAACGGCTGACGAGATGAAGGCTCGGCGTGAGGATGTCGCGGTGGCGCGGGCCGGTGCGGGCCCGCGGGAGCAAGAGTCCGGCGAGGCCGCGCCGGTGGGCTTCGAGGGGATCGTCCGTCCGGACGGGCGGGTCGGTACCCGGAACCACATCGGCATCCTCACGTCGGTGAACTGTTCCGCGACGGTCGCGAAGATGATCGCGAGCCGGTCGGCGGCCCTCGCGGAGGAGTTCCCGAACGTCGACGGCGTCGTGGCCCTCACGCACGGCACGGGCTGCGGGATGGCCGCCGACGGCGACGGCATCCGGCTGCTGCGGCGCACCCTGAACGGCTACGCCCGGCACCCGAACTTCGCGGCCCTGCTCGTGGTCGGGCTCGGCTGCGAGGTGGCCCAGCTCACCGGGTTCGACCTGCCCGAGGGCACGCCGACGATGACGATTCAGGAGATGGGCGGCACGGCGGCGACCGTACGGCACGGCGTCGAGGTGGTCCGTGAGCTGCTGCCCGAGGCGGACCGAGTCGAGCGCACGCCGGTGCCCGTCTCCGAACTCGTGCTCGGCCTGGCCGACACCGGTACGGGCGGGCCCGCGAACCCGGCGCTCGGCGCGGCGGCCGACCTGCTCGTCCGGCACGGCGGCACCGCCGTTCTGGCCGGCACGCCGCAGACGCACGGCGCCGAGCACCTGCTGACGCGCCGCGCCGCCGCACCGGCGGTGGCAGAGCGGCTGGCCGACCGGATCCACTGGTGGGAGAGACAGGTCGGCCTCCCGTCGCCGAGCGAGCCGGACGCGCCGGAGCGGGCGGTGGCGAAGGGCGGCACGTCACCGCTGACCGCGGTCTACGAGTACGCCGAGCCCGTGACCGAGCGCGGGCTCGTCTTCATGGACACTCCCGGGCAGGTCGCCGTGTCCGCGACCGGGCAGGTCGCGGGCGGGGCGACCGTCATGTGCGTCACGACCGGCGGCGGCCCCGCGGACGGCTGCCGGCCGGTGCCCGGCCTGAACCTGGCCGCGACGCGGGAGGCCTACCGCGCGATGACCGAGGACATGGACCTTGACGTCACGGCCGGGGAGGCCGCGATGATGGGCGAGCGGATCTTCCGGTTGGTGCTGGAGGTCGCCTCGGGCCGCCGGACGGCGGGCGAGGAGCTCGGCCCCGGCGACGAAGAGTTCGCGCCCTGGCAGATCGGGGCGGTGATTTGACTTCTCCCTCTCCTGAAGGAAGGGGGAGTCCCATCGGCCTTGCGGCCGATCCGGCCTAGGCCGGGCGCCTCACGGTGCGGGTTTCCTGGTTCAGCACCGACTGCGGAAGGGAGGACCCTTGCCGTCTTACACCAGCTCCACAGGCATCACCAGGGGTTCCCCCGGCTACGGCTCGACCAGCCGCAAGGATGTTCTTGGCCGCGTTGATGTCCCGGTCGTGCCGGGTGCGGCAGCCCGGACACGTCCAGTGCCGGGTGGAAAGACTCAGCGCCGCGAGCAGGTGCCCGCAGACCGAGCAGGTCTTGGAGGAGGGATACCAGCGATCGATCACGACCAGGGTGCGCCCGGCGCGTTCGGCCTTGTACTCCAGTTGCCTGCGGAACTCACCCCACCCCGCATCGCTGATCGCCCGCGCCAGCCTGCGGTTCTTCACCATGTTCTTAACCGTGAGGTCTTCGATCACGATGGTGTCGGCCCTGCGCACGAGGTTGGTGCTGGTTCGGTGCAGGAAGTCGTTCCGGCCGTTGCGGACCTTGCGGTGGGCGCGGGCGACCTTGGCCTTGGCCTTACGCCGGTTCATGCTCCCGCGCTGGCAGCGGGCCATGCGCCGCTGGTAGCGGGCGAGGTTGCGGGCCTTGCGCTCCAAATGCCGGGGATTGGCGATCCGATCCCCGTCGCTGGTCACCGCGAAGTCCTTGATCCCGAGATCGATGCCGATGGCGTGCCCGGCGCTCTCCAGGGGGTCGGGGGCGTCGGTGTCGACGGCGAATGTCACGTACCAGCGCCCGTCCGTATCTCGGGAGATGACGACCATGGTGGGGTTCAGCACGGCCAGATCCACGTCCTCGAAGGACCACACGAACCGCAGCGCCGTAGTGGTCTTGGCTATGTACAACTCGCCGTTCTTCATGCGGAACGCCGAGCGGGTGTAGTGCGCGGTCTGCCGGGAGCTGCGGTTCTTAAAACGCGGGTACTTCGCGCG